>DASWPO010000131.1:0-4538 GCA_036404015.1 Bordetella sp. | reverse complement strand
GCCTCTCATGAAGTGGTCCTTCGCCCTGGCCTATGTCGTCCTGGCCGCCTTCGTGGGCGCGTTCGCCGACTCCTTCCCCAAGGGCTGGGTCATGTTCCTGACCAACGCGCTCAAGGTGGGCGGCTGCCTGCTCATGTTCTGCTACGCCAGCCTGGGCCTGCATTTCCTGCACCGGTCCTACCTGGTCTGCCTGGCCTATGCCCTGGTGGGCATCGGCGCGGCCGCCTACTCGCCCGCCAAGTACGGCATCGTCACGGAAATGCTGCCCCCGCAACTGCTGGTCAAGGGCAACAGCTGGATCGAGGGCCTCACCGTGCTGTCCATCATCATCGGCACCATGCTGGGCGGGCTGCTCATCTCGCCGCGCGTCTCCGACGTGCTGCTGCACCACTCCCTCGTCAGCAAGCTGGTGCGCACGCCCGCCGAAGGCGCCATCCTGGTGATCGCCGCGATCTACGTGATGGCCGCCCTGTGCAACCTGCTGATCCCCAAGACCCATGTGCGCTACCCCCGCCAGCAGAAGAACCCCTTCAAGCTGGTGCGGGTGTTCGGCGGGTATGTCGGGGTGCTGTGGCGCGACAAGCTGGGGCAGATCTCGCTGGCGGTGACCACGCTGTTCTGGGGCGCCGGCGCCACGCTGCAGCTCGTCGTCATCGAATGGGGCAAGAGCCATCTGGGCTACCGGCTCGACCAGGCTTCCATGCTCATGGGCGTGGCCGCGGCCGGCACCGTCGTGGGCTCCATCCTGGCCGGGCGCATCTCCCTGTCCCGGGCCCTGTGCGTGCTGCCGGTCGGCGCCCTGATGGGCCTGGTGGTGCTGCTCATGCCCCTGGCCTATTCCACCTGGAGCGTCTACCTGCTGCTGCTGGTCACCGGCGCGCTGGCCGGCTTTTTCGTGGTGCCCATGAACGCGCTGCTGCAGCACCGCGGGCACGTGCTGCTTTCCGCCGGGCACTCGATCGCCGTGCAGAACTTCAACGAGCAGATCAACATCCTGCTCATGGTGGCCGCCTATACGCTGCTGCTGTGGCTCAAGCTCCCCATCAACCAGATCATCGTTCTCTTCGGCCTGATCGTCGTCGTGCTGATGCTGATCTTCATGGCCTGGAGCCGCCGCAACATGAAGGCCCATCCCGAACTGCAGCAGCAGATCGGCCTGGAAGGCCACGGCCGCGCCATGGACGAATAGGCTGGACCGAAAAGGCCCGCTGCCCGGGGCCTAGGTCCTGGCGGCCAGTTGCAGGTCCTGCCAGCTGCGCGCCTTTTCCGACGGGCTGCGCAACAGGTAGGCCGGGTGATAGCTCACCACCACCGGAATCTCGCGCCCACCGACCCGCACGGTGTGCACGCGTCCGCGCAGGCTGCCGATGGTGGCATCGGTATCGAGCAAGGTCTGGGCGGCAAAGCGCCCCAGCACCAGGATGCGTTCCGGCTTGAGCAGTTCGATCTGCCGCATCAGGTAAGGGCTGCAGGCCGCGATTTCCTCGGGCGTGGGATTGCGGTTGCCCGGCGGACGGCACTTGATCACATTGCCGATGAACACATCGCGCTCGCGGCTCATGCCCACGGCCGCCAGCATGGCATCGAGCAATTGCCCCGAACGCCCCACGAAAGGCAGGCCCTGGCGGTCTTCCTGTTCGCCCGGCGCTTCGCCCACCACCATCCAGCGCGGTGCCGCCGCCCCCATGCCGAAGACGGCCTGGCGCCGGCCCTGGCACAGGCCGCAGGCCGAGCAGCCGGTCACCATCTCCTGCAAGGTGCCCAGGTCGGCCCGGGCCACGCGCCCGGCCTGTTCGGGATCCACCTCGCGCGGCGCGGCCGCAGCAGGTTCGGCGGCTGCGGGAGCCGGCGCGCGCGCGGGCGCCGGCCTGGACGGCGCGGCCGCCACGGGGCGGGGCGCGGCGGCCTCGGCCTGCGGGGCGGCGCTCGGGGCCGCAGGCCGCGCGGCAACCGCCGCGGGCTTGGGCGGCTCGTCCTGCCGCAGCCAGGTCTTTTCGATGCCGATCTCGCGCAGCCACAGGCGCTGCAGCGGATTGACGCGAGGCGCCCCCCCGGCCGTCATCATGCCCCCCCGCCTGGCGGCACATCGCGGCGCCCCTGCGCCAGAACATCGCGGCGCAGTACCAACGCGTCCTCGCGGCCGGCGGCGGCGGGGTAATACCCCTTGCGCACGCCGATCTGCCGAAAGCCCAGCCGCTCGTAGAAGCGGCGCGCGTTCTCGTTCGACGGCCGGACCTCCAGCAAGATGCCCTCGGCGCCGCTGGCCACGGCCTGGGCATGGCACCAGTCGACCAGGCGATGGCCCAGCCCATGCCGCTGCCGGTCCCGGGCCACGGCGATCACCAGCAGGTGCGCCACGTCGGGCGCCGGCATCATCACGCAAAAGCCCGCCAGCTGCGCGCCGAGCCGCAGCACGCAGGCCGGATAGCCGGACCTCAGGGCATCGTCGAAATTGCCCCGGGTCCAGGGAAAGTCCTGCACCTGCGCCTCCAGGGCCGCCACCTCGTCCAGGTCGCCAAGGGACATGGCGCTCAGGACATAGGCCTCGGCGGCGGGCAGCGCACTGCTGGCGCGCGGATTGCCGCCCTGCCCCCGTTCCCGCTCGGCCGTGGTGAAAGCCACCTTGTCGCGCACATAGAGCGGCGCCGCCTCTTCGGGCGGCAGCGTCTCGCCGCGCAGCCAGGCCTGCCGGGCCAGGCGCGCCACCGTGGCGGCGCGCGGCCGCCCCAGGGGCGCCTGCCGCAGCCCTGCCTCGGATATGGCGGGATAAGCCCGCCAGGCATCGCCCGCCAGGAGGAGCGACAGCGCGCGGCCGGCCTGCCGCGACCAGGCCGGCAGATGGTGCTGCGCCCAGGGCACGACCTCGGCGGCGGCGATCAGCAGGGGCTCCTGCAGCACGCGCCAGGCCCTCCCGCCCCCGGAATCTTGTATCGAATCTTGAACGCCCGCCTGGGCGGACGCCCGCATATAGACCGCCAGATAGACCTCTTCCATGCGGGCATCGAGCGCCACCAGGACCGCGTCGTCCGGCCCGGCCTGGGCGTCCTCGGCCACCGCCAGATGGGAGACGACCGGCACCACCGGCAGGCCCAGCCCCAGCGCGATGCCCTGGGCCACGCCGCAGGCCACCCGCAGGCCCGTGAAGCCGCCCGGCCCCTGGCCGAAGGCCACGGCATCCAGGGCAGCCGGCGCCAGGCCTGCGCGCGCCAGCAGTTCGCCCGCCATGGGCAGCAGGCGCTCGGCGTGCTCCTGGGCTCCGTCGTGCTCGAGCTGCGCCAGCTCGGGCGGGCCGCCGTCCTGCCGCAGCAGGGCCACGCCGCACCGCGAGGAAGAAGTTTCAAAGGCCAGTAAATTCAGCTTCATGGAGGAGAATTGTACGGAATCGCGATCCGTGTTCGCACCGTTCTATCCCTGTGCCCGGGTTTTCATGGCAATATGCAAAACGTAATATCTTGTTATGAATACTCACTAGTCGGTGCCACGTCCCGCTGTTACATTTGCCGCCATGAATACTCAAAACACCACTCCCATCCGCAAGATCCTCGTCGTCGACGACGATCCCCGGCTGCGTGACCTGCTGCGCCGTTATCTGTCGGAACAGGGTTTCAACGTATTCGTCGCCGAAGACGCCAAGGAAATGGGCAAGCTGTGGCAGCGAGAGCACTTCGACCTGCTGGTGCTCGACCTGATGCTGCCTGGCGAAGATGGCCTGTCGATCTGCCGGCGCCTGCGCGGCGGGCACGACAACACGCCCATCATCATGCTCACGGCCAAGGCCGAAGAAATCGACCGTATCGTCGGCCTCGAAATGGGTGCTGACGATTACCTGTCCAAGCCTTTCAACCCGCGCGAACTGCTGGCCCGCATCAATGCCATCCTGCGCCGCCGCGGCACGGAAGAACACCCCGGCGCGCCCAGCCAGGAAAACGAGTCCATCGCCTTCGGGCCCTATGTGCTCAACCTGTCCACCCGCACGCTCACCAAGGACAACGAGCCGGTCCCCATCACCACGGGCGAATTCTCCGTGCTCAAAGTCTTTGCCCGCCACCCCAAGATCCCGCTCTCGCGCGACAAGCTCATGGAACTGGCGCGCGGCCGCGAGTACGAAGCCTTCGACCGCAGCCTCGACGTGCAGATTTCCCGCCTGCGCAAGCTGATCGAACCCAACCCCTCCAAGCCGGTCTTCATCCAGACGGTCTGGGGCCTGGGCTACGTATTCGTCCCGGATGGCGGTAACTGAGCATCACAGCCTGGCCGCCGGGCAGAAGCATGATTCCGTGCCCCGCCTGAAAAAACTAGCCAGAACCCTCACCTCACGCTTGAGGCTGGGGCTGTTCGGCCGTACTTTCCTGCTGCTTGCCGCCCTCATGCTGGTCAGCCTGGGGGCCTGGCTGCAAGTGTTTTTCAGCATGGAGCTGGGCCCGCGCGCCAACCAGATGGCGCAGCGCGTCATCACGGCTGTCAACATCACGCGCACGGCCCTGGTCTACTCCCATGCCGACGAGCGCAGCAAGCTGCTGCTCGACCTGGCCACCAAC
>DASWPO010000130.1:0-6005 GCA_036404015.1 Bordetella sp. | reverse complement strand
GCCGCGATGCAGCCGGCCCCCTCTTCCCCGGCGACGATGCGGCTCAAGAACTCAACTACGCCCAAGTCCAGCAAAAAACCGCGTAGCGTTATCACCCAACGTCTCGATATGATACCCGCCCTCCTGCACGATCAGCGTCGGCACGCCGCAAGCGGCAATCCTGCGGCCCAGGATCTCGAACCCCTCGGAACTCACCGACACCTTGTGCTGCGGGTCCTTCTCGAACACGTCAAAGCCCAGACAGTGCACCAGCGCATCGGGCTGGAACAGCTTGATGGCGTCCATGGCCTGGTCCAGGCTCTTCATGAACACTTCCTGGCTGCTGCCGTGCGGCATGGGAATGTTCAGGTTGTAGCCGAACCCTGCCCCCGCGCCGCGCTCGTCCTCGAAACCCTCGACCGCGGGATAGAAGTTGGTGGGGTCGCCGTGGATGGAGATGTAGAAGACGTCATTGCGCTCCCAGAAGATCTCCTGGATGCCCTGGCCGTGGTGCATGTCGGTATCGAGAATGACGACGCGCTTGAACTTGCCGCGCAAGTGCTGGGCGGCGATGGCTGCGTTGTTCAGGTAGCAGAAGCCGCCCGCGGCATCGACGCGCGCATGGTGGCCGGGCGGGCGGCAGATGGCATAGGCCGACGGGTCGCCGTCGATCAGGGCCTGCGCGCCGGCGATGGCGCACTGCGCGGCCCAGTAGGCCGAGCGCCAGGTCTGCTCGCCCACCGGCGCGCTGCCGTCGGCCAGGTAGCGGGCCGCCTTGGCGAGGATGCCGCGCATGGGATTGGGCGAGCGCACGAACACATTGGACAGCACCTCGTCGCCCCAGTCCTCGGGCAGGTCTTTCCATTCGCGCCAGGCGCTTTGCAGAAAGGCCAGGTAGTCCAGCGTGTGCACGGCCGAGATCGGGCCGGCGCCGGCATCCGCCGGCTGCTGCACGTCCATGCCCAGCTTGCGGGCCGTGTCGGCCAGCGCCTGCACGCGGCCGGGGACTTCCTGCGGCTCGCGCATCTTGCCGCGCGAATAATAAGAACGGGGGTGATGCAATACCTGGTCGGGATGGTAGAAGGCTTTCATGGAGACTCTGACGGATGGGGGATCACATGGCGAGATAGGCACGCCGCACTTCATCGTTGGCAGCCAGCTCGGCCATGCTGCCCTCGTACTTGATCTGGCCTTTTTCCAGCACGTAGGCCCGGTCGGACACCAGTTCGGCGAAGTGCATATTCTGCTCCGATAGCAGGATGCTTGCACCCTTGGCCTTGAGCTGCAGGATCATGTGCGCCATCTGTTCGACGATCACCGGCGCCACGCCTTCGGAAGGCTCGTCGAGCAGCACCAGGAAAGGGTTGCCCATCAGCGTGCGGGCAACGGTGAGCATCTGCTGCTCGCCGCCGCTCATATTGCCGCCGGGACGGTCCTGCATGGCGCCCAGGTTGGGAAACAACTCGTAGAGGGCCTCGGGCGTCCAGGTGAGCGACTCGCTGCCGTCGGGCCACAGCCGCGGCGGCTGGCGGCCGACGTCCAGGTTTTCGGTCACGGTGAGGTCGGTGAAGATGCGCCGGTCTTCGGGCACGAAACCCAGGCCCAGGCGCGCCACCTCGTAGGGCTGCAGGCCCATGATGGGCTTGCCCAGGAACTTCACCTGTCCCTGGCTCTTGCCCAGCAGCCCCATGATGGCCTTGAAGGTGGTGGACTTGCCCGCCCCGTTGCGCCCCATCAGGGCCACGACCTCGCCGCGCCGCACATCGAGCGACACGTCGAACAGGATGTGGGCCGAACCGTACCAGGCGTTCAGCCCGCCGACTTCCAGGAGCGGCGGCTGCACGGGCGTGGCGGCGCCGAACATGGGTGTATCGAGCGCTGCGCCGCTCATGCCAGGGCTCCCTGCATGGCCTTGCCCTTCTCGAATGTCTTGCCAGAACCGAAATACACTTCCTGCACCTTGGGATGGTTGCGGATGGTCTGCGCATCGCCTTCGGCGATCAGCCGGCCGCGCGCCAGCACGATCATGCGGTCGGCATAGGCGAACACCACGTCCATGCTGTGCTCGGTGAACAGCACGGCCATGCGCCGCTCGACGACCAGGCGCTTGGTCAGCGCCATGAGGTCGTTGCGCTCCTTGGGCGCCATGCCCGCCGTGGGCTCGTCCATGAGCAGCAGCTTGGGATCGTTGGCCAGCCCCATGGCCAGCTCCACGCGCTTGACGTCGCCGTAGGCCAGCTCGCTGCAGGGCCGGTCGGCCTGGGCGTCCATGCCCACCTGCGCCAGCAGGGCCACGGCCTCGCCGCGGAACTGCGCCGCCGCCGGCTTCCACAGGCCGAACACCCGCCCGTGGTGCGACAACAGGGCCATCTGCACGTTCTCGGCCACCGTCAGCGAGGCAAAGGTGGCGGCGATCTGGAAGGTGCGGCCCACGCCGCGCCGCCAGATGTCGCGCGGCTTCATGCCGACCAGGTCGACGCCGTCGAACATGACCGTCCCGGTGGTGGCCGACAGTTGTCCGCCCACCATATTGAAGGTGGTGGACTTGCCCGCGCCGTTGGGGCCGATGAGCGCCAGCAGCTCGCCCTCGGCGATGTCGAAATCGATGCCGTCGACAGCCTTCACGCCGCCGAAAGCCTTGCTCAGGTTGCGGACTTCCAGCAGGGCCGTCATGTGGTCCCCTTGGCGCTACGCGCCCCCCAGCGCTCGGCCACCTGGCGGGCGAAGCCCACGATGCCTTGCGGGAAGGCCAGGACCAGCAGCAGGATGATGCCGCCGAACAGGGCGCGCCAGTAGTCCGTGGCGCGGATGATGTAGTCCTGCAGCACGTTGAACACCGCCGCGCCCACCACCGGGCCCAGCAGCGTCTGCACGCCGCCCAGCAGCACCATCACCAGGCCGTCGACCGACTTGCCCACGTTCATGGAATCCGGCGAAATGCCGCCCTTGGAAAACACGAAGATCGCGCCCGCCAGGCCGGCGGCGAGGCCGGCGATGACGAAGGCGGCCCATTGCACGCGCTTGACGTCGATACCCACCGCGTCGGCGCGCAGGGCCGAGTCCCGGCCGGCGCGCAAGGCATAGCCGAAGGGCGCGAACAACATGCGCCGCAGCACGAAGATGGCCAGCACCACCAGCACCAGCGTCAGGTAGTAATAGGCATTGCCGCCCAGCCAGTCGGGCGGCCACACGCCGATCATGCCGTTGGAGCCGCCTGTGACTTCGTCCCACTGGAACACCACCGACCACACGATCTGCGAGAAGGCCAGCGTGAGCATGGCGAGGTAGACGCCCGACAGGCGCACGCAGAACCAGCCGAACACCAGCGCCCCCGCGCCGGCGAACAGGGGCGCCAGGGCCAGCGACAGCGGCATGGGCATGGTCAGCGACTTGAGCAGGATGCCGGCGCCGTAGGCGCCCAGGCCGTAGTAGGCGGCATGGCCGAAGGAGTGCATGCCGCCGGGCCCCATGATGAAGTGCAGGCTCACGGCGAACAGCACGGCGGTCAGCACGTCCTGCGTGAGCACCGTGGCATAGGGCAGCCAGGTCGACAGCAGCGGCAGCACCGCCAGGATGATCACCACGACCGTCACCAGCGCCTTGAAGGCGGGCGTGCCGGGACGCAGCGGCGCCTCGACCGGGCCGGTGTTGCGGCTGGCCGCCTGCGGGCGGCCCATCAGGCCCCAGGGCCGGAAGACCAGCACCAGCGCCATCACCAGGAACTCGACCACCAGCGTCAGCTTGGTGAACGAAAACGAAACACCCAGGAAGTGCACCACGCCCAGGCCCACGCACAGCGCCTTGATTTCGGCGATGAGGAGCGCCGCGACGTAGGCGCCCGGGATGGAACCCATGCCGCCAACCACCACCACCACGAAGGCGTCGCCGATGGCGCGCAGGTCCATCGTCAGGCTGGCCGGCTCGCGCGGCAGCTGCACGGCGCCGCCCAGCCCCGCCAGGAGCGCGCCCAGGGCGAACACGCCGGTGAACAGCCAGGCCTGGTTGATGCCCAGGGCGCCCAGCATTTCACGGTCTTGCGTGGCGGCGCGCACGAGCGTCCCCCAGCGCGTGCGCGTCAGCAGCAGCCACAGCAGGGCCAGCACGATCGGGCCGATGACGATCAGGAACAGGTTGTAGCTGGGATAGGCGCGCCCGAGGACCTGGATGGCCCCGCTCAGGCCCGGCGCCCGCCGGCCCAGCAGCTCTTCAGGTCCGAACAGCCACAGCACCGCGTCGTTGATGACCAGCACCAGCGCAAAGGTGGCCAATAGCTGGAACAGCTCGGGTGCCCGGTAGATGCGCCGCAGCAGCACGATCTCCACGATGCCGCCGATGAGCCCGGCAAGCACCGCGGCCAGCACCAGGCTGCACCAATAGCCCGCGGCGCCCGACGGCCCCACGCCGAATTTTTCCACCAGCGAATACGCCAGATAGATACCCAGCATGTAGAAAGAGCCGTGGGCGAAATTGACGACGCGCGTGACCCCGAAGATCAAGGACAGGCCGACCGCCACCAGGAAAAGCGACGACGCCTCGGCCAGCCCGTTGAGCAACTGGGACAGCAGTGCGGATGCATTCATCTCAGTCGGCCGGACGCATCTTGCGCACTTCGTCGTCGGACGGCAGGAGCTTGTCGCCGGTCACGTAGTGGTAGTCGACCATGGCGCCCTGGCCGTCCTTGGCGGCGATCTTGCCCACATACAGGCCCCAGGTGGCCTGATGGTCGATGGCGCGGAATTGCATCGGGCCGTCCGGCGTGTCGAACTTCAGGCCGCTGAAGGCCTTGACCATGGATTCGGCGTCGGTCTTGCCGCCCGCCGCCTGGATGCCGGCGATGATGGACTTGATGGCGGCATAGCCGATGATCGAGCCGAAGCGCAGGTTTTCCTTGCCGTACTTGGCCTGGTAGGCGGCGAGGAAAGCCTTGTGCGCCGGCGTATCGATGCTGTACCAGGGGTAGCCGGTCACCGTCCAGTTGGGCGGAATTTCGTCACGCAGCGGCTCCAGGTATTCGGGCTGGCCGGTAATGATGGAAAACACCGGCATGTTGTCGCCGAACAGGTTGCGGGTCGTGCCTTCGCGCACGAACTTGGCCAGGTCGGCGCCGAACAGCGCGTTGAAGATGCCGTCGGGCTTGGCATCGACGATGGCCTGCACCACGCTGCCGGCATCGATCTTGTTGAAGGGCGGCGCCTGTTCGGCGACGAATTCGACGTCGGGCTGGCGTTCCTTCATGAGTTTCTTGAAGGCGGCGGCGGCGGCCGTGCCGAACTCATAGTTGGGGTAGACCAGCGCCCAGCGCTTCTTGTGCTGGGCGACGGCCGCGTCGATCAGGCCCGCGCTCAGCATGTAGGTGGAGGCATCCAGGCGGAAGGTGTAGCGGTTGCCCGCGGACCACACGATGTTGTCGGAGAGCGCCTCGGTGACCAGCATGAAGCGCTTCTTCTGCTTGGCGAAATCGGCCAGGGCCGTGCCGATGTTGGCATAGAAGGCGCCCGCCAGGATGTCGACGTTTTCGCGCGAGATGAGCTCTTCGGCCAGCCGCACGGCGTCGCCGGGGTTGGCGTTGTCGTCGCGGGTGATGAGTTCGAGCTTCTTGCCGTCGACGCCGCCGGCGGCGTTGGCTTCGTCGATGGCCAGCATCATGCCCTTCTTGTAGCCGTCCGTGAAAACCGGCTGGGACTTGTAGCTGTTGATCTCGCCGATCTTGATGGTGCCCTCGGCCATCGCGGTTTGCGCCGCGGCGACCGCGGCCAGGCCCAATGCCAGGATCGACTGCTTGATACGGATACTCATGAACGTGTTCCCCTTGGATATTGACGACTCATCGAACCACACAACGCATGCAAACGATTTGTTCAAACCATTGCTCAAAAACCTGGCGGGTCACTTCAGCCCCGTCTTGCCGGCGGCATGGGCCAGCCCGGCCTCGTCCTGGACCACGCCCGCGATCACGACGGGCCTGCCGTCGAGCGCCACCGTGCAATGCCGCATGGGCATGTCGATGTGGCAGGCTGTGGTGCGCT
>DASWPO010000129.1:0-24702 GCA_036404015.1 Bordetella sp. | reverse complement strand
GCCCGCCGGTATAGCGCGCCTCACCCATGGTGGGCAGCGTGTGGTTGGTGCCGATGACCTTGTCGCCATATGAAACGGTGGTGCGCGCGCCCAGGAACAGCGCGCCGTAGTTGGTCAGGTGTTCCAGGAAGTATTCCGGATCCTCGGTCAGCACCTGCACATGCTCGGAAGCGATGCGGTTGCCTTCCTGGACCATCTCTTCCAGCGTGTCGCACAGAATGATCTCGCCGTAGTCTTGCCATGCGACACCGGCGATCGCCGCGGTGGGCAGGACCGCCAGCTGGCGCTCGATCTCGGCGGGCAGGGCCTCGGCCAGTTGCTTGGAGGTGGTCACCAGCACGGCGGGAGAGTTGACGCCATGTTCAGCCTGGCCGAGCAGGTCGGCGGCGGCCATTTCCGCGTCGCAGGTGTGGTCGGTCAGCAGCAGCGTCTCGGTGGGGCCGGCGATCAGGTCGATGCCGATCTTGCCGAACAACTGCCGCTTGGCCTCGGCGACATAGGCATTGCCCGGACCGACAATCATGTCGACGGGGCGGAAGGTGTCGGTGCCCAGCGCCAGCGCCGCCACGGCTTGCACGCCGCCGATGCAGTAGATCTCGTCGGCGCCGCCCAGGTGCATGGCGGCGACGATGGCCGGATTGGGCTTGCCTTCGAACGGCGGAGCGACGGCCACGATGCGGCCTACGCCGGCCACCTTGGCGGTGACCACGCCCATGTGGGCGGAAGCGATCAGCGGGTATTTGCCGCCGGGCACGTAGCAGGCGACGGAATCCACGGGGATGTTGCGGTGGCCCAGCACGACGCCCGGGATGGTTTCGATCTCGATGTCGGTGAGCGCGGCTTTTTGCGCTTCGGCGAAGCGCCGGACCTGCGCTTGCGCGAACTTGATGTCGTCGAGTTCGCGCGCGGAGAGTTGCGCGATGCAGTCGGCGATCTGCGCGTCGTTCAAGCAAAAGGCTTCGGGGTTCCAGCGGTCGAACTTGACCGAGTACTCCCGCACCGCGACGTCGCCGCGTTGCGTGACGTCAGCGATGATCCCGGCAACGACCTGCTGCACCTCGCGGGCAATGGCATCTTGTACCTGGGCGGGTTTTGCAGCTTTCAGCTTGCGTATCATGCTTTCTCCATAATTTTGGGTTGGGGCGGGCTTGGCCCATCGATGCAATCAGGCCGCCCCGGCGGATGCGCTTAGGGTGGCGATGTCCGGGCGAAATTCTCCAGGGCATCGCACGTCATTTCAATTTCGCAACCGGCCCCGTCCTAGACGTACTGTGACGCAGCGGGGGCGCGGCTTGCGTCAGCCTGGTGCGAGAGTCCGCGGGATACGCACGCGGCAAGGGCGTTCGCGCGCAGCGGCACTGCGAATAGGGGTAATCATCAGGGGGGCGGCAAGTCGGTGGATTGGCCGCGACGCGCGTTGCGGTGAAGCGAATTACGGGCTGTCCGCGATGGTCGGCACAAGTGGGCAAGGCTGTAAATCAAGACTCTTCAGCTAGGGGTTTCCCTAGAAGCTGGGAAAAGTGCGAAAGGGATGACGCACATAGGCCAGCGCCGTAATTCGTCACCGTGCCGGATCGCGGCGTGCCTGAGTGCGTCAATTTGCGTCATGCCTCGTCCCCGCTGCGAAATTGCGACGCGATTGTTCGAACACTCATAATTCGGCCACGTCGTATTCGCACCCAGGAGTTCCCCATGGTTTCAGGACGAAAGAGAGTCGCAATCGCCAGCTTCGAGTTCGAGGGCAACGATTTTTCTCCCAAGATAAATGATCTCGCGCTGTTCAATCTGTATGCGGTGGGCGGGGATGTGTTCGCGCGCATCGAGGGCCGCCCTCTGGCGGTGACCGGCGCGGTCGAGGTCCTGCGCGAAGAGGGGGGGCTCGACCTAGTGCCCATCCTGGTGGCCCATGGCGGTTCGGGCGGCAAGGTGGAGGACGACTTCTACCGCCGCACCACGGATGCCATCGTGGCGGGTATCCGGGAGCAAGGGCCGTTCGACGGGGTCTACCTGGCCTTGCACGGCGCGATGGTCAGCGGCGGCGTGAAGGATGCGGAAGGCGAGCTGCTTTCGGCCGTGCGTGAGATTGTCGGCTCCGGCGTGCCCATTGCCGCGAGCCTGGACTTGCATGCCCATGTGTCGGCGCGGATGGTTCGCACCGCCGACATACTGGTGGGCTATGCCAATTACCCACACGACGATGCCTATGACACCGGAAAGCGCGCGGCAGCATTGTTGCGCGACACGCTGGCCGGCAAACTGCGTCCGGTCATGCGCATGACTCGCCTGCCTATGCTGGTGCCGGTGACGGGCAGCTGCACCCGTTACGACGAGGCGCCGCTGGCGCGCGTAAAGAAGCTGGCCCGCAGCCTGGAAACCGACGGCGTGGTCTCGACCAGCTACTTCACCGTGCAACCCTGGTTGGACGATGACGAAGCGGGCAATGTGGCGTTGGCGATCACCGACGGCGATGCCGGCAGGGCCGAGGGCGTATCCCGGCAGATTGCCCAGCATATGTGGGATTTGCGGGAAGAGTTCGAATTGCCTTTGCTGAGCGTCGAGTCGGCCATCGAGCAGGCCCGAGGCGCCACGGTGCGTCCGTTCATCTTTGCCGATACGGCCGACTGTGTCGGCGCCGGCGCCTCGGGCGACGCCGCTTACGTGCTGGCTGCCCTGCTCAAGCACGCGGGCAGCCTGCGCTGCGCAGTGTCGCTGGTCGACGCGCAGGTGGCGGCCGAGGCGCATGCCGCCGGCGCGGGGGCCGTCCTGGACGCCACGCTGGGCTTTCGCGCCGACCCGCGCTATGGCGAGCCGGTTCCCGTCAAGGCGACGGTGGTCAATCTGCACGACGGCAGCTTTACCTATGTCGGCGGCCCATCCGGCGGCGTGGTGGGCGACATGGGTCCCACGGCGGTGCTGCAGGCAGGCGGCGTGCGCGTACTGGTGGCCAGCAAGCCGACTTACGAATACGCGGACGAGCAGTTCCGCGCCGCCGGGATCGATCCGGACGACTGCGATGTCCTGGTGCTCAAGAACGGCATGAATTTCCGCAACTTGCTGGGCCCGCGGACGCCATGGGTGCTGCTTGACAGCGTGGGCGCCTCGCCGGCCGGTCTGGGAGCGCTGCCTTGGCGCAACCGGCCGAGCCCGTTCTGGCCGCGGGACCGGAATTTTGCCGATCCTTTCTAACGCGAATCACGGGAATCTCTTTCCCGCGGTCCGCATGCGCCGGCGCGAGGCTGCGACGGCATCGATCAATTGACAAAAACCTAGCCCCAAGGGAAACAAGCATCATGTTCAACCGCAGAGATTTTCTTCGCATTGCCGGTATGGCCGGGGCCAGCGCAATGGCTCCGCGCTTCGCGTTCGCCCAGGAAGGCGGCAAGAGCGTGCTGAAATTCGTGCCGCAGGCCAACCTGACCATTCTCGATCCTGTCGTGACGACGGCTGCCGTCACCGTGACGCACGGCTACTGCGTGTTCGACACGCTCTACGGCGTCAACGGCAAGCTGGAGCCCAAGCCGCAGATGGCGGAAAGCGCCCAAGTGTCCGCGGACGGGTTGACCTGGACGATCAAGCTGCGCGACGGCCTGGCTTTCCATGACGGCCAGCCGGTGCGCAGCCGCGATTGCGCCGCCAGCCTGAAGCGCTGGGGGCAGCGCGATACCTCGGGCCAGGAATTGGCCAAGGCCGTGGCCGACTACGACACGTCCGACGACCGCAGCCTGGTGATCAAGCTCAAGAAGCCCTTCCCGCGCATGCTGTTCGTATTGAGCAAGCCGCATTCGTCTCCCGCTTTCATGATGCCTGAGCGATTGGCCGGCCTTAGCGCCTCGGAGCCGCTGACCGAGATGGTAGGTTCAGGGCCGTTCCGTTTCGTGGCGGCCGAATACGTGCCTGGCAGCAAGGCGGTGTACGAGAAATTCGAAGGCTACAAGCCGCGTTCCGAACCGGCGGACTGGACTTCCGGCGGCAAGGTGGTGCATTTCGACCGCCTGGAATGGCACATCATTCCCGATTCGGCGACGGCGGCCTCGGCGCTGCAGAACGGCGAGGTCGACTGGTGGGAAGTGCCGCTTCCCGATCTGTTGCCCGTGCTGCGGAGCAATGCCAATATCCGGACTCGGGTGTCCGACCCGTACGGCATGATCGTCGTGATGCGATTCAACAGCGCGCAGGCGCCGTTCAACAACCCCAAGGTGCGGCGAGCGGTCTACGAGGCCGTCAACCAGAGTGACTATATGAACTCGCTGGGGCTCGACGAGCAGGACTACAAGGAGTGCCTCTCGAACTATCCTTGCGGCATGCCCGGCGTCAAGAATGCACTGCTCGGCAAGCCCGGCGGCCTGGACAAGGCGCGCCAGCTGCTCAAGGAAAGCGGCTACGCGGGCGAGAAGGTCGTCATCATCAACCCCACCGACAACATCATGATCGGCCCGCTGGGCCACGTGACGGCGGATCTGCTCAAGCAGATGGGCTTCAACGTCGATCTGCAGGATATGGACTGGGGGTCGGTGACCCAGCGCCGCACGTCGCGCGAGTCGGTGGACAAGGGCGGCTGGAGCATTTTCCATACGACCTGGCCGAGCGTGTCGGTGGGTGATCCGTCGCTCAACAGCAATGTGCGCGGGCAGGGCAAGGATGGCTGGTTCGGCTGGTTCGACGACCCTGAGATCGAAAAGCTCGCCAGCCAGTGGATGGACGCGCAAGACCCCGCCGAGCAGGATCATCTGTTCGAGGAGAGCCAGCGCCGCGCGCTGGAGATGATGCCCGTCGTCATGCTGGGCGAATTCACCATCCAGACCGCGTTGCGCAAGAACCTGACCGGGGACCTGCCCGGGTCGGCATGTTTTTTCTGGGGAATTCGCAGTGCGTAGATCGGCGCGCCGCCGGCAGGTGGCCCTGCCATGCTGAAGTACATTGTCAAGCGCATCCTGGCGACGATCCCGGTGCTATGCGTGGTGGGGGTGTTCATCTTCAGCCTGCTGTTCGTGGCGCCGGGCGATCCGGCCGCCATCCTGGCGGGGGACCAGGCCACGCAGCAGGACTTGCAGCGCATCCGCCAGGAGATGGGGCTGGATCGTCCCTTCGCGGTGCAGTTCATGGACTGGGCCGGGCATATGCTGCGCGGCGACATGGGCCATTCCGTTTTCAACAAGCAACCCGTGGCGCACTTGATCGGCTCAAGCCTGGAACCCACGTTGTTGTTGATGGTAATGACCATTGTCCTGGCCGTGGCGGTCGGCGTGCCGATGGGCGTGGTGGCGGCTTTCCGGCATGGCGGGCGACTGGACACGCTGGTCATGTCCATGTCGGTATTGGGCTTTTCCGTGCCGGTATTCGTGATCGGCTACATCCTGGCGTACGTGTTCGCGCTGCGGTTGGGGTGGCTGCCGGTGCAGGGTTACGTGCCGTTGTCGGAAAGCGTATGGCAGGCGGTGCGGTCGCTGATTCTGCCGGCGTTCACCCTCAGCGGGATGTATGTCGCGCTGATTGCCCGGACCAGCCGCGCGGCCATGCTGGAAGTGTTGCAGCAGGACTATATCCGCACGGCGCGCGCCAAGGGCGTGTCGATGCGCGACATTCTGTTCGTGCATGCGCTGCGCAACTGCGGGGTGTCCATCTTGACCGTGGTGGGCGTGGGCATAGCGCTGTTGATCGGCGGCGCGGTGGTCACCGAAAGCGTGTTCGCCATTCCCGGCCTGGGACGGCTGGTGGTCGATGCCATCCTGCAGCGCGACTACCCCGTCATCCAGGGCGTGGTGGTGTTCTTCAGTCTGTTGTATGTCATGGTGAACTTGATCATCGATCTGCTCTACACCCTGGTTGACCCGAGGATACGATATTGAATCCGCTTGAGACGAAAATGGGCGCCGTGCCAGTCAATTTGGTGATTGCGCCTGATCTGCCTGACGTGCTGCCAGAGCCTCGTGTGCGCAAGGGATTCTCGGGTTTCTGCCGACGTCATCCACAGATGCTGTTTGCTTTGGCGCTGTTGTCGTTGCTGGTGTTGATGGCGGTCTTCGCGCCGCTCCTGGCGCACGCCGATCCCAATGCCTTGTCGCCTGCCCGCCGCGCCCGGCCACCCTCGGCGCAGTATTGGTTCGGCACCGATATGCTGGGCCGCGACATTTATTCGCGCATTGTGTACGGCGCGCGCGTATCGCTCATCGTGGGTTTCTGCGTGGCGCTGTTCGCCTCGGCGGCGGGACTGGCCGTGGGGTTGGTGGCGGGCTTTTTGCGGTGGGCCGACGGCATCGTCATGCGCGTCATGGACGGGATGATGGCGATTCCCCCCATTCTGCTGGCCATCGCCCTGCTGGCGGTGTCGCACGGCAGCATGGGCAATGTGATCGTTGCGCTGACCATCTCGGAGATACCGCGCATTTCCCGTCTGGTCCGGGGCGTGGTGCTGTCGCTGCGCGACCAGCCCTTCATCGACGGCGCGATCGCTTCCGGCAATCGCACCATGCGCATCATTACGCGGCATGTCCTGCCCAATACGCTGTCGGCCATTACTGTGCAGGCCACCTATATCTGCGCCAGTGCGATGGTGCTGGAGGCCATCCTGTCGTTCATCGGCGCGGGCGTTCCGACCACCACGCCATCCTGGGGCAACATCATGGCCGACGGCCGTGCCTTGTGGCAGGTCAAGCCGTACATCATTATCTTTCCTGCGGTTTTTCTGTCGCTGACCGTGCTGGCGGTGAATTTGCTGGGCGATGGGTTGCGCGACGTGCTCGATCCCCGCATGGAAAAGGCCCTGTAATGCCGATACTCGAAGTCGAAAATCTACAGACACACTTCCGGACGCCGGATGGCGTGAACCGAGCGGTCGACGGCGTATCGTTTTCCGTGGAAGCGGGCGAGACCTTGGCCATCGTGGGCGAATCGGGCTGCGGCAAATCCGTGACGTCGATGTCCATCCTGCGTTTGATCCCGGAAGGTGTCGGCAAGAGCGCGGGGGCGATCCGGTTTCAGGGCAGGGATCTGCTGTCCTTGTCCGAAGACGAGATGCGCGATATCCGCGGCAACAGCATCTCCATGATCTTCCAGGAGCCCATGACCAGCCTTAATCCAGTGCTGACTATCGGCCATCAGGTCGACGAAAGCCTGCGGTTGCATGAAGGACTGAATAAAGAACAGGCCCGCGCCCGTACCGTCGGACTGCTGCGCATGGTAGGCATTCCCGAGCCCGAGCGCCGGGCCAGGGAGTATCCGCATCAACTATCGGGCGGGATGCGGCAGCGCGTCATGATCGCCATGGCGCTGGCGTGCAGCCCCAAGCTGCTGATCGCCGACGAGCCGACTACCGCCTTGGATGTCACCATCCAGGCGCAGATCCTCGACTTGATGCGCGGCCTCAAGCAGCGTGTTGGCGCTGCGATCGTGCTCATCACTCACGATCTGGGCGTGGTCGCCGAAGTGGCTGATCGGGTCGTGGTGATGTATGCCGGCCGCAAGGTCGAGGAGGCCGCTGTCGGAGAGCTGTTCGATCACCCGCTGCATCCATACACGCAAGGACTGCTCGGCGCCGTGCCCCGGCTTGGCGCCTCGCGCGAGGAAGAGATGGGGCGGCTGTCGGAGATTCCTGGTTTGGTGCCGAGCCTGAAGCGCCGCATCCAGGGCTGTGTGTTCGCCGGACGCTGCCCGCGAGTGCAGCCTGTGTGTCGCACCGTGGCACCGGGTCTGCGCGACGCGCGGGAACGGCATCCGGTTGCCTGTCATTTCGCCGGACAAGTCTTGGAGAGTGTGGCATGACGACGCCCTTGCTTGAAGTATCCGGGCTGAAAAAATATTTCAATATCGGTGGCGGCCTGTTTGGCGGCACTCGCCGCGTACATGCGGTCGACGGTGTGTCGTTTTCGCTGTCGCGCGGCGAGACGTTGTCGATCGTGGGCGAATCCGGCTGCGGCAAGTCCACCGTGGCACGCGCCGTGCTGGGACTGTCGGACGTAACGGACGGTCAGGTTCGTCTCGATGGCCAGCGTATCGACGGCCTGTCTCGTCGCGCGCTGCGATCCGTCCACCGGCGGCTGCAAGTGGTTTTCCAGGACCCTTTCTCCAGCTTGAATCCACGCATGCGGGTCCGGGACATTCTGACCGAGCCATTGCGCAACTTCGGCCTGGCTTCGGATGCTTCCGACATCGACGCCCGCCTGAAGCGGCTGATGGACGTCGTGCAATTGACTCGCGAAGGGCTGGACCGTTATCCGCACGAGTTTTCGGGCGGCCAGCGCCAGCGCATTGGCATCGCCCGCGCGCTGGCATCCGAGCCTGATGTCATTATCTGTGACGAGGCAGTTTCGGCGCTGGACGTGTCGGTGAAGGCGCAGATCGTCAACCTGCTGCAGGATCTGCAAAAACAACTGGGCCTGGCATTGTTGTTCATCAGCCATGATTTGGCGATCGTGGAGCATATGACGCATCGCGTGGCCGTGATGTACCTGGGGCGCATCGTCGAAATGGGCACGCGCCGCCAGATCTTTCTAAGTCCGCGCCACCCCTACACGCAGGCATTGCTGTCGGCTGTGCCCGTGCCGCAGCCCGGCGCGGCGCGCCGGCGCATCATGCTGAAGGGCGACGTGCCAAGCCCCATCGCGCCGCCACCGGGTTGTCATTTCCAGACGCGTTGCCCCTATGTCACCGAGCGCTGCCGCACGGAGCCGCCGGTGTTGCGCCGGTCTGAGGAAGGCCATTGGTGGGCTTGTCATCTGGATGAATTGCCCGCGGTATCTGGCTGAATGAATTTTTATCTTCCAATCTTGAAAGCGATATCGGCTAGCTCTTCCCGAACACCCGGTTGATGGCATCGCTCAGCGCGTTTTGCAGCGGGTCGCCGGGCGCCCATATGTTTTCTATGTCGGTGCTGCCGCATTGGAGGCAGGCTGCCGGTTCGATCGGTGTATCGCCGTGCTGCGGGATGGATTTTTGCCAGCCGCAGGCGTGGCAGGTGGTGTGAAGGTTCATGCTTTGCATAGGGGGGTTCTTCTACTCTGATGCGGCTTTCTCGCTGCGGATTCGGCGATGTCCGGTGCCGCCAGCCGGATCATGTTTTACCTCAACTATCCAATTCCTTGATGGCGGTGCGCCACTTATCATGGCGGTTTGCGCGGATGCGTTCTATGGGCTGCTGGGCGCGCTCGGCGTGGCGCAGGACTCGCGGGCGCGCGCATTCGGCACGACTTTTTTTCTGACGCTTTCCAATCCCATGACGATCTTTTCGTTCATCGGGATCTTCGCGGCGCTCGGGTCGTCCTTGGGCACGGGCCAGGGCGGCGGGCCGGCGGGATGGGTTTCGGTCGCGCCCATGGTCGCCGGCGTGCTCGCCGGTTCGGCGGCGTGGTGGCTGCTGCTCAGCGGCGCGTCCGCCATGCTGCGCAAGAAAATGCCGGCCAGGCTGGCGAGCGGCGTGGCGCTGCTGTCCGCGCTGGCGATCGCGGCGTTCGGCGTCACGCAGTTCGTCTCCGGCCTGATGCACGTCCTGCGGTCGGCCTGAGCCCCGCGCGGCTCATCGCCATGCGCCCAGGAAGGCGAGCAGCACTTCGGCGGCATTGTCGGCCGCGATCTTCATGAAAGTGTCCATCTCGTTCTCGCCTTCACCGCCGCCGGCCAGGTCGGACAGCGAGCGAAAGGCGATGAAGGGCACGCCATTGGCGTAGGCCACCTGGCCGACGGCGGCGGTTTCCATGTCGAGCACGTCGGTCTTGAAGCGGCGGAACGCATATTCGCGCAGCGCCTTGTTGTCGACGAAGGCGGATCCCGACACGCCGTTGCCGCCGACGACCAGGCGCGGCTCATGCGCGAGGCACGTCTGCCCGCCGGTGCCGGTGGCCGCGCAGCGATTCAAGCGCACGGCATCGCTTAGCGCCCGGGCGCGGTCGAGCAGGACGGGATCGACCTCGAACCAGAACTTCTTGTGCAAGTCGGGCTGCGCCGCGCTGCGCACTTCGACCGGGCGCGGGTAGAGCATGCCGAAAGGCGGGGCGGTGAAGTCTTTCTGCCAGGCGGGCGGGGTGAATTTGCCGGGCGCGGTTTCGCGCGCCATGGTGGCTTCCAGATAGGGGCCCCACTGCGCGGGCACGGCCACGTCGCCGATATGCAGCGCAGGGTTCACGCCGCCGGCAATGCCGCTGAACACGAGGTGGCTTACGCGGAAACGGTCCAGCGCAAGCTGCGTGTTCATGGCGGCGTTGGTCATGCTGACGCCCGAAAGAAACAGCAATACCGGTTTGCCTTGCAGCAGGCCGGCGCTGAACTGCACGCCGTTGACGCGGTAGGTCCGGGCATGGTCGAGCCGGGACGTTAGCAGGGCCAGCTCCGGCGCGAAGGCCGAGACCACGGCGATGCGCGGCGTGGCATCCAGCCAGCGCGACTCGCTGGCCGCGGCAGGCTGGCCGGCATCGCTTGGCGGCAGGCTCGAACAGCCCGCAAGCAGCAGGCAAGCCGCGAGCGCGCCAGCCATGAGGCGGCGCCGGCGCGGCGGCATCGGGCGTGCCTGGCAATCGATTCGGGGGTGGGGTGGGCGCACGGTTTTCGCAGATTTCGATGGGCAGGGGAACAGGTTATCCTGCCGGCATGTCCGACGACAATGAGACCCTGGTCCGCCGCATGGCGGCGTTGCCCGAGATTGCGGCCTTGCCCGCGGTGGACACGCTCGTGCTTACCGTCAACAACCGCCTGGCGCGCCGCCTGGTGCAGGAGCTGGCGGCCTATTTGCGCAGCGAGCGCCAGGTCAGCGAACTGCCGCGCGTGCTGCCGCTGTCGGTCTGGCTGGGGGCGGCGGCGGACGACCTGGCCTTCGT
Organism: Bordetella sp.; assembly: GCA_036404015.1. Taxonomy (GTDB): domain Bacteria; phylum Pseudomonadota; class Gammaproteobacteria; order Burkholderiales; family Burkholderiaceae_B; genus Bordetella. Next base: position 13,900 of record DASWPO010000129.1, on the reverse strand, counting down.
GCCGGACGCGGGCGATGTGGATATCCTGCCTGCCTATCGCCTGGATGCCTTCGCGGCGCAATTGCTGTGGGCGCGCGCCATCGCCGAAGAAGAGGCCGGCCGCGTGCTGCTCGACACGACGCAGGCCGCGCGCCTGGCGGCCGATGCCGATGCGCTGATGGCCGAATGGCGGCTCAGGATTCCGGCGGGCGCCGACACCGACGAATATCGCAGCTACGCGCGCTGGCGCGTCCGCTACCGGAATGCGCTGCGCGAAATCGATGCCGAGGACGCCAACCGCATCTACGAGCGGGTGCTCGAAGCCGTGCGCCAGCGCACCTTGCCCATGCCCCGGTTCGTTGTGCTGGCGGGCTTTTCCGACGAGTCGCCGCGCTTTGCCGAGCTGCTGCGGGCCATCCGGGACCAGGGCGCATCGCTCGTCTGGCTGGCCGCGGAACAGCGCGACGCGGCCGTGCCCGGCCGTTACGTGGCGCGCGACCATGCGGCGGAGTGGCGCGCGGCGGCGGCCTGGGCGGCGCAGCGACTGACGGAAAACCCCGCGGGGCGCTATGCCATCGTCTCGGCCCAGCTCGAAGACGAGTCGCCGTATGCCCGCCGCGTGCTTGGCCGGGCATTGGCTGCCGGCGGCCACGCCTACAACGTGGCGGTGGGCCGGCCCTTGTCCGAATGGCCGGCGGCGCGCGCGGCGCTGGCTTGGCTGGATGCGCTGGCGCACATGGCCGAAGCCGGCGGCGCCGATGCACCGGTATTGGGCGCGGCCCTGCTGGCAGGGCATTGCGCGGGCGATGGGCGCGAGGCGGCCCGCCATGCCGCGATCGATGCCCGCTGGCGACGCAACGGTGTCTTGCGCCTGACGCCGGCCAAATGGCTGCGCGACCTGGACGGCAGTCCGCTGGCCGAGGCCTGGACGCAGGCCGTGCAGGACTGGCAAGCCTTTGCCGGGCGCGGTCCGCAAGCCAGCGATGCCTGGGTGCCGGTCATGCGGGCGGCGTTGGGCGCGCTGGGTTTTCCGGGGGAACGCGCGCTCGATAGCGTGGCCTACCAGGTCGTGGGAGCCTTGGGCGATCTGCTGGGCCGTTACGGCGCGTTGGCGCCGGCGGCCGGGCTGCTCGACGGCCGGGCCGCCGTGCGTCTGCTGGCGCGGGCGGCGCAGGCAAGCTCGTTCCAGCCGCAGCGCGATCCGTCGGCGCGGCTGGACGTGCTGGGTTTGCTCGAGGCCGAAGGCGGCGCGTGGGACGGCATGTGGCTGCTGGGCCTGACGGACGACGTGCTGCCCGCTTCGCCCAAGCCCAATCCCCTGCTGCCCTTGCCCGTGCTGCGCGCCGCGGGCGCGCCGCGCGCTACGCCCGAGCGCGAGCGCAAGTGGGCCGAAAACTTGGTCGCGGCCCTGTGCACCTGCGCGCCGGAAATCGTGGTCAGCCATGCCCAGCACGAAGGCGAGAGCGAGCTGCGGCCGTCGCCGCTGATCGCCGACCTGCCGTGCACATCCTGGTGGATGCCCGGGACGGCAGGCGCCGCGGCCTGGCCGCAGCAAATGCTCGACGACGATCGCGGCCCGCCCTTGCCGGAAGTCGACGCCGCGGCAGGCAGGGGGGCCGCGGGCGGCCTGGACGTGCTGGACACGCAGGCGCGCAATCCTTTATGGGCCTTTGTGCGGCATCGCCTGGGCGGCCGGGCCATGGCCGACTATGCGCAGGGGGCCGACGCCAGCCAGCGCGGGCAGTTCCTGCATCGCGCGCTCGAGCTGGTGTGGCGCATGCTGCCGGACCAGGAGCAACTGCACGCGGCCATGGCCGAGGGGCGCTTCGGCCCTTTGCTGGACGAGTCCATCGCCCAATCGGCCGAAGAAATCCTCGTCGGCTACGGCGCCGCTTTGCGCGAGCTGGAGTGCCAGCGGGCCCGCGTGGTGCTGGCGGCCTGGTTCGACATCGAGGCGCGGCGCACGCCTTTCAAAGTGGCCCAGGTCGAGGAGCAGCATCAATGGACGCACGGCGCCCTGCGCCTGAGCGTGCGGCTCGACCGCCTGGACCGGCTGCCGGACGGCCGCGCGGTCATCGTCGACTACAAGACCGGCATGTCGCCCGGCAAGCCCGAGTCGGACTGGTCGCGCGCGCGGCCGGTGAACCTTCAGCTGCCTTTCTATGCATCGGTGCTGGCGGGCGAGGAGCCCGAGGCCGGCGTGGCCGCCCTGGTGCTGGCGCAGGTGCATGCGCGCCAGGTGGCCGCGCAGGGCCTGTCCGATGACGACATCGAGCTGGGCCTGGACGGCGTGAAGGCGGCGCGGGACAGCCAGGACTTTTCGGGTCGCGAATGGCGCGCCATCCTGGCAGGCTGGCGCGCGGCCATCGAAGGCCTGGCGGGCGAATACGCCGAAGGCTATGCCGCCAACTTCACGGTCAACCCCCAGGACCTGCAATACTGCGACGCCATGCCCTTTCTGCGCCTGAATCTCGAATCGGCCGAGCTCGGCGGCGAGGACGAGGACGGGGAGGGGACATGAGCGCGCCGAGCCGCCTCAAGCGCGAATTCCCCCCCGGGGGGACGGCGCGCAGCGCCAAGGGGGCGTCATGAATGCGCAGAGTCAGCCTTCCGATCTCGCGGCGCGCCTGCGCGCGCTCGATCCTGCCGCCTCGTTCCTGGTGCAGGCGCCGGCCGGCTCGGGCAAGACCGAGCTCCTGACCGACCGCATCCTGGCCCTGCTGGCCACGGTGGCGCGGCCCGAAGAAATCGTGGCCATCACCTTTACCCGCAAGGCGGCCTCCGAAATGCACGCGCGCGTGCTGGGCAAGCTGCGCGAGGCGCAGGGCCCCGCCCCGGAAAGCGAGCACGGCCGGCGCAGCTGGGCGCTGGCGCGCGCCGCCCTGGCGCGCGACGCGGAACTGGGCTGGCAGCTGCTGCATCATCCGGCGCGGCTGGCCATCCGCACCATCGATTCGTTCTGCGCCTCGCTCGTGCGCAGCATGCCCTGGCTGTCCGAGCTGGGCGGCATGCCCGAAATCACCAGCGATGCCGAGGCGCATTACGCCGCGGCGGCGCACGCCACGCTGGCCCTGGCCGACGATTTCGAGGCCGTGCGGATACTGCTCGAGCACATGGACGTGGACGTGCGCGCCGCGGGCGAGGCCATCGCCGGCATGCTGGCGCAGCGCGACCAGTGGATGCCGCTGCTGGCCCACGGCGGCGACCGCGACGAGCTGGAAAGCATGCTGTCCGAGGCCATTGCCGATGACCTGCGCGCCGCGGCGCGCGCCCTGCCGATGGGCTGGCAAGCGGCCTTGCGCGAGCCTGCCCGCCTGGCCGCCGCCGAACTCGACGCGGCCGGCGGCGCCAACCCGCTGGCCGCCCTGCGCGACTGGGATGACGACCTGGCTTGCGAGGCCGCGCAACTGCCGCGCTGGCAGGCGCTCGCGCACCTGCTGCTGACCGGCGCCGGCAGCCTGCGCAGCGCCCGCGGCGTCAACAAGGGCCTGGGCTTTCCGCCCAACAGCGGCCACAAGACGGCGTTCACGCAATGGCTGTCCGGGGCCGAGCTCGACGCGCCGCGCTGGACCGGCCTGTTGCACGCCTTGCGCGGCGCGCCGCCCGCGCGGTTTACCGACGCGCAATGGCAGGTGCTGAGCGCGCAGCTCATGACGCTCAAGCTGGCGGTGGCGCAGCTGCGCGTGGACTTCGCCGAGACCGGCGAAGTCGACTTCATCGAGATCGCCCAGCGCGCGCAGTCCGCCCTGGGCGCGGCCGACGACCCGGGCGAACTGCTGCTCAAGCTCGATGCCTCCATCCGCCATCTGCTGGTCGACGAGTTCCAGGACACCAGCCAGACGCAGGTCCGCCTGGTGCAGACGCTCACGTCGGGATGGCAGGCCGGCGACGGCCGCACGCTCTTCCTGGTGGGCGACCCCATGCAGTCCATCTACCGCTTCCGCAAGGCCGAGGTGGGCCTGTTCCTGGAGGTGGCCGAACATGGCATCGGCGAGGTGCGGCTGGCGTTTCTCAACCTCACCGACAATTTCCGCTCGCAGGCGGGCGTGGTCGAGTGGGTGAACGCGACTTTCCAGGGCCTCTTCCCGCAGGTCAGCGAGGCGGCGGCCGGCGCCATCGTCTATACCCGCTCGCAGCCCTTCAATCCGCCGCTGGCCGGGCCGGCCGTGCAGTTCCATGTGGCCTTCGGCGAGACCAGGGCGGCGGATGCCGATCAGCAGGCCGAGGAGACGGCGCTGGCCCTGGTGCGCCAGGCCCTGGCGCAGGCCGATCCATCCAGCCGCCATCCCGTGGCCATCCTGGTGCGCGCGCGCGGCCACCTGGGCCGGCTGGTGCGGCGCCTGTCGCGCGAGGGCATCGCCTGTCGCGCCGTGGACCTGGTGCCGCTGGCGCGCCGCGAAGTGGTGGCCGACCTGGTGCAGCTGATGCGCGCCCTGGCGCATCCCGCGGATCGCCTGGCCTGGCTGTCGGTGTTGCGCGCGCCTTGGTGCGGGCTCACGCTGGCCTCGTTGCACGCGCTGTTCGGCCACGACCTGCGCACGCCGGTGCCGGCCCTGCTGGCCGAGGCCTTGCGCGTGCCGCGCGGCGAGCAGCAAGCGCCGCAGCGCGGCCTGTGGGATGCGGCTTCCGAACTTTGCCCGGCCGAACGCGTGTTGCCGCCCGACGAGCTGCTGCGCCTGCGGCGCGTGGCCGGCATCCTGCTCGATACGTCCAACGGCAGCGGCGCCTTGCCGTGGGCCGCCTGGATCGAGGCCCTGTGGCTGAGATTGGGCGGCGCGGCCCTGTACGCGGATGCCGGCGCGGCCGACGATGCCGAAAGCCTGTTCGCGCTGGTCGAACGCCTGGCCCCGCACGGCGGGCTGGACGCGGCGCGGCTGGATGCGGCGCTGTCCCGCCTGTATGCCGCGCCCGAAGCCGGAGAAGAGCAGGGCCGGGCCGTCGAGATCATGACCATGCACAAGGCCAAGGGCCTGCAGTTCGATACGGTGATCCTCTACGGCCTGCACCGCACGCCCGCCAGGAGCCAGCCGCCCCTGGTGCGCATCGAGCAAAGCGGCGAGCGCGTGCTGTTCGGCCCGGTCAAGCCGCGCGCGGACAAGGATGCCGACCCCATCTCGCGCTATCTGGCCCAGCGCGAGCAGCGCCGCGCCGACTACGAGGTCGACCGCTTGCTCTATGTGGCCGCCACGCGTGCGCGGCATCACTTGCACCTGGTGGCCAATGCGGTCGTCGACCCCAAGACCGGCGCGGCCAAGGCGCCGGCCTCGAGCAGCCTGTTGGCGCGTTTGTGGGATGTCGTCCCGCCAGAGAAAAAGCAGCCGCCGGTGCAGGCCGATGCGCAAGACATGGCGGCCGAGCCGCAGACGGCATCGCGCGGCGAACCGCTGCGGCGCCTGGCTGCCGATGCGGTGGCCCACCTGGCGGCGCAATCCTGGCGGCAGGGCAATCCCGGTTTCGGCGTGCCCGTGCCGGGCAGCCGCTCGTGGGGGCAGGGCGCCGACCGGCCCGCCTGGCAGCTCGAAGAGGCCTACGATGCGGCCATCGGCACGCTGGCCCATGCCTGGCTTGCGCGCATCGGCATGGACGGCGCCGGCCAGTGGACGCCCGATGCCTTGCGTGCCCGCCTGCCGCAGATGCAACGCCAGTTGACGCGCGCCGGCGTGCCGCAAGCGCTGGCCGGCGAATCCGCCGAGGCCGTGCTCGAAACGCTGCTGGCCACACTGGCCGACGAGCGCGGCCGCTGGCTATTGTCGCAATCCGGCGCGCGCCGCGAATGGCCATTGATCGACGCCAGCGGCAAGGTGTCGGTGATCGACCTGGCCGTGAGCACGGCGGGCGGCTGGCTGATCGTCGATTACAAGACGGGCCGCCCGCATCCCGGCGAGTCGCTGGCGGACTTCGCCGACCGCATGCGCCATCGCCATGGCGACCAGCTGGAACGCTATTGCCGCCACGTCACGGCCTGGGACGGCCGGCCTGCCCAGGCGGCGCTGTATTTCCCGCGGGCGAAGTTGTGGGTCGAGTTTTGATCGGCTGCCACATGGGACCTGTGATCTCGTGAGAGGGCGGCACATGATGACAGGGTCCCGGCGGCAATTCCTGGCATTTGGCGCGGCAGCGACCCTGGCGCCCTGGGTGCGCAAGGCTCAGGCGTATTCGTGTTCGGGGCAAGGCACGCCCATATCGGTGGGCGGCGTGACCGGACTCGATTCCCTGGCTGACCCTGCGCACAGCCGGACGCTGCGGCAGAGCTGCCGCACCGCGCTCTACATCCACGAGTACATCTGGGCGCGAACGAAGGAAGACTTGCACAAGGCTATCCTGGCCACCTTCGCCGGCGCGCCGGTCGATGCCGAGTTCAACCTGATGAACAATCCGGAAACCTGGTTCGCGCAGCCGTACAAGAAACTGTTCACGGATGTCGGCATCCAGGTTCGGTACTCGCACGTCAATGGCTTTGCCGAGAATCGCCTGGACGACTGGCAGCATTTCGTGTCCGCCGCGCGCCGCCGGGGCATCGAGACGGTGGCGCCGATCTTTTCGCCCAATAGCCGCCAATATGCGAGCGCGCCGTTTTCAAGCCCCAAGTGGAATTACCTGCGCGAAGGGGAAAAAGCGGGCGGCGCGGTGACGACGGACTCGCCGCCGCACTATTTCCTGGCGCAGCCCGAAGCCTATCGCCAGTTTGTCGTTGAAAACCTGAAGTGGGGCAACGCTGCGGGCCTGCACACCACGTTCATCATTTCGCCCAATGCGTCCGGCATCCGATTCCTGGAAGAGACCAGGCAGGCCGTCGCCTATCTGTCCAAGCACGATGCCTTGCCCAAGGCCTGGGTGGTGGAAAACTACAATCCCAACGCGCTGCCCACCTACCCCAATACCATCGGCACGGAATCCGACTCGCAGAACGTCCTGGGCGTTGCCTTGTGGCTGGCCCGGAACACGGCCTGATCAGGTCGACCGCCGCTCCATCAACGCCCAGGCGATCGTCCCGGCATCGACGTATTCCAGTTCGCTGCCCGCCGGCACGCCGCGCGCCAGCCGCGTGACTTTCAAGCCGCGCGAGCTCAACGCCTCGCCGATGAAATGCGCCGTCGTTTCGCCTTCGGCCGTGAAGTTGGTGGCCAGGATCACTTCCTGCACCACGCCGTCGCAGGCGCGGTCCAGCAGGCGCTGGAAGTCCAGTTCGCGCGGGCCTATGCCTTCCAGCGGCGCGATGCGGCCCATCAGCACGTAGTACAGGCCGCGGTAGCCGTGGCTGGACTCGATCATGTTCTGGTCGGCCGGCGTCTCCACCACGCAGAGCAGGCCGGGGTCGCGCCGGGGGTTGGCGCAGGTGGCGCACAACTCGTCTTCGGTGAAGCTGTTGCAGCGCGCGCAATGGCGCAGGTTGTTCACCGCGCCGGAAAGCGCGCGTCCCAGCATGTCGGCGCCCTGCACGTCGTGCTGCAGCAGGTGGTAGGCCATGCGCCGGGCCGAGCGCACGCCCACGCCGGGCAGGCGGCGCAGGGCCTCGATCAGGGCACGCAGGGGTTCGGGCTCGGGGAGCTGGGGATCCATGATGCATGGCGGAGCCGCGCGGAGGGCGCGACTCCATGGCGAGAGATCAGAACGGGAGCTTCATGCCCGGGGGCAGCGGCAGGCCGGCGGTCAGTCCGGCCATTTTTTCCTGCGAGGTGGCCTCGGCCTTGCGCAGCGCGTCGTTGAAGGCCGCGGCGACCAGGTCCTCGAGCATGTCCTTGTCGTCGCCCAGCAGGCTGGGGTCGATGGCCACGCGCTTGACGTCGTTGCGGCAGTTCATGGTCACCTTGACCAGGCCGCCGCCCGCGGCGCCCTCGACCATGACGTCGGCCAGGGCTTCCTGGGCCTTCTTCATGTTTTCCTGCATCTGCTGCGCCTGGCGCATCAGGCCGGCGAGTTGTCCTTTCATCATGTCGGAAGCTTCCTTGAGTATCGGCTAAGGGGAAGGGCGGCGGTGAGCGGCCCCCGGTGTTGTGTTCAGGCCGCGGGCGGGTCGACGGGCCGTATCGAGCCGGGCACCACGCGGGCGCCGAAGCTGCTGACCAGGGCCTGCACGAAAGGATCGGCGGCCACGGCGTCTTCGGCGGCCTGCTGGCGCGCGGCGCGTTCCTGCTGCGCCACGGCGTGGGCGGTGGCCTCGCCGGTTTCGCCGACGGCGACCTCGAGCCGCAGGCTTTGGCCGTAATGCTCGCACAGTACCGTCTGCAAGCGCACGCGGCTCTCGCTCTCGGCCAGCGTCTTGACGGCCACGCGCAGGATGACGGTGTCGCCCTGCAGGCCGCCCCAGGCGCTCTGGCGGGCCAGCTCGGCGGCCAGGCCGCTTACAGGCAGGCGGGCCGCCAGCTCGGGCCAGGCGGCCTGCGTCATGTCGGTCAGGCGCGCGCGCGCCTGCGCCGGTTCGCGCGCGGCCCGCGCGGGCCTGACGGGGCGGGGCGTGTCGACCCTGGGCGCGGCCGCGCCGGCCAGGGTTTCGAATTCGTCGTCGGGGTCGGCCGTGAAGGCGGCGCCTGCGTCGTAGCCGCCCGCATCGTCGGGGATGTCTTCATCGACCCAGGCCGGCGGGCTGTCGGCGGCGGTAGGCTCGTCCGGGACGGCTTGCGCCACCGGCGCGGCAGGCATGGCCTTGGCCGCCGGCGTGTCATCCCAGGGCGGCGTGTCGGCCTGCTTGGCTGGCGTCGGGGCCGGTAACGGGGCCGGCGCCGCGGCGGGCGCCTTGGGCGGTTCGACGGCAGCCGTGGCGCGCGGGGTTTCGGGCCGGGCAGGGGCCAGCAAGGGCGCCGCCGCAACCGGCTTCGGTTCCGGCGCGGCAACGGGCGCGGGCGCCGCCGCCGAGGTGGCGGCCGGTGCGCTGGCGGCGGGCATTACCGCGGGCGCCTGCACGATTGTGGCCGGGCCGGCGTCTCCATTGAGCGCCAGCATGCGCAGGCAGGTCATGATGAAGCCGGCGTATTCGTCGGGCGCGAGCGTCAGTTCGCCGCGGCTGTGCACGGCCACGGAATAGAACAGCTGCGCGGTGTCGGCATGCAGGCGGCCCGCCAGCCGCAGGGTGTCGGCGGTGATCGGGTCCTCGGCGGACAAGGCGCCCGGCACGCGCTGGGCGATGGCGATCTTCGACAGCAGCACGGCCAGGTCGGCCAGCGCGCCGGCATACGACAAGCCGCGCGTGGACAGTTCGTCGGCCACGGCCAGCACGCCGGTGGCGTCGCCGTCGGCCAGGGAGTCGAGCAGCCGCACCAGGTGGCGCTGGTCGATGGTGCCGAGCATGCCGCGCACCGATTCCTCGGTGAGGTCGCCGGCGCTATAGGCGATGGCCTGGTCGGTGAGCGACAGGGCGTCGCGCATCGAGCCGGAGGCGGCCTGGCCGATCAGCCGCAGCGCGGGCACTTCGAAGGGGACGTTTTCCTGGCCCAGCACATTCTGCAGATGGCCCACGATGGCGTCGGGCGGCATCTGCTTGAGGTTGAACTGCAGGCAGCGCGACAGCACCGTGACGGGGATCTTCTGCGGGTCGGTCGTGGCCAGGATGAACTTGACGTGCGGCGGCGGCTCTTCCAGCGTCTTGAGCATGGCGTTGAACGCATGCCCGGTGAGCATGTGGACTTCGTCGATCATGTAGACCTTGAAGCGCCCCGCGCCCGGCGAGTAGACCGCCTGCTCCAGCAACTGGGTCATTTCCTCGACGCCGCGGTTCGAGGCCGCGTCGAGTTCCAGATAGTCGACGAAACGCCCGGCATCGATCTCGGTGCACGCGCGGCACACGCCGCAGGGCGTGGGCGTGATGCCGGTCTCGCAATTGAGCGACTTGGCCAGGATGCGCGACAGCGTGGTCTTGCCCACCCCGCGCGTGCCGGTGAACAGCCAGGCGTGGTGCAGGCGCTGGGTTTGCAGCGCGTGCGTCAAGGCGCGCACCACGTGATCCTGCCCCACCAGGGTGTCGAAGGATCGCGGGCGCCATTTGCGGGCCAGTACCAAGTAAGTCATGGTTGGATTGTAGCCAGTTGCGCTGGCCTGGGCGCAGCCATGAAAAAGGGCGCCATCGGCGCCCTTTAGGGTATGGGGTGGTGAGCCTTACTTCGGCACTGGCGCTAAACGACTATGGCTGCTTCGTTCCCGACCTGACCAGGTTCACCGCCGCACCATGCGAAGGGACCCACCACCCCGAATTCTAACAGAGCGGGCGGAGCCCGTCTGTTTGAATTCGGGGTGGTGGGTCCCCTTGGGACCTGTAGCTGGCCCGCCCGCCCCAGCCCTCCCTCACGGGAGGGAGGTCGAGTGGTTGCTGTCGGGGGACGGAGTTCTTAATGTTGGGGAACGGGTTCTCAGCTTTGTTCGGAGATTCTTCTGTTCTTGAGCAGGGTTTTGGAGTGGGATATCTTTTCCAGGAGCTGGGGGCCGCGCTGCAGGGCGACGCCGACGGCGAGGATGTCGCCGATGGCCAGGTGGGAGACGCGCGAGGTCATGGGCGAGAGGACGTCGGTGGTTTCCTCGACGTTGGCGTGCAGGCTGATGGTGGCCAGGCGGGCGAGCGGCGAGTGGCTGCGGGTGATGGCGATGACCTGGGCGCCGCCGGACAGGGCCGCGCGGGCGGCGTCGACGATGTCCACGGTGCGGCCGGAGGTCGACACCGCCACCACCACGTCGCCCGGGCCGAGCAGGGCGGCCGACATCAGGAAGATATGCGGGTCGGAATACGCTACGCTGGACATGCCCAGCCGGAAGAACTTGTGCTGGATGTCCTGCGCGGAGATGCCCGAGCCGCCCGCGCCGTAGAACTCGATGCGCGAGGCCTGGGCCAGCAGGTCGATGGCCATGGCCAGCGCGTCGACCGACATCGTGTTGCGCACGTGGATGAGCGCCGCGATATTGCGATCCAGCACCTTGGCGGCCAGGCCGGACACGGGCTCGTCGGCCCGCACGTCGCGATGCACGGCGGGCAGTTGCGAGGCCACGGCCTGGGCCAGGCGGATCTTGAACTCGCGAAAGCCCGAGAAGCCCAGCGCGCGGCAGAAGCGGGCGATCGTCGGCTGGCTCACCCCGGCGCGCTGCGCGGCCTCGGACATGGAAAGGTCGAGCACCTCGCGGGGCGCCTCGATGATGTAGTCGGCCAGCTTGCGCTCGGATGGGCGCAACTGGTCGCGCATGGCATGGACCTGGGAAAGCAGCATGGAAATCCTGAGGATATTTGCCCACAACTATAAGCAGGTCTTTCCGGATTTGTACAAAAACTACAAATGCCGGTTCCTGGCGGGGCCGGGTTTCCTACCGGAAACTTGTTTCGTTTAGCCGATATAATCTCGCGAAATTCGCGATGGCCGATCTGGAATCCGCCCCAAAAGGCGTGTAGTTTTTCTACTTTTGGTGCTTGCGACGGGCCCCGGGCGGCACGCAAGCCGCCGCCCGCGCAAAAAAGGAAATCCCATGCCTTCCCCCCTTACCTCGCTGCAGGCCGTCACGCGCCGCGTGATCGAGCGCAGCAAGGCCACGCGCGACGCCTACCTGGCCCGCATCGACGCGGCCCGCGGCCGCTTTCCCGTGCGCGGCGCGCTGTCGTGCTCGAACCTGGCGCATGGTTTCGCCGGCCTCGAGGACCGCGACAAGATCATGATCAAGGCCATGCGCGAGCCCAATATCGGCATCGTGTCGGCCTATAACGAAATGCTCTCGGCGCATGCGCCGTACCGCGACTTTCCCGAGATCATCAAGCGCGCCGCGCGTGAAAACGGCGGCGTGGCGCAGTTCGCCGGCGGCGTGCCCGCCATGTGCGACGGCGTCACGCAGGGCTATGCCGGCATGGAGCTGTCGCTGTTCTCGCGCGAGGTCATCGCCATGGGCACGGCGGTGGCGCTCACCCACAATATGTTCGACGCGGCGCTGTGCCTGGGCATCTGCGACAAGATCGTGCCCGGCCTGATGATAGGCGCGCTGCAGTTCGGCCACCTGCCCGTCATCTTCGTGCCGTCCGGTCCCATGACCAGCGGCCTGTCCAACGACGAAAAGGCCAGGGTGCGCCAGCAGTACGCCACCGGCCAGGTCGGCCGCGACGCGCTGCTGGAGGCCGAATCGGCGGCCTATCACGGCCATGGCACCTGTACCTTCTACGGCACCGCCAACAGCAACCAGATGCTGATGGAAGTCATGGGCATGCACCTGCCGGGCTCGGCCTTCGTGCCGCCGCACACGCCGCTGCGCGACGCGCTCACCGCCGCCGCCGCCCGGCGCGTGCTCGAGATCACGGCCGAACGCGGGCAATACACGCCGATCGGCCACGTCATCGACGAGAAGGCCATCATCAACGGCATCGTCGCGCTGCTGGCCACGGGCGGTTCCACCAATCACACGCTGCACCTGGTCGCCATGGCGCGGGCCGCCGGCGTCGTGATCGACTGGGACGACTTCGATACGCTCTCGCGCATCGTGCCGCTGCTGGCCCGCGTCTACCCCAACGGCAAGGCCGACGTGAACCATTTCCACGCGGCGGGCGGCGTCGCCTTCCTGGTGCGCAACCTGCTCGAGGCCGGCCTGCTGCACGACGACGTCGCCACGGTCATGGGCAAGGGCCTGTCGCGCTACACGCACAATCCCGAGCTGGTCGACGGCGAGCTGCGCTGGCGCCCGGCGCCCGCGCAAAGCGGCGACAGCGACGTGCTGCGCCCGATCTCCGATCCTTTCCAGCCCGACGGCGGCCTGCGCCTGATGCAGGGCAAGCTGGGCCGCGGCGTGATCAAGGTCTCGGCGGTCAAGCCCGAGCACCGCATGGTGCGCGCGCCGGCCGTGGTGTTCGACTCGCAGGATGCGGTGAAGGCCGCCTTCGAGCGCGGCGAACTGGAGCGCGATTTCGTCGCCGTGGTGCGTTTCCAGGGCGCCCGCGCCAACGGCATGCCCGAGCTGCACAAGCTCACGCCTTTCCTGGGCGTGCTGCAGGACAAGGGCTTCAAGGTGGCCTTGGTCACCGACGGCCGCATGTCCGGCGCGTCGGGCAAGGTGCCGGCGGTCATCCACCTCTCGCCCGAGGCCCTGCTCGCCGGCCCCATCGGCAAGGTGCGAGACGGCGACATGCTGCTGCTCGACACGGAAGCGGGCGTGCTCGACGTCGAGATCGACGCGGCGCAATGGGCCGCGCGGCCCTCGGCCCAGCCCGCGCATCAGGCAGACAACGAAGTCGGCTTCGGCCGTGAACTGTTCGGCGTGTTCCGCGCCGCCGCCGCGCCCGCGGAGTCGGGCGCCTCGGTCTTTGGTTTCTAGGAGTCTCATTCATGGCAACTGCGATGGCAACACCGGCGGCAACGACGGTCGCCGGCCTGGTCGGCATCGGACCGGTCATCCCGGTCCTGGCGTTCGAATCCGCCGAGCAAGGCGAAAACGTCTCGCGCGCCCTGCACGCGGGCGGCGTCAAGGTGCTGGAGATCACCTTGCGCACCGAGGCCGGCCTGGCCGCCATCGAACGGGCGGCGGGCCTCGCGCCCGACATCGTGGTGGGCGTGGGCACCCTGACCTCGCCGCGCCAGTGCGAGCAGGCCAGGAAAGCGGGCGCGCGTTTCGGCGTGTCGCCGGGCCTCACGCGCGACCTGCACCAGGCCGCGCAGGACGCCGGCCTGCCGCTCTTGCCGGGCGTCATGACGCCCAGCGACATCCTGCTCGCGCTCGAGCTGGGCTACGACATCGTCAAATTCTTCCCGGCGCAGCAGGCCGGCGGCGTGCCCATGCTCAATGCCCTGCACGGCCCGTTCCCTTCGCTGAAGTTCTGCCCCACCGGCGGCGTCAACGCCGAAAACGCGCCGACTTTCCTGGCCCTGCCCAATGTGGTGTGCGTCGGCGGCTCGTGGCTGACGCCCAAGGCGGCCGTGGCGGCGCGGGACTGGACGGAAATCACCCGGCTCGCCGGCGCCGCCAGCGCGCTGGC
>DASWPO010000128.1:0-3162 GCA_036404015.1 Bordetella sp. | reverse complement strand
TCCCCAGCCAGACTTGTCGGCCTGGCGGAATAATCCGCCCGAGGCACAGGGATACAATGGGGACGCGCTGCGTGCCCGCTCCCTCTATTGCCTATGCCGACAGACACCCGCAACGACCCGGAACTTGCCCTCGCCCTGGATGGCGTGGCCCTGGGCTATGGTGATTTCACCGTGCTCAGCGATATCTCCATGCAGGTGCAGGCCGGCCAGGTCGTGGCCGTCATGGGCGGCTCGGGCTCGGGCAAGACCACGCTGCTGCGCGCGGCCACCGGCCAGATCGCCGCCCAGCGCGGCACGGTCAAGGTCTTCGGCCAGGACGTCGGCGCGCAATCGCCCGAGGGCTTGCGCGCCCTGCGCCAGCGCATGGGCGTGCTGTTCCAGCAGGGCGCCCTCTTCACCGATCTCAACGTCTTCGAGAACGTCGCCTTCCCCCTGCGCGAGCACACCCGCCTCGACGAGCCCGCCATCCTCGAACGCGTGCTGGCCAAGCTCGACGCGGTGGGGCTGCGCACCGCGGCCCACCTGGCCATGTCGGAGACCTCCGGCGGCATGGCGCGCCGCGTGGCGCTGGCCCGTGCGGTGGTGCTCGAGCCCGAGCTCATCCTGTACGACGAGCCTTTCGCCGGACTGGACCCCATCTCGCTGGGCATCACGGCCCGCCTCATCCGCCACCTGTCCGACCAGCTGGGCTGCGCCTCGGTGCTGATCACGCACGATGTGGCCGAGTCCTTCGCCATCGCCGACCAGGTGTACCTGGTAGGACAGGGCAAGCTGGCCGCGGCCGGCACGCCCAAGCAGCTCGAGGCCTCGCAGGATCCCTATGTGCGCCAGTTCCTGGACGGCACGCCCGACGGCCCGGTGGCCTTCCGCTACCCCGACACCCCGGCTTTCGACGCCTGGCTGGCCCGCCAGCCGGGCCACACCGCAGGATCCAAGGCATGACTTCCAATCCCATCGGCGCGCTGGGCGGCTGGGTGCTCGGCCTCGTCAGCGGCGTCGGCTACTTCACCCGGTTCCTGGGCGCCCTGCTGGCGCGCAGCGGCATCGCCGTGCGCCGGCCCCGCCTGGTCTCGCAGCAGGTGCACTTCATCGGCAACTACTCGCTGCTCATCGTGGCCGTCTCGGGCATGTTCGTGGGCTTCGTGCTGGGCCTGCAGGGCTACTACACGCTCAACCGCTACGGCTCCGAGGAAGCCCTGGGCCTGTTGGTGGCCCTGTCGCTGGTGCGCGAACTGGGCCCGGTGGTCACCGCGCTGCTCTTTGCCGGGCGCGCCGGCACCTCGCTCACCGCCGAGATCGGCCTGATGAAGGCCGGCGAGCAGCTGGCCGCCATGGAAGTCATGGCCGTCGACCCGCTGCGCCGCGTGCTGGTGCCGCGCTTCTGGGGCGGCGTGATCGCCATGCCCATCCTCGCCGCCGTGTTCTCCATGGTGGGCATCCTGGGCGGCTGGGTGGTGGGCGTGGTGCTGATCGGCGTGGACGCCGGCGCTTTCTGGTCGCAGATGCAGGACGGCGTGGACGTCTGGAAAGACGTGGCCAACGGCGTGGCCAAGAGCCTGGTGTTCGGCGTCACCGTGACGCTGGTGGCCCTGTACGAAGGCTGGCATGCCCAGCCCACGCCCGAGGGCGTGGCGCGCGCCACGACCCGCACCGTGGTGGTGGGTTCGCTGGCCGTGCTGGGCCTGGACTTCCTGATGACCGCCCTGATGTTCGGAAATTAATGATTGGAGTATCGAATGTCTAATTCGAAAACGGATTTCTGGGTCGGCCTCTTCGTGCTGCTGGGCGCCGCCGCGCTGGTGTTCCTGGCGCTGCGGGCCGGCAATATGAGCAGCTTCTCGTTCGCGCCGACCTATACCCTGACCGCGTCCTTCGACAATGTGGGCGGCCTGAAGGTGCGCGCGCCAGTCAAGAGCGCCGGGGTGGTGGTGGGCCGGGTGGCCGCCATCGCCTTCGACAACAAAAGTTTCCAGGCCGCCGTCACGCTCAACGTGGAAACGGCCTACCAGTTCCCCAAGGACACCTCGGCCTCCATCCTCACCTCGGGCCTGCTGGGCGAGCAATACGTGGGCCTGACGCCCGGCGCCGAAGAGGAAAACTTTGCCGCTGGCAGCAAAATCCGCTATACACAAAGCGCGGTCGTGCTGGAGAACCTGATCAGCAAGTTCCTCTACAACACGGCCGACAAGCAAGGCAGTGCCCCAGGCAGTACCCCAGGCAGCGCCAGCACCCCGGCAGCCAACCCTCCCGCCAGCCAGCCCGCCCCATGAAGGCGCGGCTCCCCCGGCGCCACACTCCAACAATATTCGGCATGAGCATGTCCACTCTCCCTCGTTTCGCCGCCGCAGCGCTCGCCTGCGCCCTGATGGCCGGCTGCGCCGCCCCCCAGCAACCCGACCCTCGCGATCCGTGGGAAGGCTTCAACCGCGGCGTCTACAAGTTCAACGACACCGTCGACCACGTGCTGATCAAGCCCGTGGCCACGGTCTATGACACCGTCATGCCCGATCCGGCGCAGGAATGCGTGCACAATATGTTCAGCAACCTGGGCGATGTCTGGGGCGGCATCAACAGCCTGCTGCAGGGCAACGGCGTCAACGCCATCAACAGCTGGGGCCGCTTCCTGCTGAACACCACCATGGGCCTGGGCGGCTGCATCGACGTCGGCTCGAAGACCGGCGCCCGCAAGATCCCCAACGATTTCGGCACCACGCTGGGCGTGTGGGGCCTGGGCCAGGGCCCCTACCTGGTTCTGCCCATCCTGGGCCCGAGCACGATACGCGACGGCGCGGGCCTGGCCACCGCCTGGTTTGCCAACCCCTTGTGGATCAACGACGTCCGCAATATCGGCCTGCGCAACTCGCTCTATGGCCTGGACTTCGTCGATACGCGCGCCAGCCTGCTCGACGTCACCAACACCATCGACCGCACCGCGCTCGATCCCTACAGCTTCGTGCGCGATGCCTACCTGCAGCGCCGCCGCAGCCTGGTCCATGACGGCCAGCCACCCGAACCCGCCGTCTCGGAAAGCGCCGTGGACGACACACCCGTTTCTGTTTATCACCCCTGAGGACATTGAAGATGCCGCTTTCTCCACGCCCCTTTGCCGCCTTTCGTTTGCGCACCGCCTGGCGCGCGCCGCTGCGCGCCGTCGCGTCGCTC
>DASWPO010000127.1:0-1799 GCA_036404015.1 Bordetella sp. | reverse complement strand
GCCGCGTCTACTCGCCGCAGGAAATCAAGGACCACACCGAGCTGGTGCTGATGAACCGCTTCGCCAGGATCCTGCCCGCGGCGCAGGCGCTGGCCGGCTGAGCGGCGCGCATCGAACGGCTGCCCATGGCTATCCCGGTCTACTTTGTCGTCACGCGCGATATCGTCCTGCTGGACCTGGCCGGACCGGGCGAGGCGTTCCGTTCGGCCAATCTGTTCGCCCCCGGGACATTCGAACCGCACTACTGCGGCCCGGCCGGCGAGCTGGAAACCGGGCTGGCCGGCCTCTATCTGAGCAGGCTGGAGCCCTTGCCCGATCGGCTGCCCGCGGGCGCGCTGCTGGCGCTGTCCGGCCAGGTCGGGCCGGGCCCGGACTGGAACGACCCGCAGATCCGGGCCGTGGTGGACTGGCTCAAACGGGACAAGCCCGCGGACTGCACGATCATGTCCGTCTGCGCCGGCGCGCTGCTGGCGGCCGCGGCCGGCCTGTTGCGCGGGCGGGAGTGCACCACCCACCACACCTGCCTGGCCGAACTGGCCCGGCTCGACCCCACGGCCCGCGTGCACGACAACCGCATCTTCGTCGAGGACGGCAACCTGTACACCAGCGCGGGCATCACGGCCGGCATCGACCTGGCCCTGCACCTGGTGGCGCGCGTCTGCGGCCCGCAGGTGGCCAGCGCGACCGCGCGGCACATGGTGGTGTACCTGCGCCGCGCCGGCCAGGACCCCGCGCTGTCACCCTGGCTGGAAGGCCGCAACCATGTGCACCCCGCCGTGCACCGGGTGCAGGATGCCATCCTGCGCAACCCGGCCTCGCCCTGGTCGGCCGACAGCCTGGCCGGGTTGGCGCACACCAGCCCGCGCCACCTCAACCGCCTGTTTGCCGAACATGCGGGCTGCACGCCCATGGATTATCTCTATCGCATCCGGCTGACCCTGGCTGGCGAGCTGATCCGCGAGACGCGGCTAAGCCTGGAGAAGGTGGCCGAACGCGCCGGCTTCGGCTCGGCGCATCATCTGCGGCGGGTGTGGCGGCGCTACGCGCCGGATACGCCGGGCGCCCTGCGCGCCAGCCTGCACTGAAAGCCTATTCCTTGCGCAGCTTGCCCGGCACGGGCGGGCCCTGCATTTCGCGGATGGCGTCGATGAACTCGCCGATGTCTTCGAAGCTCTTGTAGACCGAGGCGAAGCGGACGTAGGCCACCTTGTCGAGCTTTTTGAGTTCGCCCATGACCAGTTCGCCGATGCGTTCGGTGGGCACTTCGCGCATGCCGCTGGCCAGGAGCTTTTCTTCGATGCGCACCACGGCGGCATCGACTTCGGCGGTGCTGATGCTGCGCTTGCGCAAGGCCAGGGCAAGGCTGGCGCGCAGTTTGGAGGGGTCGTATTCGACGCGGCTGCCGTTGCGCTTGACCACGGAAGGCATGACCAGTTCGACGCGCTCATAGGTGGTGAAGCGCTTGTCGCAAGCCAGGCAACGGCGGCGGCGGCGGATGGTGTCGCCTTCTTCCGAGACGCGGCTGTCGACCACCTGCGTATCGTCGTTGCCGCAGAAAGGGCATTTCATGCGCAATCCCCTGTGCCGATGTAGGGATTATTGTAATGGGGACGGGTTTGCTTGGACAGTGAAGATATGACAACGGCTGCCAAATGGCAGCCGTTTGTTGGTTCCAAACCCGTTCTTGACCCGTCAGGCGGGAAGTGGCGGGCATCGCAGGCCCGATCGGCGGGGCTCGGGCGCGCAATCAGGCGCCCTCGGCCCCTGCGGGGCTGCCCCCGCCTCAAAGGGCCCGCGAT
>DASWPO010000126.1:0-9025 GCA_036404015.1 Bordetella sp. | reverse complement strand
GCCACGAGCTGGCCCGTGGCGTTGGTCTGCAACGTGAAATGGCCGTTGCAGTCGGTCTTCGTGGACGCTTCGTTGCCATCGAGCACACCGTTGCCGTTGGTGTCGACGAACACAGTGGCGCCCGAGTAATAGCCCGCCTTGAGAGTCGGGTTGCCGGTCGTGCTGCCCGGCGTGTAGCCGTTCGCGACGACGACACCGCTGTAAGACGGCGTGGTCGAATTGTTCGCGGAGGGCGAAGAATCGTCCGAGCCGCCGCACCCTGCCAGCGCAAGCGCCGCCGCCACCGCGGTCAGCGACATTCGCACCCCGGCATTATCCTTGTTCATCATGGCCATCTAAAAATCTCCCGGTTTGTAATAAAAAATCGGCCGCGAAGAGATCCCCGCGCAGCCGCGATAAAACCGGGACTCATTGTGATGACCCTGATTTACAGAATTTGTGCTTTTCCTTTAAGTTTTCCCTTCGTTTCACTGACTCCCAGTTGACTGACTGTAAGTTGAACACACGGGGAACCGATAATCGAAGGCCCATGCAACAACCGAGAACACCATGACCGAACGACATCGCTGCGCCTGGGCCGTCAATGACCCGCTCATGCGCGACTACCATGACCGCGAGTGGGGCGTGCCGCTGCGCGACGGCCGCGCGCTGTGGGAATGCCTGATGCTGGAAGGATTCCAGGCGGGACTGGCCTGGATCGTGGTGCTGCGCAAACGCGCCGCCTTTCAAGAAGCGTTCGCCGGATTCGACCCGCATGCCGTGGCGCGCTTTGGCGAGGCCGACGTCCTGCGCCTGATGGCCAACCCGGGCATCATCCGGGCCCGCGCCAAGATCGAGGCCACCATCCGCGGCGCGCAGATTTATTGCGACATGGAGGAGCGCGGCGAGCGCTTCAGCGATTTCTGCTGGTCGTTCACCGCGGGCAAGACGCTGCAAGGCGACGGCCACGGCCCGGTGGCCAACACCCCGCTGTCCGAGCGAATTTCAAAAGAGTTCAAGCGCCGCGGCTTCAAGTTCGTCGGCCCGACCATCGTGTATGCCTGGATGCAGGCGGTGGGCATCGTCAACGACCATTCGGCGGACTGCTTTTGCAGAAAGGCGAGCGCGCCGGCCTGATCCGGGCCGGCGCGTCCAAAGCCACGGCAAGGGGCGCTTCAGGCCGCCGTCTGCAGCACCACCGGATCCTGCACCGCCTGGGCCGGCAGGCCGACGAAGCGGCGCACGCGCTCGGCGTCGGGCCGTTCGCGGATTTCCGCGGGCGCGGCGGCCAGTTGCACCACGCCGTTTTCCATGAAGACCACGCGGTCGGAAATGGACATGGCGAAGTCCATTTCGTGCGTGACGATGAGCATGGTCATGCCTTCCTGGGCCAGTTGGGCGATCACCTTGAGCACCTCGCCCACCAGCTCGGGATCGAGCGCCGAGGTGGGTTCGTCGAACAGCATGATCTCCGGCTCCATGGCCAGGGCGCGGGCAATGGCCACGCGCTGCTGCTGGCCGCCGGACAACTGGTGCGGATACTTGTAGGCGTGGGCCAGCAGGCCCACCTTGTCGAGCAGCGCCAGGGCGCGCGAGGTGGCCGCGGCGCGGCCCGCGCCGTGATAGCACGGCGCCAGGATGACGTTGTCCAGGATCGTGCGGTGCGGGAACAGGTTGAAGCCCTGGAACACCATGCCGATGCGGCGCATGCCGCGGCTCACCTGCGGGTTGCGCGGCGGATCGCTGGCCAGGATGTACGACTGGCCGAAGAGAATGATCTCGCCCTGGTCGATGGTTTCCAGGGCGTTGATGGTGCGGATGAGCGAGGTCTTGCCCGAGCCCGACGGACCGATGATGGAAATCACCTCGCCGGCCTTCACCGCGAGGTCGATGCCCTTGAGCACCTCGTGCGAACCGTAGCACTTGCGCAGCCCATTGAGCAGCAGCGCCGAGACATCGGCCTGCTGGCGGCCCGCCCCCTGCCCCGCCGCCGCAGCCGGCAGGCTGGCGCGGATGGCGGCCAGGCGGTCGGCCGGCAGGGTTTCGGCTTTGCGGCGGGACAGGTCCAGGCGGCGTTCGATGGCCGTCATGATCCAGCTGAAGAAGGTCACGATGCCGACGTAGAAGACCGTGATGGCCAGGAGCGACTCCATCACCAGCAGGTTCTGCGCGTACAACTGTTCGGCCAGCAGCAGCAGCTCGCGCAGCGAAATGACCGACACCAGGGCCGTGAGCTTGACGCAGGCGATGTACTGGTTGACCAGCGACGGCAGGGCGATGCGCAGGGCCTGGGGAATGACCACCAGGCGCTGGATGCCGACGGGCCGCAGGCCCAGGGCCGTGGCCGCCTCGTACTGCCCCTTGCCGACCGACATCAGGCCGCCGCGGTGCAGCTCGGCCATGTAGGCGGTTTCCGTCAGCAGCAGGGCCACGAACCCCGAAAAGAAGGGATGCGACAGGGCCACGCCCGTGGCCGGAAACAGCTGCGGCAGGTTGTAGACGAAGATGATCAGGACGATCAGCGGGACGCTGCGGAAGAACCAGATATAGATGGCGGCCGGGCGCGCCAGCCACCAGGACGGCGACATGCGCGCCCAGGCCAAGCCGAACCCCAGCACCACCGACGACAACCACGACAACGCGCTGAGTTCGACCACGACGAGCGCGGCCCGCCAGACGGCGGGCATCGCGAACATGGAGAACATGTAGGCAAAATCGAATCTCATGAGGCGCGAATCAAAATGTGTTGCTGAAAACCAGGGTGCGGGGGCCGGCGCGGCGCCGGATTACTGCTCGGGCGGGAACAGGCTGCTCTTCTTGAGCATTTCCGCGTATTCGGGCGTCTTGACCACCTCGGCCATGGTCTTGCTGACCACGTCGAACAGGGCGGCGTTGTCCTTTTCGACGTAGATGCCGATGGTCTGCGGGTAGATGATGTCGGTGGACGTCACCACCACGCGGCCCTGCGACTTGTCGGCCAGGGCATGGGCGGTGTTGGCCACCTGCATGCCGACCTGGACGTTGTTCGACAGCATGGCCTGGAAGGCCTCGGCCGTGGAGGCGTATTCGCTGATGTTGATGTCGCCCTTGCCGTTTTTCTTGCAGTACGACTCGGACAGGTCATGCAGCTTGGGCAGGTAGACCGTGCCGGTCACGATGCCGACGCGCAGGCCGCAGAGGTCTTCGGGCTGCTTGGGCGCGAGGCCGCTGGCCGCGGTGGCCAGGATGGCCGACGAGGTGCGGGCATACGGCACGGCGCGGGCCTGGGCCAGGCGTTCCGGCGTCATGTACATGCCGGAGATGACGACGTCGTAGTGGTGGGCGTTCAGGCCCATGATCAGGGTGGCGAACTTGGCGTCCTGGAAGCTGACGTCCGTGCCCAGGTGCCTGGCCAGGATGTGGCCGAAATCGACGTCGGAGCCGACGATCTTGTCGCCGTCGAAGTATTCGAACGGGGGATAGGTGGCGGCCATGGCCACCTTGAGCATGCCGGGCTCCTGGGTGGGCACGGGGGCGGCGGCCGCGCTGCCGGCCAGCATCGACCAGGCACAGACCGCTGCCGCGGCGCAGGCCAGGCTGCGCTTCATCTTGGACGCAAACATCATTTCCTGTTCCTCACGATAAGGGGGCAAAAGATTCAAACCCACACTGTTAGTATACGAATTAACAAATAAAGTATACGTAAAGCAGAGAATGACCTACCCTGGAAATGCTGTCAACCTATGGACACCCCTAAGTCAGACGGTTTCTCGATGAACGCCAAATCATTCTCCTGATGTGCGGCTTATCCCGACCAGGAAGGCCGGCTGCCAGGCGATGCAGGCCGCGGCATCGCGCAGGGCCTGGCTCAGTTCCTGCATGGGCAGGATGGAGCCCGGCATCATGACCATGCCGGACTCGACCAGCATGGCGGCCCGCGACAGGCTGGCGCTCAGGTAGCCCGGCGCCAGGCCGCCGCGGCGCAGCTCGTCCATGGCGGCCTGGGCGGCCCGGTGCGCCGCGGCGCTCACGTCCGCCCCATGCACCAGGCTGCCGATGCGCAGCAGGGTATGGCCCAGCACCAGGGCCGACAGCGCGCCATGCGCCATGTCCAGGGGCGTGCCGGCCCGCGACAACAGGTCCAGCGCGAGATACCGCAGCCGTGCCAGATGCCGGGCCGCGCGCGGATCGCCGGCCCGGGCGCTGATGGCGCCGAGTTCCCGGCGCATGGCGCGGCGCAGGTCGGCGCGGCGATGCGCGCTGCTCATGGGCACGAGCCAGCGAAAGCACACCAGGCTGAACACCAGGCCGCCCAACAGGGCCAGGCCGGACAAGGCCACGGTCTCGGCCGGCGCCGGGTGCAGCTGGATGGGCTGGGCCATGACGGCGAAGATCATGTTCAGCGCCAGGCCGATGAAGGCGGTGGGCCGGTTGGCCTGGATCACGGCGGCCACGAACATGAAGGGCACGGCCAGGATCAGGGACTCATAGCCGCTTTCCAGCACATGCATCAGCCCGGCGCGCCAGATCACGGTGCCCGCCACGGCGCCCACGCCGCCGATCAGGATCTGCCGCAGGATCACGGCGGGATCGTCGGCCACGGCGAACACCGAAATGAATACGCAGGAGCCCAGCACCACATAGCGCGCCAACTCGTCGCCTGTCAGCAGCCAGAGCGCGGCCGGCGCCAGGCAGGCCAGCAGGCAGCGCAGGACGGTGCGCTTGGCGCCTGCCCAGTTGGGCGAGCTCAAGGCATGGCCGGATACCTCGCCCGGCAGGGAGGAAGCTAGTTCCAGGTAGTCATTGTGCGCGGCCGCCAGGCTGGCCTGCAGCGTTTCCAAGAGGCTGGCCAGGACGGATTCCTGCTGCCGCGCCGCCTGCGCGCAGGCATCCAGCTGCGCGGCCGCCTCCCCTCGCCGCGCCTCGTCTCCCAACCCCTGGGCATATTGGTCCAGCGCCCGGCCGCAGGTCTGCGCCAGGGCCAGCCCCTCATGCCCGCCCGGCTTGGCCTGATTGCGCTCGGCGCGCTCGCGCACGATGCGGGTGACGGCCATCACGTCCAGCAGGGCCGCCAGAAGGCCGCGCAAGGGCCGCAAGCGGCGGCGGTATTCGATGGAGCCCGAGGCGGCGTCCTCGGACGCGGCCTCGATGCCCGCCAGGTCGGCCAGCAGGCGCTGCTCGCGCGCCTGACTATCGACCCGCCCCGAAGCCGTGGCGCCGAGAATCGACCCCGCCAGGGACAGCGCCTCCTCGCCTGCCGTCCGGGCCCGCGCCAGCAGGGCTTCGCCCGGCCCCCGAGGGCTCCACAAGGCGATCAGGAAAACCGACGCCGCGATGCCGATGACCGTATCGACGACGCGCATCAGGGCAAAGCGGGCCGGATCCATGCCGCCGCTCATGAGCACCACGACCACCGCGGCCAGGCTCGCCATCACCGCGCCATAGGCGCGCTGGTGCCGCATCAGGTTGCCCGTGCCGCAGGCCAGCGCCATCCAAAGCGCCAGGCCGACCAGGCGCAGGCCGAGATCCGGAATCAGCGCCAGGGCCGTACCGGCCGCCGCCCCCAGGCAGGTCCCCAGCAGCTGCGCGGCGCTGCGCTCGAGCAGCAGGCCCCGCGTGGGCTGGCTGACCATCCACACAGCCATGGCCGCCCACCAGGGATTGGCCAGGCCCAGCGCATTGGCGGTGACCATGGCCACCACCGAAGCCAGCATCAGCTGGAAGGCAAAGCGCCGCGCGCGCGGTTCGTGCAGGGCGGGCAGCGTTTGTATCAGCGGCATCTGTTTTTCTTTTCCAACAAAGTAGAAAGCGGCCCGCCGGGCCGCTTTCGGTTGTACTGCCTGCTCGCGTCATTTGCGCCGCGTGGGCGGCACATCGGTACACACGCCCTCGGCGATTTCGGCGGCCATGCCGACCGATTCGCCCAGGGTGGGGTGCGGGTGGATGGTCTTGGCGATGTCGACGATGTCGGCCCCCATCTCGATGGCCAGCACGACTTCGCTGATCATGTCGCCGGCATGGGTGCCGACGATGCCGCCGCCGACGATGCGATGCGTTTCGGCGTCGAAGATCAGCTTGGTGAAGCCTTCGTCGCGGCCGTTGGCGATCGCGCGGCCCGATGCCGCCCAGGGAAACACGCCCTTCTCGATCTTGATGCCCTGCTTCTTGGCATCGTCCTCGGTCAGGCCCACCCAGGCCACTTCGGGATCGGTGAAGGCCACGCCCGGGATGACGCGCGCATCGAAGAAGGACTTCTCGCCGGCAATGGCTTCGGCCGCCACGTGGCCTTCATGCACGGCCTTGTGCGCCAGCATGGGCTGGCCCACGAGGTCGCCGATGGCGTAGATGTGCGGCACGTTGGTGCGCATCTGCTTGTCCACCGCGATGAAGCCGCGATCGGACACGGCCACGCCGGCGCGCTCGGCGCCGATCTTCTTGCCGTTGGGGCTGCGCCCCACGGCCTGGAGAACCAGGTCGTAGCGCTGCGGCTCCTTCGGCGCGCCCTCGCCTTCGAAGGTGACGTAGATGCCGTCGGGCTTGGCTTCGGCCGCCACGGTCTTGGTGTTGACCATGATGTGGTCGAAGCGGCTGGTGTTGAACTTCTGCCAGACCTTGACCAGGTCGCGGTCGGCGCCCTGCATCAGGCCGTCCTGCATCTCGACCACGTCCAGGCGGGCGCCCAGCGTGGAATACACCGTGCCCATTTCCAGGCCGATGATGCCGCCGCCGATGATGAGCATCTTCTTGGGGATGCTCTTGAGCAGCAGCGCGCCGGTGGAATCGACGATGCGGTCGTCGGCAGGCAGGAAAGGCAGCTTCACCGACTGGCTGCCGGCGGCGATGATGGCGCTCTTGAAGCGGATGGTCCGGGTTTTGCCGTCGGCAGACTTCACCGACAGGTGGTTCGGGTCGGCGAACTCGCCCACGCCCGTGACCACCGTGACCTTGCGCATCTTGGCCATGCTGGCCAGGCCGCCGGTGAGCTTGGCCACCACGCTGTCCTTGTAGGCGCGCAGCTTGTCCAGGTCGACCACGGGCTCGCCGAAGCTCACACCATGCGCGGCCAGGGCCCGCGCCTCGTCGATGACGGCGGCGTTGTGCAGCAGCGCCTTGGACGGGATGCAGCCCACGTTCAGGCAAACGCCGCCCAGCGTGGCATAGCGCTCGACCAGCACCGTGTTCAGGCCCAGGTCGGCCGCGCGGAAGGCGGCCGAATAGCCGCCGGGGCCGGCGCCCAGCACCAGCACGTCGCATTCGAGGTCGGCCGAACCCGAGTAGCTGGCCGCGGCAGGCGCCGAGGCAGCGGGGGCCGAGGCAGCGGGCGCCGCGGCCGGGGCAGGCGCGGCAGCCGGGGCAGGCGTCGGCGCGGAGGCGGCCGCCGGGGCCGACGCGGCATCGACCTCGAGGATCACGCTGCCTTCGGCGACCTTGTCGCCCACCTTGACCAGCACGGCCTTGACCACCCCGCCCGCAGAAGCAGGGATTTCCATCGAGGCCTTGTCGGACTCGACCGTGATCAGGCTCTGTTCGGCGCGGATGTTGTCGCCGGCCTTGACCAGCACCTCGATGACCTCGACTTCCTTGAAGTCGCCGATATCGGGCACCTTGATTTGCACATTGCTCATGGCGGTTCCCTTACAGCACGATGCGGCGGAAGTCGGCCAGCAGCGCAGCCAGGTAGGCGTTGAAGCGCGCCGCCGAGGCGCCGTCGATGACGCGGTGGTCGTACGACAGCGACATCGGCAGAGTCAGGCGCGGCACGAATTGCTTGCCGTCCCAGACCGGCTTCTGGAAGGAACGCGACAGGCCCAGGATGGCCACTTCGGGCGCATTGATGATGGGCGTGAAGTGCGTGCCGCCGATGCCGCCCAGCGACGAGATCGAGAAGCAGCCGCCTTGCATGTCGGCCGGCGAGATCTTGCCGTCGCGCGCCTTCTTGGCGAGCTCGGACGTTTCCTGGGCCAGTTCCAGGATGCCCTTCCTGTCGGCATCGCGCACCACCGGCACCACCAGCCCATTGGGCGTGTCGGCCGCGAAGCCGATGTGGTAGTAGTGCTTGAGCACGAGATTGTCGCCGTCGAGCGAGGCGTTGAACTCGGGGAACTTCTTCAGGGACGCGACCACGGCCTTGATGACGAAGGCCAGCATGGTGACCTTGATGCCCGACTTCTCGTTCTCTTTGTTGAGCGTGACGCGCAGGGCTTCCAGGTCGGTGATGTCCGCTTCGTCGTTGTTGGTGACGTGCGGGATCATGACCCAGTTGCGGTGCAGGTTGGCGCCCGAGATCTTCTTGATGCGCGACAGCGGCTTGGGGTCGATGGGGCCGAACTTGGCGAAATCGATCTTGGGCCAGGGCAAGAGGCCCAGCGCGGCGCCATCGGCCGAACCGCCGGCCGTGGCGGCATCCGAGGACAGCGCCTGCTTGACGAAGCTGCGCACATCGTCGGCCGTGATGCGGCCCTTGGGGCCGCTGCCGGTGACGCGGCTCAGGTTGACGCCCAGCTCGCGCGCGAACTTGCGCACCGAGGGCGAGGCATACGGCAGCTTGCCGGGCGCCAGGCCCGGATCTTCCAACGCGGCCGAGGCGGCCGGCGCGGCCTTGGGGGCGGAATCGGGCGCCGGCGCGGCGGCAGCCGGGACAGGCGCCGCGGCCGGCGTTGCTGCGGCGGCCGGCACCGCGGCCGGCGTTGCTGCGGCGGCCGGCGCCGCCGCCGGCGCGGCACCGGCAGCCTCGACGACGGCCATCAGCGCGCCCTTGGAGATCTTGTCGCCTACCTTGACCTCGAGCGACTTGACCACGCCGCCTTGCGAGGCGGGGATCTCCATCGAGGCCTTGTCGGATTCGACGGTGATCAGGCTTTGTTCGGCCTTGATGGTATCGCCGACGGCCACCATCACTTCGATGACCTCGACTTCCTTGAAGTCGCCGATATCGGGCACGACCAGCTCGACCAGGCCGCCGCTGGCGGCGGGCGCGGGCGCCGGCACGGGCGCGGCGGCCACTGGCGCCGCCGCGGCAGGCGCCGGCGCCGCGGCGGGTGCGGCAGCCGGGGCGGGCGCGGCCGCG
>DASWPO010000125.1:0-17422 GCA_036404015.1 Bordetella sp. | reverse complement strand
CCACGCTGGAAACCGCGCTCTACAAGCGGCCCATGGTCATCTCCTACGTGCTCTCGCCCTGGATGCGCCGCATCATGGCCTGGAAATCGGGCCAGGAACGTCCCTATCTGCCCTGGGTCGGCCTGCCCAATATCCTGCTGCGCGATTCCGCCGTGCCCGAGCTATTGCAGGACGACGCCACGCCGCAGGCGCTGGAAGCCGCGACCTGGACGGCCTTGACCGACGATGCGCTGGCCGCGAGCCTGGAGACACGCTTTACCGCGATGCACCAGGAGCTGCTGCGCGATACCCCTACGCTGGCCGCCCAAGCCATCGCCGCCGTAGCGGATGGCCGCGTATAAGACCTGACGCAAGCCGAGGACCCCGGAGGAATCCGAAGCGCAGGCGCCATCAGCGCCGAGCATCGGAATTCCGCAGGGCAGCCTCGGCGGCTCAAGAACCTCTAAGCATGCAAACCAATTTGTTCAGCACCGAAGCCAACATCGACGCCTCGACCACCGCAGGCGTGGACGAAGCCGGCCGCGGCCCATTGGCAGGCGCCGTCTACGCCGCCGCCGTCATCCTCGACCCGGCCCGGCCCATCGCCGGCCTGGCCGATTCCAAGGTGCTCAGCGCCGCCCGCCGCGAAAAACTGGCCGGCCTCATCAAGGCCCAGTCCCTGGCCTGGTGCATCGCCCACGCCAGCGTCGACGAAATCGACCAGCTCAACATCCTGCGCGCCACCCTGCTGGCCATGCAGCGCGCCGTGGAAGGCCTGTCCGTGGCCCCGCGACTGGCCCTGGTCGACGGCAACCAGCCGCCGCGCCTGCGCTGCGCGGTGCAAACCATCATCAAGGGCGACGCCAAGGTGCCGGCCATTTCGGCGGCATCCATCCTGGCCAAGACCGCGCGCGACGCCGATCTGATGCGCCTGCACGCGCTCTACCCGCAGTACGCTTTCGACAAGCACAAGGGCTACGGCACGGCCCAGCACCTGAGCCTGCTGCGCGAGCACGGCCCGTGCCCCGAGCACCGCCGCAGCTTCGCGCCGGTGAGAGTCCTGCTGCAGCCATGAAGCGGCCACGAGCCATACGGCCATGAAACTCATCACCTCCCGCGACAATCCGCTCGTCAAGACACTGCGCAAGCTGGCCACGACCGCGGGCCGGCACGGCGAACCCGTGCTGCTCGACGGCGTGCACCTGTGCCAGGCCTGGCTGGCCCGCTACGGCGCGCCCGAATACGCCGTGTTCGACAGCGAAAAACTGCAGCATCCCGAGCTGCATGCGCTGGCCGGGCAACTGCCCGATTCGGCCTGCATCGCCCTGGAGCCGCGCCTGATGCGCGATCTGGCCAGCGTGGAAAGCGGGCAGGGCGTGCTGTTCCTGGTGCGCCCGCCCGAGCCCGAGCCGCCTGTCCGCCTAGCCGAAAACTGCGTGCTCTTCGACCGCATCCAGGATCCGGGCAATGTCGGCACGCTGTTGCGCACTTGCGCGGCGGCTGGAATAAAGCGCGTTTTCCTGTCCACCGGCACCGCGGCCGCCTGGTCGCCCAAGGTGGTGCGCAGCGGCCAGGGCGCGCACTTCGCGCTCGCCATCCACGAACACCAGGACCTGCTGGCCTTGTTGCCGCGCCTGGACGTGCCGCTGGTCGCCACCGCGCTCGACGGCGCGGTCGATCTCTATGCCCACCCCCTGCCGCGGCATTGCGCCTGGGCATTCGGCCATGAAGGGCAGGGCGTGGCGCCCGGACTCCTGCAGGCGGCGGCGCTGCGCGTGCGCATTCCACATGATGCCGAGGCGGTGGAATCGCTCAATGTCGCCGCGGCCGCTGCCGTGTGCCTGTTCGAGCAGTACCGCGTGCACGGCCGGCGGTGAACGCCAGCGTCAGTGCAGCATCTTGAACAGCGGGCTTGCAAACGTGTTGACGAACATGGCCAGCACGGCAGTGCCCGTTGCAGCGAGCATCCAGCGCATCGGCGCAATCTGGGCCTGGATGCGCAATTCGGAGGCCCGGACCTCGCCGCGGAGTTCTTCGAGTTGAACTCGGGTGGCGAACTGCTGCATCTTGCCTTCCATGCGATCTTCCAATTGTTTCAAGTCGTCCTTGGTGGCGAACGGCTTCAGATCATCCTTGGTGGCGAATAACTTCAAGTCGTCCTTGGTGGCGAACGGCTTCAGGTCATCCTTGGTGGCGAATAGCTTCAGGTCGTCCTTGGTGGCGAACACCTTCAGATCATCCTTGGTGGCGAATGGCTTCAGGTCATCCTTGGTGGCGAGGTTCTGCAAATTGGCATTGATCGCCTCGACCAAGGCATGCGTGTGCGCCTCGGCCTCGGCTTGGGTAACCCCGGCTTTGGTCAGCGCATGGAAATACTTGAAGGTGTCGAAGGCGAGCATGGTTCGGCTCATTGATGATCCCTGGCAATACTATAAAAAATCCGTGCCGGATAGTCTATAAGCGCAAAGTCAGAATTCAAGCCGGGATGGACGCATCCATCACTCCCATGCGTAGGCTATTGTCCATAATTTCTGATAGTCTATGCAAATGTGCCCTGCCTCCCGACAGGCGCCACCCTGCAGGAAGACCATCATGAGCAAGCAAATCATCCATACCGACGCAGCGCCGGCCGCAGTGGGGCCGTATTCCCAGGCCGTGGCGGCCACGGGCAGCAAGACGGTGTACCTGTCGGGCCAGATCGGCCTGGAGCCCGCCACGGGCGAGCTGGTGGCCGAAAGCTTCGAGGCCCAGGTGCGCCAGGCCTTCGCCAACCTCACGGCCGTGGTCGACGCCGCCGGCGGCACGCTGGACGGCATCGTCAAGCTCACCCTGTTCCTGACCGACCTGGGCAAGTTCGCCCTGGCCAACGCCATCATGGCCGAGATCATTCCCCAGCCTTTTCCGGCCCGGTCGACGGTGGGCGTGGCCAGCCTGCCCAAGGGCGCGCAGTTCGAAGTCGAAGCCGTCCTGGTGATCTGACCAGGCGATCCGGCCGCGTACGGCACGCACGGCACTTCGCGCATGGCGCCTTCATCGGCAGTCTCTCGCAAGCCTCCCGCAGCCGAAGCGGGGTTGAGCGCCATCGAGCGCAAATTCCATGCGCTGGGCCTGCGGCACCCGCAGGACTTCATCCTGCACCTGCCGCTGCGCTATGAAGACGAAACGCGCATCACGCCCATCGCGCGCCTGCGGCCGGGCTTTCCTGCCCAGGTCGAGGGCGACATCCTGCGTTCGGAAGTCCTCTATCGCCCGCGCCGCCAGCTCACGGCCGTGATCGCCGACGACACGGGCGAGCTGCAGCTGCGCTGGCTGAACTTCTACGGCAGCCAGCATAAGCAACTTACCGCGGGGCGCCGCCTGCGCGCGCGCGGCGAGGTGCGCGGCGGCCTGTGGGGCAAGGAGATGGTGCACCCGCGCATGACCCATGCCGACACACCGCTGCCGCAGGCGCTCACGCCCGTCTACCCCAGCACCGACGGCCTGCCGCAACCCACGCTGCGCAAGGCCATCGACCAGGCGCTGCTGCAGACCGACCTGTCCGACACCTTGCCCGACAGCGTGCGGCAGCGCTACGGCCTGGAAGCCTTCGAGCCGGCCATCCGCCTGCTGCATGCGCCGCCGCCCGGCGTGGCCGAGGCCGACCTGATCGAACGCGCCCATCCGGCCTGGCGGCGCATCAAGTTCGACGAGTTGCTGGCGCAGCAGTTGTCGCTGGCGGCGGCCCGGGCGGGGCGGCGCAGCAAGCAGGCCTTGTCCATGCCCGCGCCGGCGCAACCCGGCAACCTGGTGCAAAGGCTGCATGACTCGTTGCCCTTCCGGCTCACGCAGGCGCAGCAGCGCGTGTCCGCCGAGATCGCGCAAGACCTGGGCCTCGGCTACCCCATGCACCGCCTGCTGCAGGGCGACGTGGGCAGCGGCAAGACCGTGGTGGCCGCCATGGCCGCGGCGCAGGTCATCGCCAACGGCGCGCAAGTGGCCTTGATGGCGCCCACCGAAATCCTGGCCGAGCAGCACTACCGCAAACTGTCGGCCTGGCTGGAGCCCCTGGGCGTGCAAGTGGCCTGGCTGAGCGGCAGCCTGCCGGCCAAGGCGCGGCGCGAGACGGCCGCGGCCGTCTCCGGCGGCGCCGTGCAACTGGTCGTGGGCACGCAGGCCCTGGTGCAGGACCACGTGAGCTTCCGGAAGCTGGGCCTGTCCATCGTCGACGAACAGCATCGCTTCGGCGTGGGCCAGCGCCTGGCGCTCAGCCGCAAGGGCGAGGAGGGCGCGCTTGCGCCGCACCAGCTGCACATGAGCGCCACGCCCATACCCCGCACCCTGGCCATGACCTTCTTCGCCGACCTGGACGTGTCCGTCATCGACGAACTGCCGCCGGGCCGCACGCCGGTGCTCACCAAGCTGGCGGCCGATGCCCGCCGCGAAGAAGTGCTCATGCACGTCGCCCAGGCCGCGCGCCAGGGGCAGCAGGCCTACTGGGTATGCCCGCTGGTCGAGGAAAGCGAAGCCCTGCAGCTGCAGACCGCGGTCGATACGTTCGACGCCATGCGCGCCGATCTGCCCGACCTGCGCATCGGCCTGGTGCACGGCCGCTTGCCGCAGGCCGAGAAGGCTGCCGTCATGCAGGCCTTCCGCCAGGGCGAGATCGACCTGCTGGTGGCCACCACCGTCATCGAAGTGGGCGTGGACGTGCCCAATGCCTCGCTCATGGTGATCGAGCACGCCGAACGCTTCGGCCTGGCGCAGCTGCACCAGTTGCGCGGCCGGGTGGGGCGGGGCACGGCCGAATCGGTGTGCGTGCTGCTTTACCAGCATCCCTTGTCGCAAGTGGCGCGCGAACGCCTGCGCGCCATGTTCGAAACCAACGACGGCTTCGAGATCGCGCGCCGCGACCTGGCCCAGCGCGGCCCGGGCGAGTTCCTGGGCACGCGCCAGTCGGGCCTGGCCTTGCTGCGCTTTGCCGACATCGAACTCGATGCCGCCATCGCCGAACAGGCCCGCGAAGCCGCGGCCTGGCTGCGCCAGCACGATCCCAAGGCCGTACAGGCCCACCTTGACCGCTGGATGCGCGGCCGCGAAGACTTCCTGCGCACTTAACCGATATGAAGAATCCAACCGTCAACCTCACGCAGCGGATGCAACCATGACGCTTACCGAGTTGAAGTACATCGTCGCTGTCGCGCGGGAACGCCACTTCGGGCGGGCCGCCGAGGCATGCTTCGTCAGCCAGCCCACCTTGTCGGTGGCCATCCGCAAGCTGGAAGACGAGCTGGGCGTCACGCTGTTCGAGCGCGGCGGCACCGAGGTGGGCGTCACGCCCATGGGCCAGCGCATCGTGGCCCAGGCGCAGAAGGTGCTGGAAGAAAGCGCCAGCATCAAGGAGATCGCCCGCCAGGGCCACGACCCGCTGGCCGGCCCCTTGCGCGTGGGCGTCATCCATACCGTCGGCCCCTATCTGTTGCCGTACCTGGTGCCCGCGCAGATCGAGCGCACGCCGCAGATGCCGCTGGTGCTGCAGGAAAACTTCACCGTGCGCCTGCTGGAGCTGCTGCGCCAGGGCGAGATCGACTGCGCCATCATGGCCTTGCCCTTGCCCGAAGCGGGCCTGGTCATGCAGCCGCTGTACGACGAGCCCTTCATCGTGGCCGTGCCGCAGGATCACGAACTGGCCAAGCTCAAAGCCATCGACGCGCAAGACCTCAAGAAGCAGAACATGCTGCTGCTGGGCACCGGCCATTGCTTTCGCGACCAGGTGCTGGAGGTCTGCCCCGAGCTGTCGCGCTTTTCGGCCGCCAGCGACGGCATCCAGCGCACCTTCGAGGGCTCGTCGCTGGAGACCATCCGGCACATGGTGGCGGCCGGCATCGGCGTGACCGTGCTGCCCATGACCGCCGTGCCCGAAATCCGGCCCGAGAAAAGCCTGCTGCGCTACGTGCCCTTTGCCGGCCACGTGCCCGATCGGCGCGTGGTGCTGGCCTGGCGCCGCAGCTTCCCGCGCATGGCGGCGATCGAGGCCCTGTCCCAGGCCGTCTATGCCTGCGGCCTGCCCCACGTGACGATGCTGAGCGACGAACCCGTCTCGGCCTGATCCTGCCGCCCGCCCCGTGCCTGTGCCGCATAGGGCAGTGGTATTCTTTCAAACACCTAAAAAGTCCAGGAGCCTATCGACATGGCCAAGAGCAAAACCAGCCTGCCCCCTCGCATCAACATCGGTATCTCCGAAAAAGACCGAGCCGCCGTCGCTGCCGAGCTTTCCAAGCTGCTGGCGGATTCCTATACCCTGTACCTGTCCACCCACAACTTCCACTGGAACGTCACGGGTCCGCTCTTCAACACGCTGCACACCATGTTCATGGACCAGTACACCGAAGAGTGGGGCGCGCTCGACAGCATCGCCGAGCGCATCCGCGCGCTGGGCCACTACGCGCCCGGCACCTACCGCGAATACGCCAAGCTGAGCTCCATCGAAGAGCCCAAGGCCGTGCCCGAGGCGATGGACATGGTGCGCTTCCTGGTCGCCGCCAACGAGGCCGTCGCCAAGACCGCCCGCGCCGCCTTCACCAAGGCCGACACGGCCAACGACCAGCCCACGGCCGACCTGCTGACGCAGCGCCTGGACATCCACGAGAAAAACGCCTGGATGCTGCGCAGCCTGCTGCAATAATCGCGCGCCGCACCCTGCAACAGCCCCCGCAAGGGGGCTTTTTCACTCTACAAGGCTTGCCATAACAATGAGAACGGCCGTTCCCGATTGTGTATTGATCACCGGCGCCGCCGGCGGCATAGGCTCGGCCCTGGCGCTCGAATACGCCCGGGCCGGCACGGCCACCCTCATCCTGCATGCCCGCGATGCGGGCCAGCTGGCCGAGGTGGCCGGGCAATGCGCCGCGCTGGGCGCGCGCGTGATCACCGCCGGCATCGACGCGCGCGACCACCAAGCCCTGATGCAATGGCTGGGCGAGGTCGGCGCATCCGCGCCGCCCGACCTGGTGCTGGTCAACGCCGGGGTCAACATCCACGCCGAGGCCGGCACGCAGGACGAAAGCTGGGAAGACATGCACCGGCTCTTCGACGTCAACGTCAAGGCGGCCATGGCCACGGTGCACGCGGTCGTGCCCGCCATGCGCGCGCGCGGCAGCGGCCAGATCGCCCTGGTGAGCTCGCTGGCCGCCTGGCGCGGCCTGCCCGAAACCCCCAGCTACTGCGCCAGCAAGGCCGCCATCAAGGTGTTCGGCGAAGCCCTGCGCGACGGGCTGGCGGGGCAGGGCATCAAGGTCAACGTGATCATGCCCGGCTATGTCGAATCGAAGATGTGCTTCGCCATGCCGGGCCCCAAGCCTTTTTTGTGGACGGCCGCGCGGGCCGCGACGTATATCCGCAAGGGCTTGCAGGCCAACCGGGCCCGCATCAGCTTTCCGTTTCCGTTGAACCTGGGGTGCTTTTTGCTGGCCGGCATCCACCCGGCCGTGTCGGGGTGGTTCTTGCGGCGGCTGGGGTACGATTGATTCCAGGCGGTATCACGCTGCCAGGGCGTGGCGCTCGAGTTCGGCCAGTTTGTCATGGCCGATTTTTTCCCGCGCTGTCTCGGTGTCGTAATGGGTTTGCAGGTTCATCCAGCTTTGTGCATCGGTGCCAAAGAAGATGCCGAGCCGCACCGCGGTATCGGCGGAGATGGCGCGCTCGCCCTTGACGATTTCGTTGATGCGGCGGGGGGGCACATCGATAGCCTTGGCCAGGGCGTATTGAGAAATGCCCATGGGTTCCAGCCATTCATGCAGCAGGATTTCGCCAGGGGTGGCAAGCGGTACTGGTTTTTGCCTATCCCAGCAACGCCATCGCCGCGCGCCGCAGCGTATCCAGCCTGGGCGTGTCGTTGACCAGCGAGGTTATGGCCTCCACCCATAGCTCGGGCAGGTTATCCAGCAGCAGCCCGTTTTCGCCATCGCGGATGACCTGGCCGTACGGGCCCTGGGCCGAATAGACCCCCATCGCGCCGCAGCGGGAGATATCGAAGGCCTTTACATGGGCGCGGCCTGCGTTGAAGGGCGTGTCCAGCAGCGGCGCCAGGCCGATATGCCCGGCAAGCGTGCGGCAGTGGTTGAGATAGCTGGGCCAGCCCATGGGATGCACGACGCGCGTGCGCGGCAGGCCGCGAAAGCGCTTGTTGACCTCGTGGTCGCCGATGATCTCGAAATGCACATTGGGGCAGCGCGCCAGCACCTCGGCCATGACGGGGCGCAGCCAGGCGATCTCGGCCTGGTGGGCGGCCGAGCCGTGGTAGAACACCAGCAGCGGCGCCTCGCTGGTGTGGGAAGCGCGCCAGATGCGCGGCGCGGCGCGGTCTTGCGCCAGGGGGCGGGGCGGCAGCACCTCGGAGGGCAGGTGGCCATGGCTGCGCTGCAGCGCCCGGGTGGAAAACCAGTAGTCGGTGGCCAGCCCGCGGATATCTCCCGCGCGGGCCAGGCAATAGGCCCGCAATTTCTTGGCATAAGGCTTGGGCAGTCCCGCCCAGGTCGTCGGCCTGAGCAGCTCGTCGTCCATGAAGTAGGCCACGCGGCTCAAATGCAATCGTTGCGCGCGCAATGCCCGGGCCCATTGGACATTTAGGTAACGAACGATAACAACGCCAGTCCCCGGCAAAATGTGCGCTTGCACATCGGGGATAGCGTCCAGATTTTTGTAGCTAATGGGTAAACCCGTGGCTTCCAAGTGCGGGCGCACGTAGTAATCCGTGGACGGATTGGCCCCTTGCTGCAGCACCAGCCATTGCTGCGGTGCAGGACGGGGATGGCTCAGGTGAGCGCTTTCAGGTGCGGCCTGTCGGAAGAGTAAGCGAAACATGCAAGCTTCTAGCCAAAACTGGGTAGGCCAAAGCTTATCCATTTTGTGGAGGCAGTTGTTACCGGATCCTCAAATTTTCATGGCTTTACGAA
Organism: Bordetella sp.; assembly: GCA_036404015.1. GTDB lineage: Bacteria > Pseudomonadota > Gammaproteobacteria > Burkholderiales > Burkholderiaceae_B > Bordetella. The sequence continues at coordinate 8,513 of DASWPO010000125.1, read as the reverse complement.
CGTTTAAGCTTCAACCTTCCTTTTGTTTTATTGACATTCTTGGTAACAAGTGAAAGAAAGACTCGACCGGAACTTTCAAGCCGGTTTGGCTAGGCTACCCCCATCGAGCACGTTTGATGTTTGACGCACGGAGCCTGCAAGTGAAAAAGCGCAAAGGAATCATCCTGGCTGGCGGTTCGGGTACTCGGCTGTATCCTGCAACTTTGGCCATGTCCAAGCAATTGTTGCCCGTCTACGACAAGCCCATGATCTACTACCCGCTCAGCGTGCTGATGCTGGCGGGCCTGCAAGACATCCTCATCATCTCCACCCCGCAGGACACCCCGCGCTTCCAGCAACTGCTGGGCGACGGCAGCGAGTGGGGCATCAACCTGCAGTATGCCGTGCAAGACAGCCCCGACGGCCTGGCGCAAGCCTTTCTGATCGGCGAGCGCTTCCTCGACGGCGCGCCTTCGGCCCTGATCCTGGGCGACAACATCTTCTACGGCCACGACATCGCCAACCTGCTGGAACAGGCCGGCAAGCGCGAGGCAGGCGCCACCGTGTTCGCCTATCACGTGCACGACCCCGAACGCTACGGCGTGGTGGAGTTCGATAAATACGGCCGCGCGCTGAGCATCGAAGAAAAGCCCACCGCCCCGCGTTCGAACTACGCCGTCACCGGCCTGTATTTCTACGATGCCCGCGTGGTGGACTATGCCAAGTCCATCAAGCCTTCGCCGCGCGGCGAGCTGGAAATCACCGACCTCAACCAGATCTACATGGAGAAGAGCCTGCTGGACGTGGTGACCATGGGCCGCGGCTATGCGTGGCTGGACACCGGCACGCACGACTCCATGATGGAGGCCGGCCAGTTCATCGCCACCATCGAGGCGCGCCAGGGCCTGAAAGTGGCCTGCCCCGAAGAAATCGCCTATCGCCTGGGCTACATTGACGCCATCCAACTGGATAAACTGGCAGACCCCATGAAGAAAAACGGCTACGGCAAGTACCTGAAAAACATCCTGGCCGAGGTGCGGGTGTGAAGGTCGTCGACACCGCCATAGCCGACGTCAAGATCCTCGAACCCTCCGTCTTCGGCGACGCACGCGGCTTTTTCTACGAAAGTTTCAACCAAAAGCGCTTTGACGAGGCCATCGGCCGCAAAGTCGATTTTGTGCAGGACAACCATTCCCGCTCGTCGCGCGGCGTGCTGCGCGGCCTGCATTACCAGATGCCGCCGCACCCGCAGGGCAAGCTGGTGCGCGTGGTGCGCGGCGAGGTGTATGACGTGGCGGTGGACATCCGCCGCAGTTCGCCCACCTTCGGCACATGGGTGGGCGTGCTGCTCTCGGAAGAGAACAAGCGGCAGTTCTGGATACCCGAAGGCTTTGCCCATGCCTTCATGGTTGTGTCGGAAAGCGCCGACTTTCTCTACAAGACCACCGATTATTGGTCCAAGGAGCTGGAACGCTCGATCCTGTGGAGCGACCCGCAACTGAACATCGATTGGCCGCCGGGCATTGAACCTCTGTTGTCTGAAAAAGATGCCCAGGCCTGTCCCTTCGCTCAGGCCGATGTCTTCGACTGACCTACCCACCCGCCGACATGATTCCGCCACGCAAGCCCATGCCTCAGCTCATTACGCAGCAGAGCTGGGCCGGCCGCGGCTTTATACCTGCGCGCCCGGCATCCAGCGCATTAGCACGCTGGCCGCGCTGCTGAACGACTTCGCCCTGCAATACCGCCCCAAGGGCTTGGACGGGCAAGGCAGCGTGCTGGCCTGGGGCTTGCGGCCCAGTGCGCAACGCGCGCAGCGCTATGCCAAAAAGCACGGCCTGGGCGTCTATCACATCGAAGACGGTTTCCTGCGCTCCGTCGGCCTGGGGCAGGACAGCCCGCCGCTCTCCATCGTGCTGGACGATCTGGGCCTGTACCTGGACGCCGCCCAGCCCTCGCGCCTGGAGGCATTGATTAAGCGGCCGTTGATTTCCAGGCGGACCGAACGTGCACAGGCCTTGATACGCGCCTGGTGCGACGGCCAGGTCTCCCAATACAACCACAGCCGCGACCTGTACCAGTCCTTGCCGGAACAATGCGTGCTGGTCGTCGACCAGACGCGCGGCGACGCGTCGATAAGCGGCGGCCAGGCGGACGAGCGCAGCTTTGCCCGCATGCTCAAATCCGCCCTGGACGAGCACCCCGGCAGCACCATCTTGCTCAAGACGTCCCCCGACGTGGTGGCCGGCCGCAAGCAAGGCCATTTCGACCTGGCCGCCGCGCGTGCCATGCCACGCGTCAAGGTGCTGGATGCCGACGTGCATCCGGCCAGCCTGCTGTTCCGCGTGCAACAGGTGTATACGGTGACCTCGCAGCTGGGCTTCGAGGCCCTGCTGTGGGGCGTGCCGGTGCGCGTGTTCGGCATGCCGTTTTACGCGGGCTGGGGGCTGACGAAAGACGACATGCCCATGCCGCTGCGGCGCGGTCCGGTGCCCCTGGAACAACTGGTGCACGCCACCCTGATCGACTACAGCCGCTATGTCGACCCCGAGACAGGCAAGCGTTGCGAGGTGGAAACCCTGCTGGCCTGGCTGGCCCTGCAACGCCGCATGCGCCAGCGCTTCGACACGCAAGTCGACGCCGTGGGCTTTACCGGCTGGAAAAAGCGCCACGCGCGCGCCTTCTTCCAGGGCAGCGGCGTGTCCTTTCAGCGGCGCGCGCGCGTTACGAACAATCATGCCGTGGCTGTCTGGGGCAATACGCAAGACGCTAGTCTGGGCAGAAAGCCCATCGTGCGTATCAGCGACGGCTTTCTGCGCTCGGTAGGGCTGGGCGCAGACCGCACGCGCCCCTTGTCCTGGGTGCAGGACGAACTGGGCATCTACTACGACGCTACGCGGCCTTCGCGGTTGGAAGAGCTGCTGCTGCACACGGAATTTTCCGCCGAGCTGATCGCCCGCGCCACCCTGCTGCGCCATGCCATCTGCGCCGCGGGCCTGACCAAATACAATCTGCCTGGGCCGCGCGGCTTGCCGCGACCCAACGGCCAGCACGTGATCCTGGTGCCGGGGCAGGTGGAGGATGATGCCTCCGTCCAATTCGGCGCCTCCAACATCCGCAGCAATATGGGTTTGCTGCGCGCCGTGCGCGAAGACAACCCCGACGCCTATATCTTCTATAAGCCGCACCCCGATGTCGTGTCCGGCCTGCGCAGGGCAGGGCAGGATGAGGAGCGGGCCGCCGCCTGGTGCGACGAGATCGTGGGCCAGGTGCCCATACAACACTTACTGGACATCGTCGACGAAGTGCATGTGCTGACCTCATTGACGGGCTTCGAAGCCTTGCTGCGCAAGGTGCCGGTGGTGACCTACGGCCAGCCGTTCTACGCAGGCTGGGGCCTCACACACGACACGGATCTAAGCCAATCGTTGCGCCGCCGGCGCACCCGCGTGCTGGACCTGGACGAACTGGTGGCGGGCGCGTTGATTTTGTATCCCACTTATGTGAGCCGGGTGACCGGGCAGTTCACCACGCCGGAGCGTGTGCTGCGCGAATTGATCGAATGGCGTGCCAAGCCCGGTGTGCCGCGCTGGCGGCATTGGTTGGCCAGGTTGTTCAGGGAGAGGACGTGATGTTGGTGTCCGAGTCCTGGATGGCGTCCAAGGCTGCCACGCGACACCATGCCTACTTGGTGCGCGGCGAGGTGACGGGGCACGCCAAGGCCCATGTGGTCGACCTCATCCTGGAACTGAACACTGGCGAAACCCATGCCATGCCTGTCCTGGTGACTCGCAAAGGCTTGGTGCTTGAGCTGGTGAAGGTTCCCGGGTTTGTACGTTCGATGCGCCTGGCTGAACAGATGCTCCAGGGCAAGGTCGAGCAGCTTTCTTGTCGGCCATTGCGCGCAGCGGAATATCGACTTCGGCAGATCTATCGCGTGACGCGATCTATAGTCAAGCATCCCGCCAAGCGACGCGGCAGGGTGGGACTTACGGTCAAGACGCTATTAACCAATCTGGACAAGGCGTATGACGCAGCCGTTCGTTTTCGGACGGCCTTGCGCCGCAGTGACTACCACGAATGGCATAAAGAGTTCTATTCGATTTCCGATCACGATCGAAGGGTCATGGCCCGCCGCCTGGCTCGCTGGAAAACGCCGCCGCGGTTTCACATCACTATCCTGACCCAGGCTAGTGGCGAGGCCGCTCTCCAGGCAACTCGCGAGAGCCTGGCCACGCAGATCTACTCTCATTTTGATGTAGTGGAGTTGCCGGCAGACCGTTGGTCCTGTGCCTGGGCAGCCCGGCAGGCGACCGGCCAGGACAGGTGGTGCATGGTGCTGCGAGCCGGTACGCAACTGGCCGAGCAGGCGCTCTACTGCCTGGCCGATTCCGCGCTGCGTCGCCCGAACGCAAGCGTCATCTACACCGACCACGATAGTGTCAGCCCTAAAGGCGACTTGCACGTTCCCATTTTCAAGCCGGACTGGTCACCCGAGTTGTTGCGGTCGACCAACTACATAGGCGAGACCTTTGCCTGGAACAGCCAGCATGCGGCTTGCCTGCATGTCGCGCCCGTGGCCGATAGCCATATTGACACCTTGCATGGGATGTTGCTGTCTTTGACGGCCGGTGATACCCCGGTTGTCCATACGCCTGCGCCCCTGTTGCATTTGCCGCCAGAGCCCGTGCATGCCGACGATACATCCCATGTTGTAGCGCAATACCTTCGTCAGTTGCGCATTCCCGCCACGGTCGTGGCTACTAGTCGGGATACCTGTCGTGTGCATTACCCCGTTGCCCAACCGGCGCCGATGGTAAGCATCATCATTCCCACGCGGGATGAGCTGGATCATCTGCAGCGGTGTGTCAGCAGCGTGTTGGAGAAGACGCAGTACCAGGTTTTCGAGATCTTGGTGGTGGACAACCAAAGCCGTGATCCAGCCACCCTGGAGTACTTGCAAACCCTGAGCAAGTTGCCTAACGTGCGGGTGCTACCATTCGACCGGCCCTTCAACTACTCCAAGATCAACAACATGGCCGTGCGAGAAGCCAAAGGAGAACTGGTTTGCCTGCTCAACAACGATACGGAAGTCATCTCGCCTGATTGGCTGGACGAAATGGCTGGCCTGCTGCTGCGCAATGATGTGGGGGCAGTGGGCGCCAAGCTGCTGTTTGATAATGGCACGGTGCAGCACGCTGGCGATACGGTGGGGCCGGGGGGGTGCGCCAACCACTTGCACAGTGGCATTGGTGCCGATGAGCCGGGCTATAACGGCCGGGCCTTGGTCGCGCAGGACTTGTCGTCCGTGACGGCCGCTTGTCTATTGACCAAAAAGGCGGTGTACCAATCATTGGGTGGTCTGAACGAGGCGAACCTAACCGTGGCGTTCAATGATGTGGATTATTGCCTGAATGTTCGTCAAATGGGATTACGGGTGGTATGGACGCCGCATGCACTACTGTACCACCATGAGTCTATAACACGGGGCAAGGATGAGACTCGAGCACAATTACGACGGGCAAAAAAGGAAGTGCGCTATATGCGCAAACGTTGGGCCCATGTGATGCAGAATGACCCGTTTTACAACCCCAATCTAAACTATTTGCAGCCTGACTTCGCGTTAAGTGCGACACCTAACGTACTGAAGCCTTGGGCTGATTCATTCTGAAGTATTGAAAAAAGGCCAATTAAGGTAGCAAAGTATAACGATTGTGGCGCAGTCAATACTTTCCTCCTACAGTCCATTTTTCAATTCTAAGTGGATCAGTTATAAACTCGTGAAATTTCGAACAAAAACCAACTTTGAATAGAGAAAACAGTCTTGTGGTTAAAGATATTTGCAAGAATTTTATCTATGCCCGTCAAGATAAGTGGGCAGCACTACGGCCTTTTCAGCTACGAACGGTAACGAGTCTCTGGTTGCAGGGAACGAAAATTTAAACCGAAGCTGGGTAGGCTGTTATTCACTTAAATCGCTTTCAAGAGCAGCATGTCAATATTCAAGAAATTGTTAAAAAATCGACTTTTCACGGGCATGGTGATCATTCCCATGCTGATTATTATTATTTATTTTGTATTTTTAGCAAGAGATCGCTATGTAAGTACATCGTCTGTCGTGGTGCGCTCGGAAAGTTCAGACAGTGGCAGTAGTACAGTGCAATTGCCTGGGATCGCTTCTCTGTTGGGAGGAGGAGGTGGCGGCGCCTCGATGATGGAAACTTTATATGTAAATGAATTTGTTAATTCACAGGATATGTTGGACATATTGCAGAAAAAGCTGCAATGGAATCAACATTATGCTGGGAATTGGCTCGATTCTTGGTATTTCTTGCCTACTGATGCTCCACAAGAAGATCAGCTCAAGTATTACCAGCGCATGATTACTACCAATTATAATGAAGTTAATGGACTGCTGACTATTAAAGTGCAGTCCTTCGATCCAGCATTCGCCAAAAAAACACTGGATGTCATTATTTCGGAAAGCGATAAATTTGTAAACGAACTCTCGCACAAAATGGCTCGAGAGCAAGTGGCCTTTGCTCAAGAAGAACTCGAACGAGCTCGTAAGACTTATGAACAAAAACGCAAGATTATGTTGGACTTCCAGTCTGCACATAATGTCCTAGATGCCCAGCAAAGCGCCATATCACGCAATGAGGTTATTTCCACATTGCAATCGAATTTGACGAATGCCAATGCCACTCTGCGTGCTATGCGGGCGACACTGAGCGAAAACAGCCCACAGGTAAATCAGCAAAAAGTCATGGTGATCGCCCTGCAGCAGCAAATAGCGGCTGAAGAGCAAAAGTTAGTGGCTAAAACTAATAACAATCAACTTAATGTAATAGCTTCTCAGTATCATGCTTTGGAGGTGGATGCGGGTATTGCCGAGGATAACTATAAGGCTACAGTCGCGTCGCTGGAGTCGGCGCGTGTTGAGGCTACCAAAAAACTGCGTAGCATGTCAGTTATCGTTTCACCAAATATGCCGGATGATAATCTATATCCACGCCGTGCATTTGACATCTTTACGGTTTTGGTAATTTTGCTCTTGTTATACGGCATTGCAATATTTTTCATTGCAACTATCAAAGACCACCAAGACTGAAGCGATTATGCACTCTAAAAATATATTTTTTCTCATTAGGAAAATGTACTCTGTCCGTCAATTAATCGGATCCACTCTACTATTGATCAGTATGGTCTCCTTGAGTGGTTGCGGCCTACTGTCTGGCGCCGGGCCGAGAATTGGCAGTATTACTAGCGATGCCAATAAAGATGACAACGTTGTCAATTCTGACTACGGGTACGATCTGATTGACTTGTCCTCTAACAACATTGCTTCGTATATGCGCCCAGCCGAACCAGCGCTGCGAGATCATGTGGCTGCCACGAGTACACCCGAGATTCATCTCATGGCGGGCGACGTGCTCAAAGTCATGATTTCGGATGATAGCGGCGCCACCCAAACCGTGTTCTCCCCTTTGGCCCAAGGTGGCACAGTATTCGACCAGGTACGGGTAGCGGCGGATGGCACTATCTCGCTACCGTATGTTGGTTCCAGGCAAGTCAAGGGTACTACGTTGCAGCAGGCCGAGAATATCATTCGCCGTGGTGCTAAGGGTTGGGCCGCCTCACCCCAGGTACATGTAGAGATGGTAGGCAACGTCTCTGGTTCGGTGCTGGTAGCTGGCGCTGTCAAGACTCCTGGCCGATTCTCGTCCTTACAAGGCCCATTGACTATCCTCGATGCTATTAATCAAGCGGGTGGTCCTTCTATGGAGCCTTTTCTTATCAAAGTTACCCTGCGCACTGGGAAGACCGTGCATGTGTATAACTATCAAGATTTACTTTCCGGTCGGAATAGAGAGGTACCGCCCAACTCTGAAATCATTCTCGATCGCGATCGAAGGCGCTTTATCGCCATGGGTGCGGTAGCCCAACCGGGGTTACATGACTTTCCCTCAGCTACACCTAGTTTATTGGAAGTGCTGGGGACTGTGGGAGGGCTTAACGAGCGTATGGCTAACCCCAGTGGTGTATTTATATTTCGCCTGACTGATGCTGCTTAGGAGAAAAATCCAAGGCTGAAGTTTTTCACTTGGATATGCGTGAACCAGTATCTATGTTCTTGGCAAAGAATTTTTTGATTCTTCCAGACGATACAGTGTATGTGACCAACGCTGCTGTCTATGAGATGGAGAAGATCATCGCCCCTATTGTTCAAGTGTTAGTGCTGGGCCGCACGGTAGACAATTTCTAAGAGGGAGATACATGGGACAGCTCGAATCTTCTTTTAAAACAAGTCGATCATCACTGAAAATTGTTCAGTCAGTGATATTTGCCTTGTTTTTGCGAGAAATGCAAACACGATTTGGGGCGCGGCGCATGGGGTTTGTTTGGGTGGTGATGGACCCGTTGACAATCTTAGTCGTCATTCTGGTTTTTCACGCTGTGATGAATACCGGAGTTTTTCAGGGGGGGCAAGACGAGATTATGTTTATGGTAAGTGGAATCGTCCCTTTTCACTT
>DASWPO010000124.1:0-3386 GCA_036404015.1 Bordetella sp. | reverse complement strand
GCCGTCGCCGCTGCAAGGGCCGACGCTGGCGGTGGTCACCAACCCCAGCGACCCCAACGGCAAGCTATTGCTGGTGATGGGCCGCGACAGCAAGGAACTGAAGCAGGCGGCCGAGGCCCTGGCCGCGGGCAGCCAGGCCTTGACCGGCGCCAACGCGCTCATCACGCAGTTCGCCGACCAGGCGCCGCGCAAGCCTTACGACGCGCCCAGGTGGATGCGCACCGACCGGCCTACGTCCTTCGGCGAACTGGTCGACACCAAGAAGCTGAACGTGTCGGGCTACAGCCCCGACATCATCCGCATCGACCTGCGCGTGCCGCCCGATCTGTTCGGCTGGCACGAGCCCAAGGTGCCCATCGACCTGCACTACCGCTACACGCCGCAGCAGTACCTGGTGGACTCGTCGCTGCTCTTCAGCGTGAACGACATGTTCGTGAAGTCGGTGCCGCTGCCCTCGCTGGAGCGCATCGAAGGCGGCGACAAGATCAGCGCCGAGGTCCTGCCCGACTCGAGCCTGCCTCGCGAAGCCCTGTTGCAAGTGCCGCTGGAAGCGCTCAAGTCGCGCAGCCAGTTGCAGTTCCGCTACATGTACGACTACATCAAGCAGGGCGAGTGCCGCGACATCATCATCGACAATGTGCGCGGCATGATCGACCCCGAGTCGACCATAGACCTGAGCCATTATCCGCACTTCATCGCCATGCCCGATCTGGCCGCCTTCGCGCAGGCCGGCTATCCGTTCACGCGCATGGCCGATCTGTCCGAGACGGCCGTGGTGCTGGGCGCCAACGCCGGTCCGCAGGAGTACGCCGCCTATCTGGCCGCGATGGGCCGCATGGGCGAGTCCACCGGCTATCCGGTGACCGGCGTGACGGTGCTGCGCGGCAAGTCGGTGGACGCCGCGCCGGCCGGCAAGGACCTGCTGGTGATCGCCTCGGGCACCGACCAGACCTGGCTCAACAGCTGGGCCGAGGACATGCCCGCCGCCTACAACCGCACCTCGCGCTTCTCCATCTCCGACCTACCGGGTCGCGTGCTGGGATGGTTCCATTCCGACCCGCGCCTGGACGTCGAGCCCAACCGCTTGTCCATGGCCTACACCGGGCCGGGCACCAGCGCGGTGCTGGCCGGCTTCGAGTCGCGCAAGGAAAAGGGGCGCAGCGTGGTGCTGATGGCCAGCAACAAGCCCGAAGGCCTGAACGACGTCGTGCTGGCGCTGCTGGGCGGCGAGGGCTACGAGCGGCCCATCCAGGGCAGCCTGGTCGCCATCCGCGGCAAGGAAGTCGACCCGCTGGTGGGCGAACACACCTATTACATCGGCCAGCTCGGCGGGCTGCAGCGCCTCGACTGGTGGCTGTCGTCGCTGTATCCCGGCCTGTCGCTGAACTACGTGGCCAAGATTCTGGGCATCGGCCTGTTGGTATTGCTCCTGTTGTGGGCCTTGATCAGCTGGCTGCGGCGCAGCATGCGCGGCCCGAAGGAGTCCATGCAGGCCTACGAGGGCGAAGAATGAGTCTGGGCTTGAGAATGAAGGGATCACCATGCCGGTAAGCCGTCAAGCCTTGGTCCTGGGATTGCTGGCCGTCGCGGCCAGCCAGCCCGTCTGGGCGCAGAGCGACGTCTCCAAGACGCTGCTGGAGCAAGGTCGCTATTGGCAGGCCCAGGGCCGGTCCGAGCTGGCCGAGCAGTCCTGGGCCAAGTTGCTGACGACCGATCCGAATCAGCCGGAGGCGCTCTACGGCATGGGGGCGATCGCCGTCGGCAAGCAGCAGCTCACGCAAGCGCAGACATACCTGGCGAAGCTGCGCGCGGCCGCGCCGTCCAGCCGCTATGTGCCCTTGCTGGAGCAGGACCTGCGGCTGGCGGTCGAGCCGGGCAAGTCCGCGCTGGTGAAGGCGCGCCAGATGGCGCAGGACGCCGGTACCCAGCAGGACAAGGCCGCCATGTCCGCGGCGATCGCGCAGTACGACCTGGCCTTGGGCGGCAAGACGCCGCAGGGCGCCGTGGCGCGCGAGTACTACACCAACCTCGGTTATGCCCAGGACGGCCTGGATCGGGCCATTCAGGGCTTGCAGCGCCTGAACGCCGAAGATCCCAACAACCCGGCCATCCTGATGCCGCTGGCGCAGCACATGACGAGCGACGACGCGCGGCGCGTGGACGGCCTGCATCTCCTGGAGAAACTCTCCACCCGTCCCGATACCGGCGGCGCGGCCACGGAATATTGGCGGGGCGTGCTGGGCTGGATGGGTCCGCCGCGGCCTCAGGACAAACCTCTGTTCGAGGCGTATCTCAAACTGCACCCCGATGACGACGAGATCCGCCGCCAGATGTTGCAGCCTCCCTCGGCCGGGGCCGGCGGTTCGGTGCACCAGGATCCGCGCCTGGTGCGCGGCGCGGCGGCGATCAAGAGCGGCGATCTCGACACGGCCGAGCAGGCTTTTAGCGACGTGCTGCGCGAGAAACCCGACAGCGCGGATGCGCTGGGCGGGCTGGGCGTGGTGCGCATGCAGCAGGACAAGTTGGCGCAGGCCGAGTCGCTGCTGTCGCGCGCCGTGTCGCGTCCCGGCGGAGGCGGCTGGGTCCGCGCCTTGAACACGGCGCGCTACTGGACCCTGGTGAACCAGGCCAATGCCTCGCAAAGCGCCGGCGACACCGACTTGGCGCAGCGGCAGCTGGATCAGGCGATGAAGCTGGACGCGCATGCCTCGGCCGCGCGCAATGCGCTGGCCAAGATGTATGCGGAACAGGGTGATCTGGCCAAGGCCGAGAATACGTATCGCGCCGTGCTCGCCTCGGACCCGGGCAACCGCGACGCGGTCAGCGGCCTGGTGGGCGTGATGGCCCAGACCGGCCGCGCCGATCAGGCCATGGCCTGGATCAACAGCATGACGCCCGACCAGCAGACCAGCGTCGGCGGCCTGGGGCGCCTGCGCGCGGCCGCCGCATCCGGCCAGGCCAAGGCGGCCGAGCAGCGCGGCGATATGGACGCCGCCCGCCAGGCGCTGGAAGACGCCCGGCGCAACGATCCCGAAAACCCCTGGATCCGCCTCGACCTGGCCAGCTACTACCTGGACAATGACCAGCAGTCCGAGGCGCGCAGCCTGGCCGACAGCCTGGCGTCCAGCCCGGAAACGCCGGACACCCTGTATGCCCGCGCCTTGCTGGCGTCGCAGATGGGCGAGTGGAGCAAGGCGCAGGAAACCGTGGCGCGCATCCCCGCGGCCGATCGCACGGTGTCGATGCAGACGCTGGCGCGGCAGATAGACTTCCTGGCCCAGGCCGACCACGCATCGAAATTGGCGAAAGACGGCCAGCAGCAGGAAGCGCGCGAACTGCTGACCCAGCTCGAACCCGAGGCGGGGCAGAATCCGGCGATGCTGGGC
>DASWPO010000123.1:0-15936 GCA_036404015.1 Bordetella sp. | reverse complement strand
GCAGGCCGCTCATGATGTTGCCGACGATGCGCCCGCGGGTGGCTTCGGGCGCGAAGTGCACGGCCAGGGGGATCAGCATCTGCACGGCGACCGAGCTGATGCCCACCAGCAGCGAGAAGGCCAGGAACCAGCCCGGCTGGCGCGTGAACGCGGCGGCGATCAGGCTGACGATGGCCACGAGCACGGTCGTGAGCATGAGCTTGCGGTTTTCCAGCAGGTCGCCCAGCGGCACCAGGAAGAACAGGCCCAGGGCGTAGCCGATCTGCGTCAGCGAGACGATGAGGCTGGCCGTGTTGACCGACATGTGCAGGTCGGGCGCGATGAGCTCGGTGATCGGTTGCGCGTAGTAGATGTTGGCGACGATGGCGCCGCAGCAAAACGAGAAAAGGGCGACAAGCCCGCCCGTCATGCGGGGCACGTGGCTGCCGGCAGCGGGTTCGGGGGTAGGCATGATGAAACGGATCCTTCTTGGTTGATGCTGCAATCCAGCAATGGCGTACAGCTTAATCGTTGCGGAAAAATAGTTGAATAATCAATTTATGCAATGTATGGTTGCACGGATTGCAACGTTGTGGAGAGGGCGCGGTTTCCGGGCCGAGGCGAGCCATGAACAAGCTGCAGGCCTTGCAGGTGCTGCTGGAAGTCGCCGAAGCCGGCGGCTTCGCCAAGGCCGCGCAGCGCCTGGGCGTGGCGACATCGTCCGTCACCCGCTTGATCGATGCCCTGGAGGCCGAGCTGGGCGCCGCGCTGCTGACGCGCACGCCGCGCAAAGTCAGCCTGACCGACGCGGGCGCCGCCTATACCGAGCAGGTCGCCAAGGTATTGGATGACCTGGCCGAGGCGGACGGCAACGTGGCGGACAGCGGCGGGGCCCTGGTGGGCACGCTGCGAGTGAGCGTGCCCTCGGTCTACAGCCGGGTCAGGCTGGCGGCGCACCTCGCGGATTTCATGGCGGCGCATCCGCGCGTCACGCTGCACATCGTGGCCGACGACCATTATGCGGACCTCGCGCACGACCGCTTCGACGTGGCGATCCGCATCGGCCTGCCGGCGCAGGATCCGCGGCTCATCGCCCGGACCCTGGTGGACAACCCCCGCTATGTCGTGGCCAGCCCGGATTACCTGGCCCGGGCGGGGCGGCCATCCAGGCCGGCGGAGCTGGCTACGCATGCGTGCCTGCGCTTTGCCTACGGCGGCAATTACCGGGCCCGCCAGGTCTGGAGTTTCCAGCGGGGCGGCGAGCAGGAGCGCGTCGACGTGAAGGGACGGCTGACCTCCAACAATGCCGACATGCTGCTGAGCGGGGTGCAGGGAGGGCAGGGCCTGGCCCTGCTGCCGGTCTGGCTGGTCGAGGCTGCGATTGCCGACGGGCGCCTGGCGCATCTCTTCCCGGATTGGGAGGCCACGCCCCACGACGACCAGGCCGTGGTGTATGCCGCCTACCTGCCGAACCGGCGCCATTCCGGCAAGGTGCACGCGCTGATCCAGTTTTTGGCATCCCGGCTCAATCCGTGATGCGTTCCACGTGGTGGCAGGCCACCCAGCGCGAGTCGATCAGGCGCGGCTCGGGCAACTGCTGCGAGCACTGCGCATCGGCGTGCGGGCAGCGGCCGTGGAAGGCGCAGCCGCTGGGCGGGTTGAGCGGGCTGGGCGGCTCGCTCTCGATGCGGATGCGCTTTGCGCGGCGCGGGCCGTCCAGCGTGGGCGTGGCGGCCAGCAGCGTGTGCGTGTAGGGATGCAGCGGCTGGGCGAACACTTGCGCCTTGGGGCCGCGCTCGACCACGCGGCCCAGGTACATCACCATCACGTCGTCGGCGATGTGCTCGACCACCGACAGGTTGTGCGAGATGAACACATAGGCCGTGCCGAGCTCCTGCTGCAGGTCCATGAACAGGTTGAGCACCTGGGCCTGGATGGACACGTCCAGCGCCGAGGTGGGCTCGTCGGCCACCACGATCTCGGGCTTGAGGATCATGGCGCGGGCGACGGCGATGCGCTGGCGCTGGCCGCCGGAGAACATGTGCGGGTAGCGGGCGTCGTGCTCGGGGCGCAGGCCCACGCGGGCCATGATGGCGCGCACGCGGTCGCGGCGTTCGGCCTTGGCGAGGTTTTCGTTGATGGCCAGCGGCTCGCCGATCTGGGTGCCCACGGTGTGGCGCGGGTTCAGGCTGGCATAGGGGTTCTGGAACACCATCTGCACGCGGGTGCGCAGCGTCTTGAGCTGTTCCTTGCTGGCCTGGGCCACGTCGATGCCGCCCAGCACGAGCTTGCCGCCGGTGGGCGGCTCGATCAGGGTGAGCTGGCGGGCCAGGGTGGACTTGCCGCAGCCGGATTCGCCCACCACGGCCAGGGTGCGGCCGGCCGACAGCGTGAAGCTGGCGTCGCTCAACGCGCGCACGGTGCCCTTGGGCTTGAGCCAGCCTTGCGAGACGGTGTAGTGGCGCGAAAGCCGGTCGGCCTGGATGACGGTCGCTTCGTTCATGGTTGGCCTGCCTGCGGGTTCAGGGGGTAGAAGCATTTGGACAGGGCCTGCCCGCCGTCGGCCCGGGCCAGGGCGGCCATGGGCGGCTCCTCGGCATGGCAGCGCGGCTGCGCGTAGGGGCAGCGCGGGGCGAGGATGCAGCCGGCCGGCTGGTCGTACTTGCCGGGCACCATGCCGGGCAGGGCATAGAGGCGGCTCGCGCCCTGGCTGCGCTCGGGAATGGCGCGCAGCAGCGCCTCGGTATAGGGGTGCGAGGGGTCGTGAAAGAGCGACTGCGCCGATTGCATCTCCACCAGCGTGCCGCCATACATCACCTGCACGCGCTGGGCCACCTGCGACACCACGGCCAGGTCGTGCGTGATCATGATGAGCGCCATGCCGCGCTCGCGCTGCAGGTCGCACAGCAGGTCGAGGATCTGCGCCTGGATGGTGACGTCCAGCGCCGTGGTGGGCTCGTCGGCGATCAGCAGGCTGGGGTCGCCGGCCAGCGCCATGGCGATCATCACGCGCTGGCTCATGCCGCCCGACAACTGGTGCGGGTAGGCGCCCAGGCGCGAAGCGGCCGCGGGCATTTCCACCAGGTCGAGCAGCGCCAGCATGCGCTTCCTGGCGGCCGCGCCACGCAGGCCCAGGTGGGTGCGCAGCACTTCGCCGATCTGGTAGCCCACGGTGTAGCTGGGGTTGAGCGAGGTCATCGGATCCTGGAAGATCATGGCGATGTCGCGGCCGTAGAGCGCGCGCTTCTGCCGCCCGCTCAGGGACAGCAGGTCCTGCCCCTTGAAGCGCACGGCCTGGGCGCTGACGCGGGCGTTCTCGTCGAGCAGGTCCATCAGGGCCATCATGGTGACCGACTTGCCCGAGCCCGATTCGCCCACGATGCCCAGCACTTCGCCGGGTTCCACGGTAAAGCTCACGTGCTTGACGGCGCGGAAGGCCGAGCCGGGGGCGCCGAATTCGACGCTGAGATCTTGTATTTCCAGTAGAGACATAGCGGCGCTCCTGCCTCAGGCGATGCGCTTCAACCGGGGGTCGAGCGCATCGCGCAGGCCGTCGCCCATGAGGTTGATCGAAAGAACGGAAACCAGGATGGTCAGGCCGGGCATGGTGACGACCCACCAGGCGCTGGTGATGTAGTCGCGCGCCGAGGCCAGCATGGTGCCCCACTCGGGCGTGGGCGGCTGCACGCCCAGGCCCAGGAAGCCCAGCGCGGCGATGTCGATGATGGCGTTGGAGAAGCTCATGGTGGCGTGGATGAGCAGGGGCGCCATGCAGTTGGGCAGGATGGTCACGAACATCAGCCGCAAGAGGCCGGCGCCGGCCATGCGCGAGGCCGTGACGTAGTCGCGTTCGAGCTCGACCATGGCCGAGGCGCGCGTCAGGCGCACATAGGCCGGCAGCGAAACGATGGCGATCGCGATCATGGCGTTGAGCACGCCGGGCCCGAGCACGGCCATGATGGCCACGGCCAGCAGCAGCGAGGGCAGCGCCATCATGATGTCCATCAGGCGCATGATGAGCGGACCCGCCATCTTGGGGAAGAAGGTCGCCAGCAATCCCAGGGCCACGCCGGGGACCAGGGCGAACAGCACCGAGGTGAGGCCGATCAGGAGCGACATGCGCGCGCCGTAGATCAGCCGCGAGAGGATGTCGCGGCCGGCTTCGTCGGTGCCCAGCAGGTAGGTCCACTGGCCGCTGCCGGCCCAGACGGGCGGCGTGAGCATGTGGTCGCGGTCTTGCGAGAGCGGGTCGTGCGGCGCCACCCAGGGCGCCAGCAGGGCGGCCAGCACCACCACCACCATGATGGCCAGGGCGATCACCGCGCCGCGGTTGCGCTTGAAATTATTGATGAAATCGATCAGGGGCGAGGGCGCCGCCTGCTCTTGGCCGGGCTGCGTGCCGGCCGGTGCGATAGTCGTCGTCATGCGGGAGTCCTCCATCAGCGCTTGTGCCGGATGCGCGGGTTCACCACGCCGTACAGCACGTCGACGATGAGGTTGGTAATGATGACCAGCGTGGCCACGATCAGGATGCCGTTCTGCACCACGGGGTAGTCGCGGCGGCCGATGGCGTCGATCAGCCACTTGCCCACGCCCGGCCAGGAGAAGATGGTCTCGGTGAGCACGGCGCCGCCCAGCAGCGTGCCCATCTGCAGGCCGATCACGGTGATGACGGGAATCAGGGCGTTGCGCAGCACATGCACGAACACCACGCGCAGCGGCGCCATGCCCTTGGCGCGGGCGGTGCGCACGTAGTCTTCGCGCAGCACCTCGAGCATGGACGAACGGGTCATGCGGGCGATCACCGCCAGGGGGATGGTGCCCAGCACGATCGACGGCAGGATCAGGTGGCGCACGGCGTCCAGGAAGGCGCCGGCGTTGACGTCGGGGTCGGCCCGCTGGGCCAGCCAGGCGTCGATCAGCATGAAGCCCGTGCGCGGCGGGATGTCGAAGGCCAGGTCGATGCGCCCGGACACCGGCGTCCAGCCCAGGGTGACCGAGAACACGATGATGAGGATCAGTCCCCACCAGAAGATCGGCATGGAGAAGCCGGTGAGCGACAGGCCCATGACGCCGTGGTCCAGCACGGTGCCGCGCTTGACGGCGGCCAGCGTGCCGGCCAGGATGCCCAGCACCAGGGCCAGCAGCAGCGCGCAGATCGACAGTTCCAGCGTGGCGGGGAAAAGCGCCAGGAATTCCGTCCAGACGCTTTTGCGCGTGACGATGGAAATGCCCAGGTCGCCATGCAGCACATTGGCCAGGTAATGGAAATACTGCTGGTAGACCGGCATGTCCAGGCCGAGCTGGTGCATGAACTGCCTGTGCATGTCGGGGTCGAGCGTGCGCTCGCCCATCATGACTTCGACCGGATCGCCGGGAATCAGATGGATCAGGGAAAACGCAGCCAGCGTGATACCGATGAAGGTCGGTATGAGCAGCGCCAGCCTGCGCAGGATGAAAGACCCCATGATGGCCTCCTGCCGATGTATCGATGCAGCGTGATGGGTAGAGGCAAAAAACTGCCCGGCCAGGTTGCCATGATGACAGGCAACGCTGGCCGGGCCGTTAAATGCGGTGAGTCCGCGATTCTACTGGATTACTTGATGCTCACGTCTTCGAAGATGTGGCGGCCCAGCGGGCTGATCGCATAGCCTTCCACGTTCTTGGCCAGGGGCTGGCTGGTGGTGGAGTGGGCGATGGTCGACCACGGCACTTGCTGCTTGAAGATGGCCTGGGCCTGGCTGTACATCTCGGCGCGCTTGGACTGGTCGCTGATGGCGCGGGCGCCCACGACCAGGGTGTCGAAGTCCTTGTCGCACCAGCGCGAGTAGTTCGAGCCGCCCACGGCGGCGCAGGACAGCAGCACGCCCAGGAAGTTGTCCGGGCTGGCGTAGTCGCCCGTCCAGCCCATCAGGCCGGCGTCGAATTCGCCGTTTTTCATGCGCTTGAGGTATTCGCCCCACTCGTAGGTGACGATGTTGGCCTTGACGCCGATCTTGGCCCAGTCGGACTGGATCATCTCGGCCATCAGCTTGCCGTTGGGGTTGTACGGACGCTGCACGGGCAGGGCCCACAGGCTCAGTTCGAAGCCGTTGGGGTAGCCGGCGTCGGCCAGCAGCTTCTTGGCCTTCTCGATGTCCATCGGCGGGTTGCGCAGCGCGGCGTTGTAGCCCCACAGCGACGGCGGATAGGGGTTGGCGGCTTCCTGGCCCTGGCCCTGGTAGACGGCGTCGAGGATGGCCTTGCGGTTGATGGCCATGTCGAGCGCCTGGCGCACGCGGACGTCCTTGAGCTGGGGCTTCTCGTTGTTGTAGGCGAGATAGCCGATGTTGAAGCCCGGGGCTTCCATCATCTTCAGGTTGGGCGCCTTGGCCAGGTCGGCCAGGTCCTGCGGCTTGGGATAGGCGGCGATCTGGCACTCGTTGGCCTTGAGCTTCTGGGCCCGCACCGAGGCGTCGGGCGTGATGGCGAAGATCAGGTTGTCGAGCTTGACGACGCCGGGGTTCCAGTATTCCTTGTTGGCGCGGTAGCGCAGCTGGGCGTCTTTTTCGTAGCGGACCAGCACGAAGGGGCCGGTGCCGACCGGCTGCTGGTTGATCATGTCGGCCTTGCCTTCCTTGAGCAGCTTGTCGGCGTACTCGGCCGACAGGATGGACATCGACGGCAGGGCCATCTTGGCCACCAGGTCGGCGTCGGGGGTCTTCAGGGTGAACTTGACGGTGTAGTCGTCGACCTTGTCGATCGACACCACGTTGGCCACCAGGCCGGTGTCGTTGGCGTAGGGGAACTGCGCCGGGTAGGCCTTGTTGAAGGGGGCGTCCTTGTTGATCAGGCGCGTGTAGGTGAAGACCACGTCGTCGGCGTCGAAGTCGCGGGTGGGCTTGAAATAGGAGTAGGTCTGGAACTTCACGCCCTTGCGCAGGTGGAAGGTGTAGGCCAGGCCGTCGGGCGAGATGTCCCAGGACTGGGCCAGCGAGGGCGCGAGGTCGAGCGTGCCTTTCTTGAAGTCGACCAGGCGGTTGTAGACGGTGTGGCCGGCGGCGTCGTTGGTCGTGCCGGTGGTGAACTGGGCGATGTCGAAGCCTTCGGGGCTGGCCTCGGAACAGTAGATCAGCGTGCCGGCGGCATGGGCAGCCTGCATGGAAATGGCCAGGCCGATGGCCGCGATCAGATGGGAAGGCTTGAGGGGCATGACAGCTCCGGATAAAAATAGCAACAGATGGGAAAGTTTAACAGGGGCGCATGGTTGTTCCAGGGGAATCGGCCCTAGGGCAAGCCCTGAAATGAAAACCCCCCGGCGGGCAAGCCCGAGCGGGGGATTCTTGTGCCGCCAGCCGCCGCAGGACGGCTGGCGAAGGACCGGGGCGGCCTGTATCAGGCGCCGCAGGTCTTGCCGCGCGGGCCGTGAAAGCCCTTGGTCTTGGCGTCGGCTTCGGACATGTACGAACCGGCCTTGGTCTTGCCATACCACTTGTCGCCCTGGCAGTGATAGACCTTGCTGCTGGTGTTGACCCAGACCAGGCCGGGGCCGCCGCCAGGCGCCGCGGTGGCGGCGGGGGTGAAGGCGGCGGGCTTCTTGCCGGGGGTGGCAGCGGCGGCGGGCGCAGCCGCGGCGGCGGCCGGCGCCATCGCGGCCGGCGCCGCTGCCGCCGGCGTGGCGGCGCCGTACCAGGTGCCCACGCCCTTGTGGCCGCGGCAGGCGCCCTGTTTGGTGGCCCCGGTGTAGTAAGTGCCGTCCTTGCACAGGCCGGTGGCCCCGGCCGGGGCGCCGGCGGGGGCGGTCTGCGCGAAGCCGGCAGCCGAGGCGAGCAGCCCCGCGGCGAAAGCGAGGGAAACGATGGTGGTCTTCATTGGGTGTTTCCTTGGGAAATGAACCAACTCTTGTTGAGCCTTGTGGGCGGGACAGGACAAGCGGGAGACAAACACATCACTACGGTATCCGGTATTACTGCGCGGCATGGTAGCGCCGAGTCAATAGCGCGCCTAGTGGTTTTCCCTGCGCGTTTTGCTGTTTGTAAATGTCCGGCATCCCGGGAACTTTCATGGCGAGGAATAACCCTTGGGTATCGGGACAATACCAATGCCAGGTGATTGACGCTCAAATGACAGCCTCTATAGGATCTGCAAGGGAACATTTCCAATATGGAGAACAAGGGGTTATGCGTATCAAATCAGCATTGCAGCTGTCCGCCGTGGCACTGGCCGTTTCTGCCGCCGCTTTCACCACCAGCGCCACCGCGCGCACGCTGCACTGGGCTTACCAGAGCGATGCCGTCTCGCTGGACCCGATGATCCTCAACGAAACGTTTACATTGGGTTTCCAGGGCAACATCTACGAAACCCTGTTCGGCTACGACAAAGATCTCAAACTCGTGCCCGTCCTGGCCGAAAGCTGGACCAACCCCGAGCCCACCAAGTGGGTGATCAAGCTGCGCCAGGGCGTGAAGTTCCACGACGGCTCGCCCTTCACCGCCGACGACGTGATCTTCTCGTGGAAGCGCAGCCTCACCCCCGGCTCCAACATGAAGGGCTTCGGCTCCAAGGCCACCGACATCAAGAAGCTCGACGACTACACCGTCGAGATCACCACGGCCGCGCCCGACCCCATCCTGCCGCGCGACTGGACCTGGCTCTACATGATGAGCAAATCCTGGAGCGAAAAGAACAACACCGCCCAGGCCAGCGACATCAAGAACCCCCAGGGCAACTACGCCAACCTGCACGAGAACGGCACGGGCCCGTTCATGGTGGCCGACCGCCAGCAGGACGTGAAGACCACGCTCAAGCGCTTCCCCGACTACTGGGACAAGAGCATCAAGACCAACGTCGACGAAGTCGTCTTCCAGCCCATCACGCAGGAATCCACCCGCGTGGCCGCGCTGATCTCGGGCGAGATGGACATCGTGCAGCCCGTGCCGGTGCAGGACTGGGAACGCCTCAAGAGCACCAAGGGCGTGAAGGTGCTCAACGCGCCGGAAATCCGCGCCATCTTCATCGGCATGGACCAGTGGCGCGACGAGCTGCTCTATTCCAACGTCAAGGGCAAGAACCCCTTCAAGGATCCGAAGGTGCGCGAAGCGGTGGTGCTGGCGGTGGACACCGCCGCCATCAACCAGAAGATCATGCGCGGCGCCGCCAAGCCCCTGGGCTCGCTGGTGTCGACCGCGCTGAACGGTTATGACGCCTCTTACGGCTCCCCGATCAAGGCCGATCCGGCCCAGTCCAAGAAGCTGCTGGCCGAGGCCGGCTACCCCAACGGCTTCGAAGTGACCATGGACTGCCCCAACGACCGCTATGTCAACGACGAGAAGATCTGCCAGGCCGTGGCCGGCATGCTGGCCCGCGTCGGCATCAAGATCGACCTGCGCGCGCAGACCAAGTCCAAGTTCTTCGCCCAGGTCCAGCTCCTTCCCAATACGGGCAGCCAGACCAGCATGTATCTGCTGGGCTGGTCGGCGAACACGGTCGATGCCGACAACACGCTCTTCAACCTGATCCACTGCACCGACTTCAAGGCCGGCGCGGGCATGGTCAATTACGGCAACTATTGCAACAAGGACGTCGACGCGCTCGAGGCGCAGATCAACAGCGAGACCGACCAGGCCAAGCGCAACGAGCTGATCAAGCAGGCCTTCGCCATCGTGCGCAAGGAGTGGGGCTACCTGCCCCTGCACCAGCAGCCGCTGTCCTGGGGCGTGAAGGACACGCTCAAGGTGGCCCAGCGCGCCGACGACGTGCTCGACCTGCGCAACGTCGTGATGCCCTGAGCGTCGGCGGGTGGCGATCAGGCCTGCAGGTCGATCGCCACTTTGCCGAAGTGCCGGCCCGAGGCCAGGTACGCATACGCGGCAGGCGCTTCCTCGAACGGGAATACCGTGTCGACGACCGGCTCGATCCGGTTGGTGTCGACGAAGCGCACCAGTTGTTCCAGCATGGCGCGGCTGCCTGTCGTGATGCCCGTCAGGCGCTTGGCGCCGCCTATCAGCATGCCGGGCTCGATCATGACGCCGCGGCCGCCGCTGACGCGGCCGATGACCACGACGCAGCCGCCCGCCGCGGTGGCCCGCAGCGAACGCGCCAGCGTGCCTTCGCCGCCCACTTCGACCACGAGGTCGACGCCCCGGCCTTCTGTGAGCCGCAGGATTTCGTCCTCCCAGTAGGGCTGGGTGCGGTAGTTGATGACGCCGTCGGCGCCCAGGCGCCGCGCCCGGTCCAGTTTTTCGTCCTGCGAGGACGTGACCAGGACGCGCAGGCCGGCGGCCTTGGCCAGTTGCAGCGCCCAGAGCGATACGCCGCCGGTGCCCAGGAGCAGCACGGTCGCGCCGGGGCGGGCCGCGCCGGCGACGAACAGGGCATTCCAGGCGGTCAGGCCCGCGCAGGTCAGCGTGGCGGCCGCCGGGGCGCCGAGATGGCGCGGCGCGGCGGCGAAGGCGTTCGCATCGGCCGTGATTTCCTGGGCCAGCGTGCCGTCGATCTGGGCGCCGAAGGATCGGGCCGTCTTGCGCGGGTCCAGTTCGCCCTCGATCCAGTCCGGGTAGTACTGGGTGATGACCCGGTCGCCCGCCTTGAAGCGCGTGACGCCGGCGCCGGCGGCCACGACTTCGCCGCAGCCGTCGACCAGCGGGACGATGGCCTGCGTGGGCGGGTTGTAGAACAGGCCGTTCGCGAAGCTGAGGTCGCGGTTGTTCAGCGCGGCGGCATCGAGCCGCACGCGGATTTCCGTGGGGCCCGGTTCGCGGCTGGACAGTTCCTGGCGCGCGAGGCCGGCGATGCCGGCGCCGGCTTGCAGTCGATAGGCTTGCATGGCGGTACTCCCTTTCAATCGTGAATCATGCGGCGTAGACGGCGCGGCGCAGCGCCAGGGGGAAGTCGCCCGTCATGCCGGCGACCGCGGTGTTCGTCAAGGCAACGACCGACAGGCGGTTCACGGGGTCGACCCAGAAGTTCGTGCCGTACACGCCGGACCAGTTCCAGCAGCCCGGCGGCATGGGCAGCTTGGCGGCCTCGGGGTCGGTCAGGACCGCCACGCCCAGGCCCCAGCCGAAGCCGGGGCCGGCCGCGCCGATGGCCAGCTTGCCCGTGACGCTGCGCGTCATGGCCGCCACGGTTTCGGGGCGGATGAGGCCGGATCCGCCCGTGCGCAAGGCTTCGGCAAAGCGCAGGTAATCGGCTGCCGTGCCCACCATGCCGGTGCCGCCCGAGGGAAACGCGTTCGCGTCGAAGGCGCGGGCGGGCGAGTAGACGATGGCGCTGCCGCCGAATTTCAGCGAGAACGGCTCGGTCATGCGGGCCGGCTGCGGGGTGGCATCGCCGTAGGGGGTGGCCAGGACGGTGCCGGGGGCGACGCTAAAGGCCAGGCTCGACAGGCCCAGCGGCCCGGTGACGAGGCGCTGCACGGCGGCCGGCAGCGGCAGGCCGGTCGCGCGTTCGATCACGGCGCCCAGCACGTCGATCGCCACGGAGTAATGCCAGCCCGCGCCCGGTTCGAAGAGCAGGGGCGCGGCGGCGATCCGCTCCAGGTTCTGCGCGAGCGTCAGGCCCGAGGCATCCATGCCGTCGGAGACGCCCAGCCGGTGGTAGGGGCCATCGGGCGCTTCGAGAAAGCCATAGCTCAAGCCGGCCGTATGGGTCAGCAGATGCCGCAGCGTGATGACGGGCGCGCGCCCATCGGGCAGCCGGGGGCGGAAATCCGGCAGCCAGCGGGTGACGGGATCGTCCAGGTGGAGCAGGCCTTGGTCGGCCAGCGCCAGGGCCGTGACGCAGACGATGGCCTTGGTCATCGAGGCCAGGCGGTAGATCTCGTCTTCGCGCACGGGCCGGCCCGCTTCGCGGTCGGCCAACCCGGCGGCGCGCCGGTAGACGATCTTGCCGTCCTGCGCGGCGATGACGGTGGCGCCGACGAGGTGGCCGCTGCGCGTGGCGTCATCGAGGACGGCGTCTATCGCCGCGGTCCGGCTCCAGGGTGAGGCGGCCGGCGAGGCGCAGCCGGCCATCATGGCCAGGCCGCCCAGGGCCGTGGCGGCGAGCCATTCCCGGCGAGACGGGTTGCGGGGGAGCGGGTTGGTCGAGGCGGTGCGGGATGGCATGGGGAAAAGGCCTGATGGTGTGGGGTTCGACAAGGCTTGAACTTTAATCCTCAACCCTTGATTCGATAATTGGCATATTATTTATTTCAGTTTCAACTGATGGTGATAAATATGCTTGATCGCATGACGGGAATGCAGGTTTTTGCCAAGGCTGCCGCCATGGGCAGCTTGTCGGCGGCCGCCCGCCAGATGGCTATGTCGCCCGCCATGGCGGCCAAGCACCTGAACGCGCTGGAAGACCGGCTGGGCGCCCGGCTTTTTCACCGCAGCACGCGCAAGCTGAGCCTGACCGAGGCCGGCCAGCAATACCTGGATGCCTGCGGCCGCCTGTTGCCCGAGCTGGAGGAAGTCGAGGCCGCCATTGCATCGCAGCGCGCGCAGGCGACGGGGCTGCTGCGCTTGAATACGCCCTTGTCGTTCGGGGTGCGCTACATCGCGCCGCTGCTGCCGGCATTCTGCCGCGAGCACCCGGGCGTGGTCGTCGACCTGGGGCTGAACGACCGTGTGGTCGACCTGGTGGAAGAGGGCTGGGACTTGACCCTGCGCGTGGGAGCGCTCAAGGACAGCCGGCTCGTCGCCCGCAAGCTGGCCGACAGCGCCATGGTTGTTTGCGCCGCGCCGCAGTACTGGGCCCGGCAGGGCTTCCCCCAAACCTGGGCGGCCTTGTCCAGCCACAATTGCCTGAGTTTTTCCTTGTCCGACCTGTCGCGTCCCGACGTCTGGCGCTACGGCAGGCACGGCGAGCGGCGCGTGGCCGTCAGGGGCAACCTGCGCGCCAATAACGGCGATGCGCTCATCGCCGCGGCCGTGGCCGGGCTCGGCGTGTTGTACGAGCCGGAGTTCATCGTGGCCGATGCGCTGCGCGGCGGCCTGCTGGCCTCCGTGCAGCTCGACGACGAAGCGGCCGACCTGGGCGGCATTCATCTGGTCCGTTCGGCCGACCGCATGCCGCCGGCCAAGGTCCGGGCGATGAGCGACTTCCTGCTGGAGGCGTTCAGCCCGCAGCCGCCATGGGCTGGCCGGGGAGACCGCGCGCCATGATATCGGGCCTCAACCCCGCTCATTGAAAGGAACGCGCCTGGATTTTTTACTTGCATAATGCAAGCTACCTCTATTAAATTTTTAACTTGCAATTTGCAAGTTAACTTAGCGCAAGCCAGGCAAGCCGCGGCTTGCGCGCTTTTCTTCGATAGAGGTCTTCCATGCGTTACCGCGTTTTCGGCCGTACCGGCCTGAAGGTTTCATCCCTTTCCCTGGGCACGGGCAATTTCGGCACGGGCTGGGGCTACGGCTCCCAGCGCGACGAGGCCAAGGTGGTGTACGACGCGTACCGCGCGGCCGGCGGCAACTTCATCGACACCGCCGATGCCTATCAGTTCGGGCAGTCCGAGGCCATGCTCAGCGAGTTCATCGCCCAGGACCGGGACGACATCGTGCTGGCCACCAAGTTCGCGCTGGGTTCGGCGCCGGACAGCGGGCTGCAGGGCACGGGCAATAGCCGCAAGGCCATGGTGCAGTCGGTCGAGGCGAGTCTCAGGCGACTGAAGACCGACCGCATCGATCTGCTGTGGGCGCACATGCCCGACGGCGTCACGCCCGCGGAGGAGATCGTCCGCGGCCTCGACGACCTGGTCCGCGCCGGCAAGGTGATCTACCTCGGGCTCTCGGACTTTCCCGCTTGGCGCGTGGCGACGGCGGCGATGATCGCCGAACTGCGCGGCTGGGCGCCCATCTCGGCGCTGCAACTCGAATACAGCCTGGTCGAGCGCACCGTGGAGCAGGAGCTGCTGCCGATGGCGGCGGCGTTCGGCCTGGGCACCGTGGGCTGGTCGCCGCTGGGCGGCGGCCTGCTGACCGGCAAGTACCGCAAGGGCGAGACGGGCCGCAAGGAAGGGCTGGGCGCGGTGATCCACGACGAGAGCAGCGATACCAAGACGGCCGCCGTCGATGCGGTGCTGGCCGTCGCGCAGGCGCTGGACGTGTCGCCCGGCCAGGTGGCCATCGCCTGGGTGCTGTCCAAGGGCGTGCTGCCCATCCTCGGCCCGCGCACGCCCGCGCAGCTTGCCGACAACCTGGCGGCGGCGCAGGTCAAGCTCGATGCCGGGCACATTGCCCGGCTCGACGCGGCCAGCGCGGTGCCGCCCGGGTTCCCGCACGGCGTCGTCGAGCGCCGGCGCAACACGCTGGCGGGCGGCAAGGCCGACCTGCTGGATTATCCGGCCGTGCCCGTGCGCTGACGGGTTCAATCCACCAGGCGCACCTTGGCGGTGACGGACAGGCCGGGGCGCAGGGTATCCGCGCCGGGCTGGTCCGCGTCGAAGTGGATGCGCACGGGGATGCGCTGCACGATCTTCGTGAAATTGCCGGTGCCGGGCTCGAAGGGCAGCAGCGAGAACGTCGAGCCGGACCCGGGGGCGAAGCTTTCCACGCGGCCCTTGAGCGTATGGCCCAGCGCGTCGATATCGATGGTGGCGGCTTGTCCGACCCGCATGTCGCGGGTCTGCGTTTCCTTGAAATTGGCCGTGACGTAGAGGGCGTTCAACGGCACCAGCGTCAGCAGGCGCGAACCCGGCTGCACATAATCCCCGACCTGCACCTGCCGGTTGCCGATCACGCCGTCGATCGGCGCGAGGATCAGCGCGTGCCGCTGGTCTTGCCGGGCCAGGTCGAGCGCGGCCACGGCGCTGGCGCGCTGCGCCTGCGCTTTCTGGCGCGCCGCTTCGAGGGTCGCCCGCCTGGCCTGGGTCACGCCGGACTCGCGCTCCGAGACCGCCAGCATGGCCTGGGCCCGGGCCGCATTCTGCTCGGCATTGATCGCGGCCGTCTTGTAGGTATCCGTGTCGCGCTCGGCCACCGCGCCGCTGCCGATCAGCGCGGTGTAGCGCCGGTAGTCGGCCTTGGCCTGTTCCGACGTGGCATTGGCCGAGCGGATGGAGGTCCGGGCCGCCGCCACGTTCGCTTCGGCCAGCCGTTCTTCCGCGTCCAGGCTGGCCAGCGCGGCCTGCGCCGCGGCGACCTGGGCGTCGGCATCGGCCAGGGCGGCCTGGGCGCTTTGCACCCGGGCGTCGAATTCTTCCGGGTCGATGCGCACCAGGGGTTCGCCGGCATGCACGTGCTGGTTGTCGTGCACGAGCACGGCTTCGACCAGGCCCCGGACCTTGGGCGCGACCGTGGTCGTGTCGGCGCCGATATAGGCGTCGTCGGTCGACTCGGAGGCGGGCCGGGCAAAGATCCAGAGGGCGCCGGCGACGATGGCCGCGAGGGCGATGCCGGATGCCAGCAGCGTCCGGCGCGAGGGCCTGCCGCGCTTGGCGCGAGGCAGGGGGGCGGGAGCGGCGTCGCCGGAAGCGCTGCCTGCTGCCGGTGCGGTCCTGGCCGCGTTGTCCATGTTTTCTCCTGTCGGGATCCGTGTCTTGTGGAAGGACGATCTTTGTATTACGATCATCATTTATATGTCGATCATAATATACAAAAGATGCAACGAGGGAAAGCGGCAAGATGTTCGGAAAACTGAGCGCCCTGGGACGTGATTGGTCCGACAACCCGGCGGCCATGCCCTTGTCCATGAAGTTCACGATCTTCTGGATCATGGCGTTCGGCCAGTTCATGGCCTTGTTCGACATCCAGATCGTGTCGGCGTCGCTCAATGACGTCCAGGCAGGGCTGGCCGCCGGGCCGGACGAGGTCAGCTGGGTCCAGACGGCCTACCTCATGGCCGAGCTGGTGATGATCCCGCTGTCGGGCTACCTCAACCGCGCCGTGTCGACCCGCTGGCTGTTCTCCATGTCGGCCGGCCTGTTCACGCTGTCGAGCCTGATGTGCGGCATGGCCTGGAACATCGAGTCGATGATCCTCTTCCGGGCGGTGCAGG
>DASWPO010000122.1:0-2833 GCA_036404015.1 Bordetella sp. | reverse complement strand
CCCCAAGATCATTTTCATGGACGAGCCGTTTTCCGCGCTGGATCCGAATACGCGCGCCCGCATGCGCGTCGAGATCGAGCAGATCTGGCAACGCACCGGCAAGACCGTCGTGTTCGTCACGCATGATATCGACGAAGCCCTGCAACTGGCCGACCGGATCGTCCTGCTTTCCAAGAAACCGACAACCGTGCTCGAAACACTGATCGTGGATACTCCCCGGCCGCGCAGGCTGGACAGCGCAGCGCTGGCGGCGCAGCGCGACCATCTGGTCAGCCTGTTCCGGGCCATGGAAACCCAATCCCCTAGCGGAGAAGCGTGATGCATCGTCGTAGTGTCCTGAAAATGGCGGCCCTTCCGGCGCTGATGGGCGTGGCCCGCCCCAGTTTTTCGCAGTCGCGCCAGCGCATTACCTACGCCTATCTGCTCGATCCCGCTTATGACTGCGTGACCTGGGCGATGCGCAACGGCAAGATCCCGTCCGACCTGATCACGGTCGAGACCCGCGGCCTGGCCATTCCGCAGCTTATCCAGGCGACGTCGGCCAAGCAGTACGACGTCATCATGGCGGCGGCGATCAGCCTGCCGATGGCGCAGGAGCGCGGACTGGACGTGCGCGTCCTGGCGACGGCGCTGCGGTCGGCCGTGGCGGGCGAAGGCTCCGGCGTCTGGGTGCCGAAAGACAGTCCCATCAAGACAGCGCAGGACCTGAAAGGCAAGACGCTGGGCTCTTATGGCCTGCGGTCCACCGGCTATACGCAGATACGCATCGCGCTGAACAGGAAATACGGCTTGAACATGGCCCTGGAAGGCGGCGATGTGCAGCAGGTGGAAATCCAGGCGCCGAACCTGCCGGCCGCGCTTTCCACCGGCAAGATCGACGCGGCGACGCTGATCCACAGCCAGGCCTATCGCGCCATGCATTCGGGCGAATACCGCCTGATCGCGGAAACCGCGCGCGACAACAACGAAACCTTCAAGATGCAGTTCATCAGCGCGGTGAACATCGCCTATCCCGAGCGCCTGGCAAAACAGCCGCAGGCCTATGTGGAGTTCTGCCGCATGTTCCGCGAATCGAAGCGCTACGCGCTGGCCAACCGCGCGGAAGTCTTCGGCGCGGTGTCGAAGGAAAGCGGCCTCGAGCCCGCCTTCTTCGACTGGTGGTTCGAAAAGAATTCGGACGTGCCCGGCTATTTCAGCGAAGAGCACGCCGTCGCCATCATGAAGTTCTACGAACTGGCGCGCGACATGGGCGTGCTGAAGTCCTTCCCCGACATTCGCACCTTGGTCTGGGACCAGGCCCCCCGGGCGTAGGGCATAGCGATGTCCACGGCATTGAGCGCGCGCCACGCTGCCGCGGGACGCGCGCGCTTTTCCAAGCGCGCCGCCGCGCATGGGTTCACCCTGGCTTTCCTGGCGATATGGGAAGCGGCGTCATGGGTGCTGCCGCCGCTGCTATTGCCGGGGCCCGGAGAAGTCGCGGTCGGGCTATACCGCTTCCTGGCCAATCCGCATCAGCTGTGGCATCTGGCCGTGTCCATCGGCCACGTGCTGGGCGCGATCGTCCTGTCGTTCGCGATCGGCGCCGCGCTTGCGCTGCTGGCCTATTACGTGCCCGTCTTGCGCTTTGCCATCCATCGCAGGCTGGCGCCTTTCCTGAACGCGTTCCCGGGCGTGGGCTGGGCCCTGCTGGCCGTGATGTGGTTCGGCATCAATTCCAGCTCGGTGGTGTTCGCGATCAGCGCCGTGCTGACGCCCTTCGCCCTGGTCAACCTCGCGGCGGGGCTGGCCAATGTCGACGGCGAGCTGGTCGAGATGGCGCAGAGCTTTTCCCGCAATCGCTTCAGGCAATTCACGCGCGTGCTCGTGCCTTTGCTCTATCCCTTCGTGTTCGCCACGCTGCGCATCATGTTCGGCGTCGCCTGGAAAGTCACGCTGACGGCGGAACTGTTCGGCGGCAACGCCGGCCTGGGCTATCTGATCAACATGGCGCGCCAGGACTTCGACACCCAGACGATCTTCGTCGCCATCATCCTGATCGTCATCTTCGTCTACGGCGTCGATCGCCTGGTGTTTTCACCCTTGCAGAACCGGTTGTCGCGGCAGTATGTCCAATAAGAAAATTTCCAAGGGCGGCGATGTGGACGCCCCGACCTGGCCCGAACGCCTGCTGGGCGAAGGGCTGGTCGTGCTGTTCCTGGTCGGTTGGTGGGCCATGGCCCGCGGTCTGCCGGAATTCGTCCTGCCCGGCCCCTTGGCGGTGGGCAGGCGCCTGCTGGACCTGTTCATCAATCCGGAGTTCCTGGGCCACACCGCCGCTTCCACCGTGCGCGTGGTCGCTTCGGTTGTCATCGCCGGCGTCCTGGGCGGCGCGCTGGCCTTCCTGGCCGCGGGCGTGCCGGTGTGCGAGCTGATCGTCCAGGAGCGCATCAAGCCGGTATTGAACTCCTTTCCCGCCATCGGCTGGGCCATCCTGGCGGCCATCTGGTTCGACGTCGGCGACTTCAGCGTGATCTTCGTCGAAGTGGCCATCCTGGTGCCTTTCTGCCTGGTCAATATCAGCGAGGGCCTGCGCGCCATCGACGGCGATTTGATGGAAATGGGCCGCAGCTTCACCCGCAAGGCGCCGCGCGTTTGGTGGCGCATTACGCTGCCGCTGCTGGTGCCCTATATCCTGTCGGCGATCCGCATCGCGTACGGCATCGGCTGGAAGATCGCCCTGGTGTCGGAGCTGATCGGGGCGCCCAGCGGGCTGGGATACCTGATGCTGCGGGCGCAGACCGTCTCGGACAGCGTCACGTTCCTGGCGACATGCTTCGCCATCGTGCTTATTTTC
>DASWPO010000121.1:0-7683 GCA_036404015.1 Bordetella sp. | reverse complement strand
GGGGCCGTGGACGTGTCCGCGGGCCCCTGGTGGGACCGCACGACCCGGCAGCTCACGGCCGACCAGGGCGTCGTCACCGACGCCAAAGGAACCCTGGGCCAGGTCGCCCCCGTCAATGCGGCCAACGTCGCCGCCTGGCAGCGCGGCAAGATCGTGTTCGAGGACATGCCGCTGGCGCAGGTCGTCCAAGAGATGAACCGCTACCTGCCGATGCCGGCTTCATTCGCCGCGCCAGGCCTGGCGCAGTACCGGGTGGGTGGGGTGTTCGGCATCGATGATCCGCTGGCGATGATGAACGCGCTGCCGGCCATTGCGCCGGTGCGGGTGCTGCAAGCGCCCGATGGCCGCTTGCAGGTCGTGGGGCGCTGATGCCGGCCCCGCCGACATGCCGGACGTGCCGCGGCCTGCCCCGCTCGGGGAGGTCCGCGCGGCAGGCTGGAACGGCCCCGTTACAAAATAGTTCTCATTTAGATTACGGTGCTTGGCGGGTTCATTCGTTTCTTTCCATGAGGGGGGCGTTTCCATACGCCCCGCCGAGACCCTTGGCCAAGGGGGTTGGGCGCCGCTCGGCGCTGCATACATTCATGGGAAGACGAAGCATCGTGAACATCACCACCGCAAGCCGCATCAGAAAACGACACCCGCGCCTCGGCCGGCGCCGGGACATGGGCGCCCTGGCCATCTCGGCCGCCTTGGCGCTGGGCGCCATGCCGGTCGCCGCCCGCGCGCAGGAGGCGCCCGTCCACGTCAGCATCCCGGCCCAGTCCCTGGGCAAGGCCCTGCTGCAGCTGGGCGAGCAGACCTCGCTGCAGATCTTCTTCTCGCAGGACCTGGTCAATGGATTGAACGCGCCGGCGGTGTCGGGAAACCTGCCGCCGGAACAGGCCTTGCAGTCGCTGCTGCGCGGCACCGCCATCACCTACCGGCGCGAGGGCAACAATGTGACCCTGGCGCAAGGCAACCCATCGTCGGTGGCGCAAATGCCGGCCATCGCGGTCACGGGGGATGCGGTGCAGACCGAGGCGCAGCGCCTCAACCCTCCCACGATGGTCGGTTCGAAAACGCCGCTGACCCAAAGGGAGATTCCCCAGTCCGTCAGCGTCGTGACGCAGGAGCAGATCCAGGCCCAGAACCTCGACGACATGTACGATGCCCTGCGCAAGACGCCCGGCATGGTCGTGACGCCCTACCGGGACGAGCGCGTGGACCTGTTCTCGCGCGGCTTTCCCGTCGACTCGATGCAGCTGGACGGCCTGCCGCTCGCGCTCAACGCGGCCAACGGCCTGCTGGCGCCGGACCTGGCGATGTACGACCACGTCGAGACGCTGCGCGGGCCGGCCGGCCTGTACAACGGCTTCGGCGGCCCCGGCGGCACCATCAACCTGGTGCGCAAGCGTCCCTTGGACGACCTCGCCGCATCCGCCGAATTGCGCCTGGGCACGAACCATGAAGCCCGCGGCATGGCCGACCTGTCGACCCCGCTCAACCAGGACAAGACGGTGCGGGCCCGGATCGTCGGCTCGTATGAAAGCACCGATCTCTACCAGGACTCGACCTACAAGCGCCCTGGCCTGCTGTACGGCATCGTGGAAGCGGACCTCACCCCCGCCACCAAAGTGGACATCGGCGGCAGCTACCAGCGGCTCTCCATGCGTTCCATGGCGCTGGGCTATCCCGCGTACAGCAACTACCAGCTGATCCAGAATCCCAAGGCCTACCTGGGCGGCACGAACGACTACGACCGCTACGAGTCGAACTCGGCGTTTTTCGACGTCGAGCATCGTTTCGGCAACGACTGGAAGTTCAAGCTGGCCGGCACCCGCTTGTCCAACACGGCCGATATGCGGGGCTCCTTTCCCTGCTGCGGCGGCGTGGATCCCGCCACCGGCATCACGCGCATGTCATGGGGCGGCGGGGACAGCGGCCACAACACGCAAGATGTGCTGGACATGTATGTCGATGGCCCGTTCGAACTGGCGGGGCGGCAGCATCATCTGACACTGGGCATGAATTACCAGCGGGTCGACGACTACCTGCGGAATATTTTCGGCGTCACCACGGCCACGGCCAACCTCTTCGATCCGGTCGAGCTCCCGCCTTACAACGGCCCCCTTACCACGACGGCGACGACCACGGTCACGACCCAGTACACCACCTACGGCAACGCCCGGTTCAAGCTGGCCGACCCGCTGACCCTGGTGCTGGGCGGCAACGTCATGTGGTGGCGGGCGAGCGCGACGCCCGATGCGGACCAGAACCCCTTCGGCAGCCCGACCACCCGTGACCAGGTCAATGGCCATCTCACGCCCTATGGCGGGCTGATCTACGACCTCAACCAGACCTACTCGGCCTATGCCAGCTACAGCACGGTCTTTACGCCCCAAAGCGCGCGCGACAAGAACGGCGAGCTGATCAAGCCGATGCAGGGCAATCAGTACGAAGTCGGCCTCAAGGGAACGTATCTCGACGGCAAACTGAACACGGGCCTGGCGTTGTTCCAGCTTACCCAGGAGAACCGGGCCGTGGCCGACCCGACGGAGGATCCCTTCTCCGGCATTTCCATCGCCCAGGGCAAGGCCCGCAGCCGAGGCCTGGAAGCCTCCCTCTCGGGCGAGGTCTACCCCGGACTCAGCCTGTACACGGGCTACGCCTACACCAGCGTGCGCAGCCTGGGCTCGGACGACGGCGGCACGGAAGGAATCGGCGCCCAGACATTCAGCCAGATCGCCCCCAAGCACTCCTTCAAGCTGTGGGCCGATTACCGGCTTCCCGGATCATGGTCCCGCTATAGCGTGGGAGCCGGGTTGAATGTCTCCAGCAGCTACTACTCCGATGATGGCGTGGCGCACTTGACGCAGCCCGGCTACATGACGGCGGATCTCAAGCTCGGCTACGTCATCAACGAACACATGGATGTCTCGCTCTATATTGCCAACATCTTCAACCGGCGCTACTACGAAAGCATCGGCTCCACCTGGAACCAGAACTTCCCGGGGGCGCCCAGGACAGCGATGCTGACCTTGCGCTGGAAGATGTGACGGTCGACGAGACAGGCCCCCCAGGACACACAGTCAAGAGACGAGCATGACCACGCTGCATTTTCGAAACCTGAGACTTTGGACGGCCATCCACAAATGGTCCAGCCTGGTCTGCACCCTCTTCCTGCTGGTGATCTGCCTGACGGGCCTGCCCCTGGTCTTTTCCGAAGAGATCCACGACTGGCAGGAGCCGCGCACCTACGCGGACCTGCCGGCCGGCGCGCCCAACGCCGGCCTGGACGCGCTGGCCTCGGCCGCCCGCGGCCTGTATCCGAGCGAAGTAGTGACATCGATGTTCGTGGACGACGACGAGCCCCAGGTCTATGCCTGGATGGCGCCGTCCTTCGAGGAGGCTGAAAAGCATCCCAAATCCCGGCACTTCATCCGCTTCGATGCCCGCACGGCCCAGGTGCTGGAGCAATCCCAGCCGCTGGGCAAGCGGCCCATGGATTTCATGGATTGGATGCTGCGCCTGCACATGGATCTTTTTGCCGACCTGCCCGGAGAACTGTTCCTGGCCGTGATGGCGCTGTTGTTCGTGATCGCCATCGTGTCCGGCGCCGTGCTGTACGGCCCCTTCATGAAGAAGCTCGACTTCGGCACGGTGCGCGCCGGCCGCAGCCGGCGCCTGCGATGGCTCGACCTGCACAACCTGCTGGGCATCGTGACCTTGGCCTGGACCTTCGTGGTGGGCGCGACCGGCCTCATGAACGAGTTGTCCACGCCGCTTTTCGGGCTGTGGCAGCGCACCGATGTCCGGGCCATGCTGGCTCCCTGGCAGGGCAAGCAGGCGCCGGCGCTGTCGGAACTGGTTTCGCCCCAGGCCGCGCTGGAGACGGCGCAGCGCGCGGCGCCGGGCACCACGTTCACCAGTGTCGTCTTTCCTGGCGACGACAACGGCAGTCCCCACCACTACCTGTTGTGGGGGCACGGCAGCAGCGCCTTGACCTCGCGGCTGTTCACGCCGGTCCTGGTGGACGCGCGCAGCGGCGAGCTGACGGCCGTGGTCGAGATGCCCTGGTACTTGCGGGCGCTCGAAGTGTCGCGCCCTCTGCACTTCGGCGACTACGGCGGCCTGCCGCTCAAGATCCTCTGGGCGGCGCTCGATCTCATCACCATCGTCGTGCTGGCCAGCGGCCTCTACCTCTGGTTCGCCCGCCGCCAGGCCACGACGGCGCGGCGGGACAAGCTGGCGCACGGTGTCCCGGCCACGACCCCGAGTGCCATGCCATGACCCGATCCTCCTGGAACATCTGGCGGATTCCGCTGGCGCTTGCCGCGCTCATGGTGTTCGGCCTGCTGGCAGCCCTGCTTGGCACGGGCGCCTGGCACTGGGCGGCCTGGCTGGCGCTGGCCCTTCCCCTCATGGTGGGTCTCTGGCACGCCTGCCGCCGCCGGCCGGCCGCAACCCATTCATCCTGAGGCCATCGCAACACAAGATGTCCAAGAATCCGATTCCGCTGCGCCCGCGCATTGTCGTCCCCGCTCTCGTCATCGTCCTGGCCTTGCTGCTCTGGTCCTTGCTGCGCACGCGCGAGATGAT
Organism: Bordetella sp.; assembly: GCA_036404015.1. Taxonomy (GTDB): domain Bacteria; phylum Pseudomonadota; class Gammaproteobacteria; order Burkholderiales; family Burkholderiaceae_B; genus Bordetella. The sequence continues at coordinate 3,102 of DASWPO010000121.1, read as the reverse complement.
CGATACCGTGGCCATCGGCCGCGGCGACATCGAAGTGAGCGTGACCGCGCTGGGCGTGATCCAGCCGCGCAGCTACGTGGACGTGGGCGCCCAGGCCTCGGGCGCGATCCGCCGCATCGCGGCCCAGCCCGGCAGCCCGGTCAGGCAAGGCGACCTGCTGGTGGAGATCGACCCCTCGGTGCAACAGGCCAAGGTCGATGCCGACCGCGCGGCGCTCGACAGCCTGCGCGCGCAGCTCGCCGAGCAGGAGGCCGACCGCGACCTGGCCCGCCAGCAATACGACCGCCAGCGCCGCATGGCCGCCGAGGGCGCCACCCGCGACGAGGACCTGCAATCGGCCCAGGCCGCGCTGCGCGTGGCCGAGGCCCGCATCGCCAACTTGAAGGCGCAGATCGCCGGCGCGTCGTCCACCTTGCAGGGCGACCAGGCCCAGCTCGGCTACACCCGCATCTATGCGCCCATGGCGGGCACCGTGGTCACGCTCGACGCCCGCGAGGGCCAGACGATCAACGCCACCTACGCCACCCCCAAGATCCTGCGCATCGCCGACCTGTCCACCATGACGGTGTGGACCCAGGTATCGGAGGCCGACGTGCGCCGGGTCAAGCCGGGCATGCCGGTGTACTTCACCACCCTGGGCGACGACCGGCGCTGGACGGGCAAGGTCCGCCAGATCCTGCCCGCGCCGCCCAATCCCTCCGAGTCGGAATCATCGGATTCGCAGAAGGCGTCATCCGTGCCCACGGCGGGCAAAGTCGTGCTCTACACGGTGCTGTTCGACGTGGACAACGCCGACGGCGCGCTGATGCCGCAGATGAGCGCCCAGGTGTTCTTTGTCGAGGCCGCCGCGCACGGCGTGGTGCTGGCGCCGCTGACGGCCATGCAGGCCGAACCCGGCAAGCCGGACCGCTACGCCGCCCAGGTCCAGGAATCGGGCGGGCGCCTCGTCGCCCGAGAGGTGCGCACCGGCGTGCGCGACCGCCTGCAGGCCGAGGTGCTGTCCGGCTTGCAGCCGGGCGACAGGCTGGTGACGGGCATCCGGCACGCGCGGGCCGCCGACGGGAGATTCCAGTGGTAGCGGTGGCCGCGCCGGTTATTGCCTTGATCGACCTGCGCGACATCCGCAAGTCCTACGGCGGCGCGGACGGCAGCCCCGCCACCGAGGTGCTGCGCGGGGTGTCGCTGTCCCTGGCCGCGGGCGAGTTCGTCGCCATCATGGGCGCCTCCGGGTCGGGCAAGTCCACCCTCATGCATATCCTGGGCTGCCTGGACCGGCCGAGTTCGGGCGAGTACCGCTTCGCCGGCCAGGACATCGCCGCCTTCTCGGCCGACGAACTGGCCTGGCTGCGGCGCGAGGCCTTCGGCTTCGTCTTCCAGGGCTACCACCTGATCCGCACGCTCGACGCGCTGCGCAACGTCGAAGTGCCGGCCGTCTACGCCGGCCAGCCGGCGGCCGAACGCGAGGCCCGGGCCACCAGGCTGCTGGCGCGCCTGGGCCTGGCCGAGCGCCTGGGCCATCGCCCCAGCCAGCTCTCCGGCGGACAGCAGCAACGCGTCTCCATTGCCCGCGCTCTGATGAACGGCGGCCACATCATCCTGGCCGACGAGCCCACGGGCGCCTTGGACAGCAAGAGCGGCGCCGAGGTCATGGCCTTGCTGCGCGAACTGGCCGAGGCCGGCCATACGGTCATCCTCATCACCCACGACCGCGACGTGGCCGCGCAGGCCCGGCGCGTCATCGAGATCAAGGACGGCCAGGTGATCGCCGATTCCGGGGCGGTGCAAGTCCCCGCCGCCCCCTCGCTCGCGCCGGAGAGCTTCGCGGCCCGGATGGCGGCGGGCGTGAACCACGCCGCCAGCGCCTGGACCGACGCGCGCGAGGCGATGACGTCAGCCTGGCGCGCGCTCAGCGTCAACAAGTTCCGCACGCTGTTGACCCTGCTCGGCATCATCATCGGCGTGGCCTCGGTCATCGTCATGCTGGCCGTGGGCAACGGCACCCAGGCGCAGGTCATCGCCAAGATGGCCATCTACGGCACGAATCGCATGTACGTCATTCCCGGCAGCGACAACCCGCGCGCGCCGGGCGGCACGCTGTCCGAGGCCGACGTGGACGTGATACGCCGGGTTCCCGGCGTGGCCGACGCCATGCCCTTCCTCAAGGGCCAGGTCACGCTGCGCGCCGGCAGCGTGGACACGGCCTCCAGCCTGTGGGCGGTGGCCAGCCGCGCACCGGCCATCCTGAGCTGGCATCCGGTGCGCGGGCTCTTCTTCACCGCGAAGGACGAGCAGGAACTCGCCACCGTCGTCGTGCTGGGCAAGAAGGTGCGCGAACGCCTGTACGGCGGCCGCGATCCGATCGGCCAGTACCTGCTGGTCAACAACGTGCCGTTTCAGATCATCGGCGAGATGAGCGAGAAAGGCGCCGTCACCGGCGACTCGGATGACGACGACGTGGTGCTGATGCCCTTCTCCACGGGCAGCCGGCGCGTGGTCGGCACCACCAAGCTGTCGTGGATCTCGGTGCTGGTCGCCGACATCGCCAAGTCCGACGAGACGGCCGCGCGCATCACCGACGCGCTCGCGGCCGCCCATCGCATCCAGGATTTCAAGGTCTACAACGCTGCCGCCGCGGTCAAGGCCCAGGAAGACACGCAGCAGACGCTGACCCTGATGCTGGGGCTGATCGCGGCGATCTCCCTGGTCGTGGGCGGCATCGGCATCATGAACATCATGCTCATGACGGTGCGCGAGCGTACCCGCGAAATCGGCATCCGCATGGCGACCGGCGCGCGCCGGCGCGACATCCAGCGCCAGTTCGTCTCCGAGGCGGTGGTGGTGTCGCTGGTGGGCGGCTGCGCGGGCGTGGCCATTGGCCTGGGGCTGGGCGCGGCGCTGATCGCCTGGAACGTGCCGGTGATCTTCTCGGTGCGGGGCATCCTCGGGGCCTTCGCCTGCGCGCTGGCGACGGGACTCGTCTTCGGTTTCATGCCGGCGCGCCAGGCCGCGCGGCTCGATCCCGTCGTGGCGCTGGCGAGCGAATGATGGCGCGCCGGACGCCTTGCCTCCTGTCGCTGGCCGCGCTCCTGGTCCTGGGCGGCT
>DASWPO010000120.1:0-43674 GCA_036404015.1 Bordetella sp. | reverse complement strand
CTACGAGCTGCAGGTGGCCGACGCCGACGGGCAGAACCCGCAAGTGGCGCTGCGCTCGCGCGAGCCCATCATCTCGCCCACCTGGTCGCCCGACGGCGCCCGCCTGGCCTATGTGAGCTTCCATACCGGCAAGCCGGTGGTCTATGTGCAGACCCTGGCCACCAGCGCCCAGACGCCCGTGGCCAACTTCAAGGGCAACAACAGCGCGCCGGCCTGGTCGCCGGACGGCTCCCAGCTGGCCGTGGCGCTGACGCGCGACGGCCTGTCGCAGATCTATATCGTCCCCTCCAGCGGGGGCTCCAGCATGCGCCGCGTGACCCGCTCGCCCGGCATCGACACCGAGCCCTTCTTCACGCCGGACGGCCGGTCGCTGGTCTTCACCAGCGACCGCAGCGGCGGCCCGCAGATATACCAAACCGGCCTGGACGGCAGCGAAGCGCGCCGCTTGACGTTTAATGGCAGTTACAACATTTCACCCCGAATTTCCCCCGATGGATCGACGCTCCTGTACGTTGCAAGACGCGACGGTTCGTTCCGTATCGCTTCGCTGAACCTGGCCACAGGCAGTGAAGTCTTGTTGACTGATGGCACCGATGATCAATCACCAAGCTTTGCACCGAATGGCATGCAGGTGCTTTATGCTACCGTCCAAGGCGGGCGGAGTGTACTGGCAGGCGTATCGAGCGACGGCCGCGTACGTCAGACGCTGTCTGTCTTGAACGGGGAAATACGTGAACCAACGTGGGGCCCATTTACCCGATAACACGTGTGCTCTTCTCTCAATAAAGGAACCATCATGAAGTCGCGCATTGCCAAAAGCCTTTCCCTCGCTGCTCTGACCGCCGCTTTGGCGGCCTGTAGCTCCGTTCCCCTCGACAAGAACGCCGGTGCCGGCGGCGGCGCTGGCGGTGGCACCTCTGGCGATCCCATGGACCCGTTCAATCCGAACAGCGTGCTGGCTCAGCAACGCTCGGTCTACTTCGACTTTGACAGCTACAGCGTCGCCGAACAATACCGCGGCCTGGTTGAAACCCATGCCCGCTACCTGGCCGGTCACCAGCAACAACACATCAAGATTGAAGGCAACACCGACGAACGCGGTGGCTCCGAATACAACCTGGCTCTGGGCCAACGCCGCGCCGAAGCCGTTCGTCGCCAAATGACGCTGCTGGGCGTGAGCGACAGCCAAATCGAAACGATCAGCTTCGGCAAGGAAAAGCCCAAGGCCCTCGGCCACGAAGAGTCCGATTGGGCGCAAAACCGCCGTGCCGACATCGACTACATCCGCTAAGCATGGATGGAATCGGCCTGCCGACATAGACCGGCAGTTCCGACTTTGAATATCCACGTCGGGACCCGGTCCCGACGTTTGCTTTTCTGTCACGTGGAAATAACATGCGAGACCGAGCAACAACTTTGCGCCGACTGGCGCTGATCGCCAGCCTGGCTTGCGCCGCCGCGACGACACCGGCCTATGCATTTGCCGATGATGACGCGCGCCGTGCCATTCTCGAACTGCGCCAGCAATTCGAACAGAGCCAGCGCGCCCAGCTGCAACTGTCCGACCAGATTCAAGCGCTGCAGCAGCAGCTCGCCCAATTGCGCGGACAGATCGAAGAACTGTCGCGTCCGCAACCGCAGCAACAGGCCGCCGGCAATGCCCAGCAAGGCGCCGCGACCGCTCCTGGCGGCCCGGTTGCCGACCCGCAGGAAGCCGCCACCTACAACAACGCCATCGACCTGTTCCGCAAGGGCCAGTACAAAGAGTCGTCGGACTCGCTGTCCGCCTTCGTCGCCCTCTACCCCAACAGCGACCTGGCGCCGTCGGCCCGCTTCTACCAAGGCAGCAGTCGCTACGCGCTCAAGGACTTCAAGGGCGCGATCACGCAGCTCAACAGCCTGGTGCAGGACGCGCCCAACGACGCGCGCGCGCCCGACGCCCTGCTGGTGATCGCCGGCAGCCAGATCGAGCTGAACAACCGCGCTGCGGCCAAGGCCACGCTGCAAAAGCTGATCAGCCAGTATCCCAGCACGCAGGCTGCCAGCACGGCCAAGAGCCGGCTGCAACTGCTGCAATAGGGCCTGCCCGCGCGCGACGACAAGGGCCGCAGTTCAGAACGAGGACGATACGCCATGAAAACTTTCCACTGCGGCCAGTGCGCACAGTTGGTTTTCTTCGAAAACGTCAAATGCGAGCGCTGCAACTCGCTGCTCGGCTATCTTCCGGATGTCGGCGAAGTCGGCGCGTTCGAACCCGCGGGCGGGCAGGCATGGCGCGCCCTGCATCCGCAGGCCGCGGGCCGCCTCTACCGCCAATGCGGCAATTACGCCGTCGAAAACGTCTGCAACTGGATGATCCCCGCGGACAGCAGCGACGCGCTGTGCCAGGCGTGCGCGCTGACCGAAACGATTCCGAACCTGTCGTCGCCCGACAACCGCTTGCTGTGGTACCGGCTCGAAGCCGCGAAGCGCCGGCTGTTGTATACGCTGCTCGTGCTCGGGCTGCCGGTCGAATCGCGCGCGCAGGACCCGGAGCGCGGGATGAGTTTTGCGTTCAAGGAGTCGACGGACGCGGAACCCGTGATGACGGGACACGCGGACGGGCTGATCACCATGAATCTCGCGGAAGCCGACGATGCGACGCGCGAACGGATCCGCGCGGACATGCATGAGCCGTATCGCACGCTGCTCGGCCATTTCCGGCACGAGATAGGTCATTACTACTTCGACCGGCTCGTGGCCGGCACCCGGTGGCTCGAGCCGTTCCGCGCCCAGTTCGGCGACGAGCGCGCCGACTACCAGGCCGCGCTCGACTCGCACTACGCGAATGGCGCACCGGCGGGCTGGGAGCACGAATACGTCAGCGAATACGCGACGATGCACCCATGGGAGGACTGGGCGGAGACGTGGGCGCACTACCTGCACATCGTCGATACGCTCGACACCGCGACGGCGTGCGGACTCGTCCTCGCCCCGGACGACGAGAGCCTGCCGACGCTGTCCGACCAGACTTCCGTCGACGAAGCGAGCTTCGGCAACCTGATACGCCGCTGGTTTCCGTTGACCTATGCGCTGAACAGCCTGAACCGCAGCATGGGCATGCCGGACGCATACCCCTTCGTGCTGGCGCCCGCCGTCGTCCAGAAGCTGCGCTTTGTGCACAACGTCGTGGCCTCGTCCGGCGCAACGGACGCGGAACCATCGCTCGTCGCGCGTTCCGCTTGACGCTATGCGCGCAAGGCCACATCGGCCACGGGCGCGCCCGTCATGGCTTCGAGCTGCCGCGGCGTGAGGTTGAACACGGCATGCGGGTGGCCTGCCGCCGCCCACAGGCTGTCGTAGCGAAACAGATCTTCGTCGAGCAAGGTCACGGGCTTGATGGCATGGCCGATGGGGCATACGCCGCCTATCGCGTAGCCCGTGGCCTCGCGCACGAAACGCGCGTCGGCGCGGCCCAGCGCTCCCACGCGCGCAGCCACCTTGGCTTCGTCCACGCGATTGATGCCGCTGGCCACCACCAGCACCGGCGCGTTGTCGGACACGCGGCGAAAGATGATGGACTTGGCGATCTGCGCCACCTCGCAACCCAGGCCCGCGGCGGCTTGCGCCGACGTGCGGCCGGCCTGCTCCAGCAGGACGACGGGTTTGTCGTGGCCCAGCGACTGCAGCAATAACGCAACACGTTGGGCGGATTCGGGCAGGGAATTGGGCTCGGCGGACATGGTTTCGGACAATAAATTGCAAAGAAATCTAGCTGACTGAGGGCTGCCTGACGAGTCGGCACGACGGCGCCGCACCAGCCCCATGGCGCAGCGAGTTTAGCAAGCCGGGGCCGCCACCGGGGCGTGCCGGGCGGCGGCGCTAGAATCATGGGCTTGTCCAGACCTGCCCCCGCCATGCGTTTTGCTCCCGACCCGCCTGCCTCGAGCGTCGACTTCGACGGCTACACCACCGCTTATGCCGAGCACGGCGCGGGGACGCCACTGGTGCTGGTGCACGGGTCGCTCTGCGACTGGCGCTACTGGAAGCCGCAGATCGCCGGGCTGGGCAGGCATTTTCGCGTGCTGGCGCTGTCGCTGCGGCGCTACTGGCCCGAGCGCTGGAACGGCGAGGGCGACGGCTTCTCGATCGCCGAACACGCCGACCAGTTGCTGAAGTTCGTGGAGCAGGTCGCGGGCGGCTCCGCCCACCTGGTGGGCCACTCCCGCGGCGGCCGCGTCGTGCTGGAGGCCGCCCTGCGCAACCCCGGCCTGGCCCGCAGCCTGACGCTGGCCGACCCCGGCCAGCGACTGCCCGGACATGCCGATCAGCGCGGCAACTTCCGCCAGCGCGCCCGCGACCTGATCCGCGCCGGCCAGGCCGAAGAGGGCCTGGCGCTCTTCATCGACGCCGTGACCGGCCCGGATACCTGGCGCCGCATGGTGCCCTGGTTCAAGGAGATGGTGCGCGACAACGCCGCCACCCTGCTCGGCCAGGCCGACGAGATCCTTCCCCTGCCCGACGAGCACGCCTTGCGGGCGCTGCTGCCGCCCGTGCTGCTGATCGGCGGCGCGCTCAGCCCCGCCCCCTTCCCGGCCGTGATCGACTGGCTGGAACGCCTGCTGCCCGCAACGCAGCGCGTGTCGATCGAACACGCGTCGCATGGCATGAACCTGTCCAACCCCAGGGCCTTCAACGCGGCGATCGAGGCATTCCTGGAATGAGCCGGCCTAGGACTTGTGCGCCGCGATGACTTCCTCGGCCACCTGGCGAGGCGCCTCGGCGTAGTGCTTGAACTCCATGGTGTAGGTGGCGCGCCCCTGCGTCAGTGAGCGCAGCGAGGTCGAATAGCCGAACATCTCGGCCAGGGGAACCTCGGCGCGCACCAGCTTGCCGCCGCCGCCAGCGATGTCTTCCATGCCCTGCACCATGCCGCGCCGCGACGACAGGTCGCCCATGACGGGGCCGGTGTAGTCCTCGGGCGTCTCGACCTCGACGTGCATCATGGGTTCGAGCAGCACCGGCTTGGCGCGGCGCATGCCCTCCTTGAAGGCCATGCTGCCCGCCATGCGGAAGGCGTTCTCGTTGGAGTCGACGTCGTGATAGGAGCCGAACACCAGCGTGGCCTTGATGTCGACCACCGGATAGCCCGCCAGCACGCCGGCGTTGAGGCTGTCGCGGATGCCGCGTTCGACCGCGGGGATGAACTCGCGCGGCACCACGCCGCCCTTGATGGCGTCGACGAACTCGAAGCCCTTGCCGGGCGCCTGCGGCTCGACCTTGAGCACCGCGTGGCCGTACTGGCCGCGCCCGCCCGACTGCTTGATGAACTTGCCCTCGACCTCGTCGACCGTGGCGCGGATGGTTTCGCGATAAGCCACCTGCGGCTTGCCGACATTGGCCTCGACGTTGAACTCGCGCTTCATGCGGTCGACCAGGATCTCCAGGTGCAGCTCGCCCATGCCGGAGATGATGGTCTGGCCGGATTCCTCGTCGGTACGCACGCGGAACGACGGGTCTTCCTGCGCCAGGCGGCTGAGCGCCAGGCCCATTTTTTCCTGGTCGGCCTTGGTCCTGGGCTCGACCGCCTGCGAGATGACGGGCTCGGGGAAGACCATGCGCTCGAGGATGATGACGTGCGCCGGATCGGACAGCGTCTCGCCGGTGGTAATGTCTTTCAGGCCCACGGCGGCGGCGATGTCGCCGGCGTAGACCTCGCTGATCTCCTGGCGCGCGTTGGCGTGCATCTGCAGGATGCGGCCCAGGCGCTCTTTCTTGTTCTTGATGGGGTTGAAGATCGTGTCGCCCGACTTGACCATGCCCGAGTAGACGCGAAAGAACACCAGTTGGCCGACGAAGGGGTCGGTCATGATCTTGAAGGCCAGCGCCGAGAAAGGCTCGGTGTCGCTGGCATGGCGTTCGATCTCCTTGTCGTCGACGCTGTGGCCCTTGATGGCGGGCACGTCCAGCGGCGAAGGCAGGTAGTCGATGACGGCGTCGAGCATGGCCTGCACGCCCTTGTTCTTGAAGGCGCTGCCGCACAGCATGGGCACGATCTCGTTGGCGATGGTGCGCAGGCGCAGGCCAAGCTTGATCTCGTCTTCCGTCAGCGGCTCGCCCGACAGGTACTTGTCGAGCAGGGCCTCGTTGCCCTCGGCGGCCTTCTCGACCATATTGTCGTGCCACTGCTGGGCCTGCACTTGCAGGTTGGCGGGGATGTCCTGGTATTCGAAGCGCACGCCCTGGCTGGCGTCGTCCCAGATGATGGCCTTCATCTTGACCAGGTCGATCACGCCCTCGAAGTTGTCCTCGGCGCCGACGGGGATCTGCACGGGCACGGCGTCGCCGCGCAGGCGCTCGCCGATCTGGCGCTGCACGCGGAAGAAGTCGGCGCCGACGCGGTCCATCTTGTTGACGAAGGCGATGCGCGGCACGCCGTACTTATTGGCCTGGCGCCAGACGGTTTCGGATTGCGGCTGCACGCCGCCCACCGAGTCGTAGACCATGCAGGCGCCGTCGAGCACGCGCATGGAGCGCTCCACCTCGATGGTGAAGTCGACGTGCCCCGGGGTGTCGATGATGTTGATGCGGTGCTCGGGATAATTGCCCGCCATGCCGCGCCAGAAGGCGGTGGTGGCCGCCGAGGTGATGGTGATGCCGCGCTCCTGCTCCTGCTCCATCCAGTCCATCACCGCGGCGCCGTCGTGCACCTCACCGATCTTGTGGGTAATGCCGGTGTAGAAGAGGATGCGCTCGGTCGTGGTGGTCTTGCCCGCGTCGATGTGGGCAGAGATACCGATGTTGCGGTAGCGTTCGATGGGGGTACGGCGGGTCATGGCGGTCTCTCACGAAAAACGTGTCGATCCGCCGATATTACTGCCGGCCGTTTCCGTCCAGTGCGGCGGCCGCTAAATCTTCAGGGGTATTGATGTTGAAGAAGGCGTGCGGCGCGTCGTCGAAGTCGGCCTCGACGCCGCCCACGCGCGTCTGCCAGTGCTCCACCTTGCGGTCGCCGCCTTGCAGATAGTCGCGCAGGTCGTCCGCGAGCGAGGTGCGCAGCGCCATGCAGACCGAGTGCCGCCGGCCGGCCGCGCGCGCCACGGCCAGCGGCGCCCCGCGCGCCTGGGCCGCGTCGATCAGGCGCGCCGCCATGTCCCGCGGCAGGAACGGCGTGTCGCACGGCGCCACGACCAGCCAGGGGCCGGACCAGGCCCGCAAGCCCGCCGCCACGCCGGCCAGCGGGCCGGACCAGGCGCCGAAGAGCGGGTCGTCGGCCAGCACCTGGCCGTACTGCGCATAGCGTTCCGGGTTGCGGTTGGCGCTGATCAGCAGCGTGTCGACCTGGGGTGCGAGGCGCTGCGCCACGTGGTCCACCAAGGGCAGGCCGGCCAGCATCAGCCAGCCCTTGTCGGCCTCCCGCAAGCGGGAGCCGCGCCCGCCCGCCAGGATCAGGCCGCCGACGCCAAGCATGCCAGCGCCGCCGGGCCGCCCCAAGGATTGGACATGGGGGTCGTCATCTTTCAGCCGCCGATGTAGCTCATTTCGATCTTGCGCGCGGCCTGGTGCTCGGGCGTGGACTGGGCGCGGCGTTCGGAATAATTGTCGCTGCGGCCGGACCAGATGCCGGCCAGGCGGGACGCCAGCTGCGCATCGCTGGCGCCGTGGCGCAGCGGCTCGCGCAGATCGTATCCCTGGCTGGCGAACAGGCACAGGAACAGCTTGCCTTCGGGCGACAGGCGCGCGCGCGTGCATCCGCCGCAAAAGGCATGGGACACGCTGGAGATGACGCCGATCTCGCCCGCGCCGTCGGCATAGCGCCAGCGCTGCGCCACCCGGCCCATGGCGGCGCCTTCCAGGGCCTGCAGCGGAAATTCGCCGGCGATGCGGGCCAGCACCTCGCTGCTGGGCAGCACTTCGGCGAGGTTCCAGCCGTTGGTGCTGCCGACATCCATGTATTCAATGAAGCGCAGCACGTGGCCCGTGCCGCGAAAGCGGCGCGCCATGGGCAGGATCTGCCCGTCGTTGACACCCCGGCGCACCACCATATTGACCTTGATCGGCGCCAGCCCGGCTTGCGCGGCCGCATCGATGCCGCGCAGCACGTCGTCGGGCGTGAAGCGGCTGTCGCTCATGCGCGCGAACATGTCGCCATCGAGCGCGTCGAGGCTGACCGTGACGCGGGTGAGCCCGGCGTCTTTCAGCGCGCGGGCCTTGCGCGCCAGCAGCACGCCGTTGGTCGTGAGCGTGAGGTCCAGCGGCCGGCCCTGCGGCGTGCGCAGCCCGGCCAGCATGGCGATCAGGGATTCGACGTCCTTGCGCAGCAGCGGCTCGCCGCCCGTGAGGCGGATCTTCTCGACGCCCATCTGCACGAAGAGGCCGGCCAGGCGCGTGATTTCCTCGAACGAAAGCAAGTCCGAATGCGGCATGAACGGGTAGCTGCCGTCGAAGACCTCGCGCGGCATGCAATAGGTGCAGCGGAAGTTGCAGCGGTCGGTGACCGAGATGCGCAGGTCGCGCATGGGCCTGGCAAACGCGTCCAGCAAAGGTTCCCCCGGTTGCCATGCAAGGCTCGCAGCCTCATGGACCATGGGCTGGGCGGCACGCCGATCCGCGAGGAAAATCACTTTGGACATCGAAACATCATATCGCGCCTGCCCGCTTCATGCAGGCGGGCGGCCCGGCCCGCGGCGTACACTAGAATCACCCCGATCAGGCCCCCTGCCCGCCGTCATGCCGCCCTTTCCCGTTTCCGACGAACACGACCCGCCCGCCAGCGCGCGGGTAGCCGTGCGCCGGGTGCGCGGCGGCCGGATCGAGGCCAACCCGCGCGACGACGCGCTGGCCGAGGAAACCCCCATCGCCCTGGAATACAACGGCATCAGCCACGCCACCATGCTGGCCACGCCGGCCGACCTGGAAGACTTCGCCCTGGGCTTTTCCCTGACCGAAGGCATCGTCGACGGCGTGTCCGACGTCCGCGGCATCGACCTGCGCCAGGAATGCGACGGCATCGTGGTGGAGCTGGAAATAGCCAGCGCCTGCGCGGTGCGGCTGCGCGAACGGCGCCGCGCCATGGCGGGCCGCACCGGCTGCGGCCTGTGCGGCGTGGAAACCCTGCCCGAGGTATTGCGGCCGGTCGCCCCGGTGGCGGCCGGCGCGCCCGCGGACCTGGCGGCCGTGCTGCAGGCCATGCGGGCCATGCGCGCGCGCCAGGTGCTGCACGACGCCACCGGCGCCACCCATGCCGCCGGCTGGGCCCGCCTGGACGGCCAGATGGAGCTGGTGCGCGAGGACGTGGGCCGCCACAACGCGCTGGACAAGCTCATCGGCGCCCTGGCGCGCGCCGGCCGGGATCCCGCGCAAGGCATGGCGCTGGTGTCCAGCCGGGCCAGCTTCGAAATGGTGCAGAAGGCCGCCTCCTGCGGCACGGGCATCCTGGCCGCCGTCTCGGCGCCGACCGCCCTGGCGGTGCGCCTGGCGCAACAGGCCAACCTGACGCTGCTGGGATTCATGCGCGGCGAAGACGCCACGATCTACGCGCACGCCGAACGCATCGCGAGCCGATGATCTGAGCATTGCCGCCGAGGGGCAATGCGCCTCAAGAACCCGGCAGCACGCCCGCAGCCACCAAGGCATCCGCCATGCCGATGAACCCAACCACCGACACCGCTTCCGCGCGCGCCGTGGGCTCGATCCCCAGCGTCTCCCAGGGGATATGCGCGGTCCAGTCGCCCAGCACGCCGCGCAGCATCTTGCGCCGCTGGGAAAACGCTTTGGCCACCACCTGCTCGAATGCCGCATCGCTGCGCGGCCGCGGGCGATCTTCGCCCAGCGGCACCATGCGCACCACGGCGGACACCACCTTCGGCGGCGGATCGAAGGCCTCGGGCGGCACGTCGAACAACTTGGTCATGCGATAGCGCGACTGCAGCATCACCGACAGGCGGCTGTGATCGGCATTGCCGGGCTTGGCCACCATGCGGTCGATGACCTCCCGCTGCAGCATGAAATGCTGATCGCGCACCTGGCCGGCCGCCGCCATCAAGTGAAACAGCAGCGGGCTGGAGATATTGTAGGGCAGGTTGCCCACGACGCGCAGGCCTTCGCCCAGGGTGGTGAAATCCACGGTGAGCACGTCGGCCTCGATCACGGTGAGCCGCTCGGCCGGGTACTGCTTGCGCAGCCGCGCGGCCAGGTCGCGGTCGATCTCGACGACCGTCAGGCTGGGCAAACGATCCAGCAGCGGCCGCGTCAGCGCGGACAGGCCCGGGCCGATCTCGATGACGTGATCGCCGGCGGCGGGCGCGATGGCCCGCACGATGCCGTCCACCACGCTCTCATCGGTCAGGAAATTCTGGCCGAAGCGCTTGCGGGCCTGATGCTGGGCCATGGGTCAGCCTCCGCACGGCCGCCCGAAGGAGGCCGAAGCCCCTTCGGGGGATGAGCCCGGGCGCAGTGGGCGTGGAGGTCTCATCTACTGCTGGTAGCGCTGCTGGAGCTGGTCCTGCTTTTCCAGGCGGTTGTCCACGTAGGACTGGGCCCGCAGCTGATCGAGGTAATCCTCGAAAGCCGGTTGCGCGCGGCGCTCGAGCAGGATCTGGCGGGCACGGTTGCGGCGCACGTCTTCGGTGGCGTCATGCTGGCGGCGCTCGAGCACCTGGATCAAGTGCCAGCCGAAAGGCGACGCCACGGGCTGGCTGATCTCGCCGGGCTGCAGCTTGTCCATGACCTGTTCGAAGGCGCGCACGGTCTCGCCCGGATCGAGCCACCCCAGGTCGCCGCCTTGCGGCGCGGTGCTGTCTTGCGAATACTGGCTCGCCATATCCGCGAACGAGACGCCGCCCTCGACGATGCGGCGACGGATGTCATCGAGCTTCTCGCGGGCCTGCTCGTCGTTCATCACGGCCGACAGCTTGATCAGGATGTGGCGGGCATGCGTCTGGGTGATCTGCACGGCGCCGGAAGATTCGGGCGGAATGGGGTCTTCATCCGCCGCCGGGGCGGGTGCCGCCTGCGTGGGCGCGGCGATCTGCTGCATCGCGCGGGCCATCACCTTGAGGATGTGGAAACCGTTGCCGCTGCGGACCAGGCCGCTGACCTGGCCGGGCCGCAAGCCACGGACGGCCTGCACGAACAGATCGGGCCAGCCGTCGATCGGACGGGCGCCCATCTGGCCGCCCTGCAAGGCCTCGGGACCGTCGGAGTTGGCCGCGGCCAGGCTGGCGAAGTCTTCTCCCTTGCGGGCGCGGGCCAGCAGGCCCTCGGCCTTCTTGCGCAGGCGGTCGACATCCTCGGACGAGGCGCCCTCGGGCACGCGCACCAGGATCTGCGCCAGCGCGATCGGGCCGTTGGGCACGATCGCGACCGTGGGCTGCGCGGGAGCCGGAGCAGGTTGGACGGGCTGGGGGGCCGGCGCCGCGGCGGCGGCGCGCGCATGCTCCTTCAGGAAGGCATCGACCTCGCCATCGGTGATCGTGATGTTGGAGTCGACCATGCGCTGGCGCAGGCGGGTAGTGCGGATCTCTTCGCGGATGGACTTGCGATAGCCGTCCCAGCTCGCGCCGGTCTTGGCGATCTCGGCCTTGAGCTGGTCGACGGTGAGCCGGTTGCGGTCGGCGATCATGCCGACCGCCTGGTCGACCTGCGCATCGGTCAGCGCGATGCCCAGGCGCCTGGCCTCCTGCTCCTGCAGGCGGTCCATGATGAGCTGTTGCAGCACCTGCCGCTGCAGGACGTCGTCGGGCGGCACCTGGATCTTGTGCTGCTGGAGGTCGGCCGCCGTGCGCTGCGAAGCTTCGCGCAAATCACGCATGGTGATGACCTCCTTGTTGACCACGGCGGCGATGCCGTCGCCGAACTGCTCGCCCCCGGCGCTGGCCGCGGGAGCGGGAGCCGGTTGGGGCTTGGCCGCGGGCTTCTTGGCGGGCGCCTTGGCTTTGACTGACTGCTTGGCAGCGCCGGAGGAATCGGGCTTTGCGTTTTGCGCATGGACAGGCGAAGCGCCCAGGGCCACGCACAGGGTCAGCATCAGGATGCAGCCGGAACTACGGCCGCGCAGCGACAATCTACGCATTACTCGTACCTTTCAAAGGAGGTGCCGGGCTGCTGCGCCGGCGTCACGGGCTGGTAGCCCGGGATACTGCGATTGATCAAACTCATGGGGTCGCTGCCCAGCGCGCCCAAACCTTCGAGCTCGAGCTGGAAGAACAGCGCCGTATTGACCTGCGAAGACGAGGTCGCGTAGCGTTGGAACACCACGCGAGCCGACCAGCAGCAATCCGACTTGTATTCGACACCGATGATGGCCTGCGGAACACGGGACGTACTGTCGGACACTTCCGAACCGATCGTGTAGTCGAGGCGTCCGACACCGTACCAGTGCTTGGCGAACGGCCATTGCACGCCCAGGCTGATCTGGTTCTGGCCTATGGGTTGGTATGGTACATCGGGCAGCGGGTTGCGCTGGTAGCGATAGGTCAGCGCCACCGTGGCCAGGCGCTGCGGCGTCCAGCGCAGGCTGCTGTAGGCCTGCGACCATTGGCTGGAATAAGGGTTGTACTGCGCGCCGATCTCGGTGCTGAGCGTGTCGGTCAACGCGGCGCTGGCGCCCGCCAGGTAATCGGAACGCT
This sequence comes from Bordetella sp., assembly GCA_036404015.1. Lineage (GTDB taxonomy): Bacteria > Pseudomonadota > Gammaproteobacteria > Burkholderiales > Burkholderiaceae_B > Bordetella. The sequence goes on along the minus strand of DASWPO010000120.1, from coordinate 31,066 downwards.
GGTGGATGCGCGCCACCTCGCCCGGCAGGGTGACCAACTGGTCGGTGAAGTACTTTTGCTGGCCCGCGGACAGCGACAAGCGCTCCAGGCCCGTGGCGTTGTCGATCCAGCGCGTGGTCAGGGCCGCGGTGAGCTGGTTGGCGTTGTTGATGCGGTCCCAGCCGCCGGCATACTGGTTTTCCTGGAAGGCCTGGTCGAAGCTGAAGGGGGCCAGGTAGGTGTCGTACACCGGCAGGTTGGACTGGTTGCGATAGGGAATGCGCAGGTAGTACAGGCGCGGCTCCAGCGTCTGCGTCGCCGACCGGCCGAACAGCGAGGTGTCGCGCTCGAACACCATGCCGCTGTCGATCGAGGCGATGGGCAGCGTGCGGGACTGCGACGCCTGATAGGGCGCCGTGCTGCCCAGGCCGTTGAAGTCGGTGTTGTACCAGTTGGTGCTGCCGTACTGGGTGTAGTTCACGCCGATCTTGGGCGTGATGTACCAACCGGGCCGCACGATGGGATACGACACCGAGGGATAGATCTGCACGCGGTCGCCGTTGGGGCTCAGGCGCGTGCCCTCGAGCAGCGGCCGGCTGAAGCGGATGGCCGAAGAGTCCATCGACAGGTCCAGGCCGTTCCAGTCGTAGCGGTGGCCGGTCAGCCTGATGGCCGGCAGTTCGTCGAACTGGGGCGCGATGGGCGAGGTGGGATCCTGCAGCGTCTGGTAGCGGATGGCTTGCACCGACGTCTGCCAGTAGGTGCCGTTCCAGCCCACCCGGGCGCTCTGCGGCAGATAGACGGTGGTGGCCGAATTCAGGCCGATGGTGGTGATGTCGCGGTAGTAGTTGTTGTCCGACACGCGGGCCAGGTCCCAGTCGGCGTAGAAGCCGTTGCCCAGCTGCTGATAGTGCGTCCAGCGATACATCCATCGGTCGCGGTCGGCCAGCCTGTCGTTCGGCAGGAAGGAGCCCTGCACCATCCCGGTGTAGCCGTCGCCGATATAGCGGCCATCGGCGCTCAGCATGTCGCCGCGCTTGCTCATGATGCGCGGCGTCAGCGTCACGTCGTAGTTGGGCGCCAGGTTGAGGTAGTACGGCATCGAGATGTCGATGCCAGTATTGCTGGACATGCCGTACATGGGCACCAGGAAGCCCGACTTGCGCTCCTTCTTGACCGGGAAGGTCAGGTAGGGCGAGGCCAGGATGGGCACGTTCTTGAAGTACAGCACGCCGTTGTGCGCCACGCCCTCGTTCTCGTCCATGTCGACATCGAGGCTGTCGGCCTTGATGTACCAGGACGGCTGGGCGCAGGAGCAGCCGCTGTAGGTGACCTGCTTGAGGCGGAATTCCGACTTGCTGAAGATGTCGGCATGCTCGGCGCGGGCGGTGCCGCCGGTGGCGCCGATCCAGAAATCGGGCTTGTCGATCTCGCCCTGGTCGCTGTCGACATTGACATGCCCCGTCGGGCCGGTCACCAGCGTGGCGTCGCGCTGCAGGCGCAGATGGCCGGTGACGGTCGCCTCGCCGGTCTTGCGGTCGTAGTCGATGCTGTCGCCCTTGATCACGGTGTCGATGCGGCGCACCTGGGCGTTGCCGGTGAGGGTGAGCCGGGTGTCGGGGCTGCCGTCGATCCGGTCGCCCTCGAGGAAGGCCGGGATCTTGTCGTCAGTCTGGCGATGCACGCGCAGGCCCGAGGTGCTGCGCAGGTCGACCGCGGGCTGGATGCCCCGCACCTCGACCTGGTTGGCGGCCGGCTGCGCGGCGGCGCCCGCGGCCGGGCTGGCGTCCGTACCGGAGACGGCCTGAGCCTGCGCGGCTCCGGCTGCGCCGACTGCGAGAAGAATCAACCACCGGACCATGCGCACGAGCACAAACATCAACCTTGTTTGACAATGGGCCCCCCACCGGTCGAAGGACGCCGGAGCTGAAGCGAGCCGGTATTATAGAGAAGCCGGCCAAACGCCCAAGCTGCGGGTTATTCCCTGCACAATCCCGGGCGAACTGACGGGTTTTTCTTCAATTTCGCAGATTTCGAGACGGCTCTCTTGACCAACCCACACGATCCGCGCCAGGCCCTGATCGACGCCTGGCTGCGCAGCCTGCCATCCGGGCTGGCCCTGCGCCCCGACACCCTGCGCGCCGCCTCCAGCGATGCGAGCTTTCGCCGCTATTTCCGGATCGAGACCGGCAACGGCACCGCCATCGTCATGGACGCCCCGCCGCCCCACGAGGACGTGGGCCCCTTCCTGCATGCCGGCGGCCTGCTGCGCGAGGCCGGCCTGAATGTGCCCGCCGTGCTGGCCCAGGCCCCCGAACAAGGGCTGCTGCTGCTGTCCGACCTGGGCAACGAAACCTATTACCAGCGCATCCAGGCCGGCCTGGACGACGCCCGGCTGCAATCCCTGTACCGCGACGCGCTGGCCGCGCTGGTGCATATGCAACAAGCCGCCATCACTGGCTTGCCGTCCTATGACGCGGCGCGCCTGGCCGCCGAGCTCGAGCTGTTTCCCGAATGGTATGTGCAGCGCCACCACGGCGCCTCGCTCACCGACAAGCAGGCGGCCGACCTGCGGCAACTACTCCAGCTGCTGTCGACCCATTGCGCCGCCCAGACACCCGTCTATGTGCACCGCGACTTCCATTCGCCCAACCTGATGGTCTGCGACGAACCGCGCTTCGGGCCCAACCCGGGCATCCTCGACTTCCAGGACGCCCTGGCCGGCCCGCTCACCTACGACCTGGCCTCGCTGGTCACCGATGCCCGCACCACCTGGGAAGAACCCCAGCAGCTGGACTGGGCCATCCGCTACTGGGACATGGCGCGCCAGGCCGGCTTGCCGGTCGATGCCGATTTCGCCGAGTTCCACCGCGCCTACGAATGGATGAGCCTGCAGCGCAATCTGCGCATCCTGGGCGTGTTCGCGCGCCTGAACCATCGGGATGGCAAACCGGGCTATCTGGCCCACATGCCGCGCGTCAATCGATACGTGCGCCAGGTGGCGCAGCGCTACGGCGTCTTCGCGCCGCTGCTGCGCCTGCTCGACCAGCTCGACCGGACAACGCCGACCGTGGGGTACACCTTCTGATGCAGGCGATGATCCTGGCGGCGGGCCGCGGCGAGCGCATGCGGCCGCTCACCGACCACACCCCCAAGCCGCTGCTGCCGGTGGGCGGCAAGCCGCTCATCGTCTGGCACCTCGAGCGGCTGGCGCGGGCCGGCCTGCACGACGTGGTCATCAACCACGCCTGGCTGGGTGAGCGCATCGTCGAAGCCCTGGGCGACGGCAGCCGATGGGACACGCGCATCCGGTATTCGGCCGAAGGACAGGCGCTGGAGACCGCCGGCGGCATCGTGCAGGCCCTGCCCATGCTGGGCGCCGAGCCGTTCCTGGTGATCAACGGCGATATCTGGTGCGACTGGGATCCGGCCCAGGCGCGAGCGGCGCGGCAGCGCCTCGACGCAAGCGGCGCCGACGCCTGGCTGCTGCTGGTCGGCAACCCGCCGCAGCATCCGCTGGGCGACTTCGCCCTGCAGCCGGACGGCCGCGCTGCGGAGGAAGGCCAGGCCAGGCTGACCTTTTCCGGCATCGGCGTCTACCGGCCGGCCCTGTTTGCCGGCCTCGTGGCCGGCCAGGCCGCCCCGCTGGCGCCGCTGCTGCGCCAGGCCATGGCGCGCGGCGCCGTGCAGGCCGTCCGGCACGGCGGACGCTGGGTCGATGTGGGCACGCCACAACGATTGCAAGCGCTCGACGCCGAACTTGGCACGAACCGCTACAGTATGCTTTGATTTTTTCGCCTCCCATAAAAGGAATAGGAAGTTTTTACATGGGCATGTTCGGACAATCGCGGCGACAAGTCTTCAAGCCATCGATCTACCAGCCGGGCCGGCACAACCGGCGCTTGCCGCGCTGGCTGGCGCTGCTTGGCATCGGCATCGCGCTGGGCGCGGGCGGCGTGCTGTTCCTGCAAACCAACTACGGGCCGCCGCGGCTGTCCACCGAACAATCCGAACAAGTCCGCAGCGAACTGAATTCGGCCACGCTGGAACGCCAGCGCCTGCAGGCCCAGATCGACGATCTGCAACACCAGCTCGCGGCCAGCCGCACCGCCCAGGGCCAGACCTCCGCCACCACGCAGGCTCAACCGGCCACGTCCATCGCGCCGGTGGAACCGCCCGCCCCCATCGCCCCCATGACGGCGCCCGCGCCGGCCGCCGCGCCATCGTCCATGCCCGCTATGCCGGCCATGCCGACCATGCCCGCTATGCCGACCATGCCCGCCATGCCGGCTACGCCAGCGCTTCAGCCGCCAGACACCGTTGCGGACCCTTCGGCCGAGCCCCCCACCACCCCGCCCGCCAAGCCGGCGGCGCGCCGGCCGGCCGCGCCGCGCAACTACGAAGAACCGCACTCCGAACTGCGCATGACGGTCATCCCCGCCGCGCCGCAATAAGTCCTGCAGCGCGGCGGCCGGCGCTCAGTGGCCGTCGGCCCTGCGCCGCGCGCCGCGGTTGTCGGCCAGCGAGCCGGCATACATGGACTTGGCGCCCAGGGCCCGGACCACGGCATAAGCCATGACGCAGGCCACCATCAGCGGCAGCATGGCCTCGTAGCTGAGCGTCATCTCGAAGATCATCAGAATGGACATCAGCGGCGCATGCGTGGCCGCCGACAGCAAGGCCCCCATGCCGACCACGGCATAGCTGCTGACCGCCGACACCTGCGGCAATGCGTCGTGCAAGGCGGTGCCGTACAAGTGCCCCAGCGCGGCGCCCACGAACAAAGTGGGCGTGAAAATGCCGCCCACGGCCCCCGAGCCCGAGCTGGCCGCCGTGGCCAGCACCTTCATCACCAGCAGCGCGGCCACCGCCTGCCAGGCCCAGGGCTGGTGCAGAATGGAATTGACCACGCTGTAGCCGTTGCCCCAGACCTCGGGCCACGCGAGGGAGATAGCGCCCACGACCAGGCCGCCCGCCGCCAGGCGCAGCCAGAGCGGCCCGATCCAATGGCTGAAGAGACGGCGCGAGCCGTCCAGCAGCCTCAAGTACCAGGGCGCCACCAGGCCAGCCAGCGCGCCCAGGCCCAGATAGCTGAACACCTCCCAGGGCGAAGCGAAATCGAAAGCCGGCAGGTGATAGACGGCGTCGTAGTGCAGCAGCTGGCGCGTGACCATATTGGACGCCACCGATGCCACCACCAGGGGCACCAGCTTGACCGACGACACGGCGCCGTAGACGATTTCGGAAACGAACAGGGCCCCGGCGATCGGGGCGTTGTAGACCGCGGTGAGGCCGGCCGTCGCGCCGCAGGCCACCAGCAGCCGCAGGCGCCCCGGCGGCCAGACCAGCCAGCGGCCGAACAGGGAAGCCAGCATGGCCGCCAGCTGCACCATGGGACCTTCGCGGCCGATGGAAGCCCCCGAGCCGATGGAACACAAAGACGCCAGGCTGCGCGCCACGGTCTGGCGCAGGCCGATGATGCCGCGCCCCACGGCAATGGCTTCCATATAATCGCTTGCGCCCTGCGGCGGCAGGCTGCGGCGCGCCCATTGCAGGATCAGTCCCGCCAGCACGCCGCCCGCCGCGGGCAGCAGCAGGCGCTCCCAGAGCGGCAGGCCGCGCGCCAGCGAGACCATGCCCTGCGCCGGATGCCCGCCCAGCCAGACCTGCAGGAGTTCGAGCGCCTCGCGAAACAGCACGGTGGCCAGGGCGCCGAGCACGCCCACGACCGCCGCGGCCAGCAGCATGACCGCCAGGCGGTCGGGCACGAAACGCCGCCCGGCGCGAAACGCCGCGGGCCGCCGCCAGGTTCGATGAGGTCTGAGCATGGGCCCGATTCTACCGTCGCCCCCTGACAAAGCCCCCCGCCCCGCCCGCGGCCCGGCAGCGGCGGCGCGCGGCAAAATGCCCTATTCTTGGTGTCCCGTTGCGCCCCCGCCCCCAAGACCGCCATGCGCATCCTGCTGGTCGAAGACGACATGATGATAGGCACCAGCGTGCAGGACTGCCTGCGCGCCGATGGCTATGCCGTCGACTGGGAACGCGACGGCCGGCGCGCGGCCACGGCCCTGCGGGCCGGGGTCTACGACCTGGTGCTGCTCGACCTGGGCCTGCCGCAACAGGACGGCCTGTCGGTGCTGCGTGAACTGCGCGCGCGGCGCGACCGCACGCCGGTGCTGATCGCCACCGCGCGCGATGCCGTCAGCGACCGCATTGCCGGGCTGGACGCGGGCGCCGACGACTATGTGGTCAAGCCCTACGACCCCGACGAGCTGCTGGCCCGCATCCGCGCGCTCCTGCGGCGCAGCGCCGGGCACGCCGAATCCGTGTTCGAGCACGGCGGCGTGCGCCTCGACCCGCAGACGCACGAAGCCACCGTGGACGGCGAACCCGTCACGCTCACGGCCCGCGAATGGGCCGTGCTGCAGCCCTTGATCACGCGGCCCGGCATGATCTATTCGCGCGCCCAGCTCGAGGAAAAGCTCTACAGCTGGCACGAGGAGATCGCCAGCAATGCCGTCGAGGTCTATATCCACGGCCTGCGCAAGAAACTGGGACACGGCTTCATCCAGACCGTGCGCGGCGTGGGCTACGTCATCCCCAGGCAGCCCGGCAAGGCCGGCGATACGTGATGCCGTTCCCCGTGACCTCCCTGCGCGCGCGGCTGCTGCTCTTTTTGCTGGTGGCCATTTTCGCGGCGGCGCTGATCCAGGCCGTCGTGGCCTATCGCGGCACGCTGGCGCAGACCGACGACATCTTCGATGCGCAACTGCGCAGCACGGCGCTGTCGCTGAGCCAGGGCGACCTGCGCCTGAACAACGCGCCGGCGCCGGTCGTCCCCGGCGTACCGACCGCCTCGGTCGACGATCTCATCATCCAGATCTGGACGGTCGATGGCGTGCAGCTCTACAAGTCCGCCTCGGGCCGCCTGCTGCCCGACCCGGTGACGCTGGGCTTTTCCACCGTGCGGGCCGGCGATGCCGCCTACCGCGTCTATGCCATGGCCACGCCGCTGCAGGTCACCCAGGTGGCCCAGGACCTGCGCGTGCGCAGCCTCACCGCGCGCAATCTGGCGCTGCGTTCGGTCGGCCCCATCCTGGCGGTGGCGCCGCTGCTGATGCTGGTGGTCTGGTGGGTGGTGAGCCGCTCGCTGCGCCCCGTTGCGCGCACCCGCGCGCAATTGGCGGCGCGCCAGCCCGACGACCTGTCGCCCGTGTCCGATGCCGGCCTGCCCGACGAGATCCGGCCGCTGGTGCAGGAACTGAACCTGCTGCTGGAACGCGTGCGCCAGGCCTTCGCCTCGCAGCAGCAGTTCGTGGGTGACGCCGCGCATGAGCTGCGCACCCCGCTGGCCGCCCTGCAGCTGCAGTTGCTGGGCCTGCGCCGCGCCACCGACGCCGCGGCCCGCGAGCAGGCCATCGCCCGCCTGGGCGATGGCGTGGCGCGCGCCACGCGCCTCATCGAGCAGATGCTCGCCATGGCGCGCCACGACAACGGCGCGCCGCACCTGGTCCTGTCTCCGACCGACCTGGTGCAGAGCGTGCGCGAGGCCGTGTCCCAGGTCTTGCCGCAGGCCAATGCCAAGCGCATCGACATCGCCCTCGACGGTCCGGACTCGGCCGTCGTCGACGGCCAGGCCGACGCGCTGGTGCTGCTGGTGCGCAATCTGCTGGACAACGCCGTCAAGTACACGCCCGACGGCGGCGCGGTGCGCATCGCCGTCCAATCCGGCGCATCCGTGGCGCTGACCGTGGACGACACCGGTCCCGGCATCCGGCCCAGCGAACGCGAGCGCGTCTTCGGCCGCTTCTATCGCAGCGCCGACGCGGGAGCCACCGGCAACGGCCTGGGGCTGGCGCTGGTGCGCACCCTGGCCGGCCGGCATGGCGCCACCGTCACCCTGGGCGACGCGCCGGACGGCGGCCTGCGCGTGCGAGTGATGTTTCCACCGGTTTCAGGATGAGGGGCCGCAACGTTTCTTAAGATTCGCCTAAGCAGGGGGTTGCACCATGGCGTCGTGTTCCACCAGGCCCCAAGGAGCCGACCATGAATTCGATGCAAAACCCAGCGACGCGAACCCCGTCGAAAAACCGCCCCGCCATCGCTCGCCTGACGCTGGCCCTGTTGGCTGCTGGCGCCATCGGCGGCGCCGGCCTCTCCGCCTATACCGGCGCCGCGCATGCCCAGGCCGCGCCGACCCAGGCCACGGCCCCCATCGGCATGATGGCCGCCCCCAATTTCGCGCAGATCAACAAGGAATACGGCCCGGCCGTGGTCAACGTCAGCGTGTCCGGCACCACCAAGGTCAGCGACGACGAGGACGACCCCTTCGCGCAGTTCTTCGGCCAATTTCCCGGCTTTCCCGGCGCGGTGCGCCCGCACGGCGGCGGCTCGCACGAAGTGCCCATGCAAGGCGTGGGCTCGGGCTTCATCATCAGCCCCGACGGCGTGATCCTGACCAATGCGCATGTGGTCAAGGACGCCAAGGAAGTCACCGTCAAGCTCACCGACCGCCGCGAGTTCCGCGCCAAGGTGCTGGGCAGCGATCCGCAGACCGATGTGGCCGTGATCAAGATCCAGGCCTCCAACCTGCCCACCGTGAAAGTCGGCAACGTGTCCGACCTGCAGGTGGGTGAGTGGGTGCTGGCCATCGGCTCGCCTTTCGGCCTGGAGAGCACGGCCACCGCCGGCATCGTCAGCGCCAAGGGCCGCTCGCTGCCCGACGACACCACCGTGCCCTTCATCCAGACCGACGTGGCCGTGAACCCCGGCAACTCGGGCGGCCCGCTGTTCAACGACCACGGCGAAGTCGTGGGCATCAACTCGCAGATCTACACCAAGACCGGCGGCTACCAGGGCCTGTCCTTCGCGATCCCGATCGACGTGGCCTACAAGATCAAGGACCAGATCCTGGCGCACGGCAAAGCCGAGCATGCCCGGCTGGGCGTGATGGCGCAGGAGGTCAACCAGGACCTGGCCGACTCGTTCAAGCTCGACTCGCCCTCGGGCGCGCTGATCGCCAGCGTGGAAAAAGGCAGCGCCGCCGAGCGCGCCGGCCTGCAGCCCGGCGACGTGATCCGCAAGCTCGACGGCCGCGACATCGTGTCCTCGGGCGACCTGTCGGCGGTCATCAGCATGGCCTCGCCCGGCCAGCATGTCTCGCTGGACATCTGGCGCAACGGCGCGCACAAGGAGCTGACCGCCACCCTGGGCTCGCTGGACAAGCAGAGCGTCGCCGCCGATGACAACGGCGCCCAGGCCGGCCACGGCAAGCTGGGCCTGGCCCTGCGCCGGCTCACGCCCCAGGAAGAGAGCGAAGTCGGCACCTCGGGCCTGGTGGTGCAGCAGGCCGAAGGACCGGCCGCCCGGGCCGGCATCCAGCCCGACGACGTCGTCCTGTCGATCAACGGCGTGCCCGCCAGCAGCGTGGACCAGATCCGCAAGGAAGTGGCCAACTCCAAGGGCACGGTGGCCTTGCTGATCCAGCGCGGAGACGACAAGATCTTCGTGCCGGTGCGCCTGGGCTAATCCGCCTGGCCGCGCAGTCGCTCGTCGAAATCCGGCGATGCGATGAAGTCGAGGACGCCGCGCAAACGCGCGGCGTCCTCGACGCCGAAGGCCGCCTCGAAACGCCGCTGCGCGCGCGCCCATTGCACGCGCGCCTTGGCCAGCCTGGCCTTGCCGCTGTGCGTCAGGCGGGCCCGCCGGCTGCGGCGATCCGCCGCATCGACCACGACCTCGACCAGGCCTTCGCGCTGCAACGCGCGCAAGGTGTGGCCCAGCGCCGACAAATCCATCACCAGAGCCTCGGCCAGCTTGCCCACCAGCGGCTCGCCGCCCGCGCGGTCGATCTGCAACAGGATCGTGTACTGCGTGCCGCGCAGGCCCACGGGGGCCATCGCCTCGTCGTACCACTGCGCCATGCGCCGCGCCGCGCGGCGCAGCGCCGAGTTGTTGCACACGCTCTCGCGCGCGATCGTCGCATCCATCTATCGAATCCTTGCTTGCCTCGGTTCCCGATAATGGTATATACCACCATTTAGATATTGGCATATACCACTATTCAGGACCTCTCCGTGACCCTTGCCGCTGCCGCCCCCGCGCCCGCCTCCCGCAACGCCCGCCTGCAGTCCATGCTGCACGCCCCCATCCTGCCCATGTTGCTGCGCATGGGCTGGCCCAATATGCTGATGCTGCTGGCCCAGTCCGGCGCCGCGCTGGTCGAGACCTGGTACATCTCGCACCTGGGCACCAGCGCGCTGGCCGGCGTCGCGCTGGTCACCCCCCTGCTGATGCTGATGCAGAACATGTCGCAGGGCGCCATGGGCGGCGGCATTTCGGCGGCCATCTCGCGCGCGCTGGGCGCCGGCCGCCAGGACATGGCCGACCAGCTGGTGTTGCACGCCGTGCTCATCAATGCCGCGCTGGGCCTGGTCTTCACGGCCGTCTTCCTGCTCGAGGGGACGCGCATTTATACCTTGCTGGGCGCCAGCAGCGGCGCGCTCGATGCCGCGCTCACGTACTCCGACGTCCTGTTCGGCGGCCTGGTGCTGATGTGGATCATGAACGCGCTGGCCAGCGTCGTGCGCGGCACGGGGAACATGCTGGTCCCCGGCGCGGTCATCTGCGGCGGCGCGCTATTGGTGGTGCCGGTCTCGCCCTGCCTGATCTTCGGCCTGGGCCCCATCCCGGCGCTGGGCATCGCGGGCGGCGCCTGGACGCTGCTGGCCTACTTCGCGGGCGGCACGCTGGTGCTGGGCTGGTATTGCCTGAGCGGGCGCAATCCGGCCCGCCTGAAACCCACCGCATTCCAACCGACGCTCCTGCGGCAGATCCTGGCCGTGGGCGGCCTGGCCACGCTCAACCCCCTGCTCACCAACGGCCTGATCGCCACGACCACCGCCCTGGTGGGCGCCTATGCCGGCACGGCCGCGCTGGCAGGCTACGGCACCTCGGCCCGCCTGGAATACCTGCTGATGCCCATCGCCTTCGGCCTGGGCGCCCCCATGGTGGCCCTGGTGGGCGCGAACATCGGCGCCAACCAGCCCCAGCGCGCGCGCCAGGCCGCCCTGAGCGGCGGGGCCATCGCGTTCGTGCTGGGAGAAATCGTCGGCCTGCTCGCCGCCTTCTGGCCGCTGGCCTGGCTGCACCTGTTCGGCCGGGATGCCGGCATGGAGGCCTCCGGCAGCACTTACCTGCACATCGTCGGCCCGTTCTACGGTTTTTTCGCCATGGGTTTCTCGATGTATTTCGCCTCGCAAGGCGCGCGCCGCCTTGTCTGGCCGCTGCTGGCCGGTTTCGTGCGCCTGGCCGTGGCCGTGGGCGGAGGCTGGCTGGTGCTGCGCGCAGGCGGCGGCCTGGCGGGCTTGTTCACCGTCAACGCCGTGGCCATGGTGCTGTACGGCAGCATCATCCTGCGCGCCGTCTCGGCACGCGGCTGGATACGTACCAGGCAATCGCCCTGAGCCGCCGCGCCGTTCTCATGGCGCCGGCCCGCACGGCCGGTGGGGCCATGCTAATATTTTGGCCTCTTCGGGCGCATGCTGACACGAGCATGCCCCCTGCGTAAGCGTTTACGTCAATCAACGCACAACCTGCCGGCCATCTGGTCGGGGGAAGTGCATTGATGCATCCCTCCCCAGATCGCCGGTCACTGCACACAATGTGATCGTCGATATGACTTCTACCTCCTCCCTTTCTTCGCCTACGCCGCCCGATACGGCGGGCATGGGCCCGCTGCTGCGCCTGGCGCTGGCCCTGTTCCTTTCCTACCTTGCCGTGGCGCTGTCGTTGTCGGCCATGTCGGTGCACGTGGCGCACGGCATCGGCCTGGGCAATACGCTCAGCGGCCTGGCCGTCGGCATTCCCTTCCTCTCGACCATTCTCACCCGCGGCTACGCGGGCAACTATTCCGACCGCCTCGGCGGCAAGGCCTGCGCCATGCGCGGCCTGGTCGTCTACATCGTCGCCGGCCTGATCTGCCTGGCCTCGGACCAGTTCGGGCTGGGTCCCTGGCCCGCCTACGGCGTGCTCATCGCCGGCCGCCTGCTGCTGGGCCTGGGCGAAAGCATGGCGCTGGTCGGCATCATCAGCTGGGGCATGGACATGATGGGCCCGGCCCGCTCGGGCCAGGTGCTGGCCATGATCGGCATGGCCATGTACGGCGCCTTCGCCGTCGGCGGCCCGCTGGGCCTGGCCATGCTCGATGCCAGCGGCTTCTCCGCGCTGATGCTCCTGTGCGCCGCCCTGCCGCTCGTCGGCCTGCTGGTGGCGCTCGGCCTGCCCGCCATTGCGCCGCACGCCGGGCAGCGTGCTTCGTTCTGGCAGGTGCTGGGACAGATCCGGCGCGAAGGCACCGTGGTCGGCCTGCAAGGCGTGGGCTTCGCGGTGATCGGCGCGTTCATCCCGCTGCACTTCCTGGCCAAGGGCTGGCCGCATGCCGGCCTGGGCCTGAGCTGCTTCGGCCTGGGCTTCGTGCTGGTGCGCATCCTCTTTGGCCGCCTGCCCGACAAGCTGGGCGGCCGCCCGGTGGCGATCTGGTCGATGGGGATCGAAGCCGCCGGACAATACCTGCTGTGGCAGGCGCCCAGCCCCGCCCTGGCGCTGGCGGGCGCCCTGCTGACGGGCCTGGGCTGCTCGATGGTGTTTCCGGCCATGGGCCTGGAAATCGTCCGCCGCATGCCCCCGCAATTGCGCGGCGCGGCGATGGGCGGTTTCGCGGCCTACCAGGACATTGCCTATGGCGCGACGGGACCATTGGCCGGCCTGCTGGCCGACCACTTCGGATATGGCAGCGTTTTTCTTGCCGGGGCGTTGTGTGCGACGGTGGGGTTTGGGTTGGCTGTCCGCCGGTAGTTTTTTACGTTGGTGGCGGTGTTGCGTATTGTTCATTGGCATTGGGATCGCATTCTATTGACGTCAGTCGGGGTGGGGGAAGGCCGTGGGCGCTTCACTGAGCCGGTCGGGCGCCCAGCGCGCCCGACACCGCGTCGGCTCGCTCGTCCGCGCATCCGCGCTCCCTTCGCGTCCGCCTCGCTCGGCCCAGAGGCGCGCCCACGGCCTCCCCCCGCCCCGACTGACTGCAGTAGTTTGTGTTCCCTGCATCGCTGGGACGGATTGTGTGCTTGGCACTTCATCGGCCAAGGTTGGGAGGGGAGAGGAAAATCTCGGCTCGCTCGCCAAACCAGGCTGCCCTGCGCAGCCCGGTTTGGCTCGGACCGTTGCATGCAAAGGCCGCCGGCATACATCCCACGCACGCCTAGGCCCGACGTTAAACGGGGCTGCGCTGGGCAGCCCCGTTTAACCAGCGCGCCAAGATCTTCCCACCCCGCGACGGACGCCTCAAGAACCAGCAACCGAGTCAAGCCCCCCCGGCAAAGCTCACCCCCTCACCAACCGTATCCGCGTAATCTCCGAAGGCGCCCATAACCGCTTGGGCGGCCCCCAATACCCCGTCCCACGGCTGGTATATACCCACATCCCCTGAAGCCGATGCAGTCCCGCCGTATAAGGCTGCTGCAACTGCACGAAAAACCCCCAGGGGAAAAACTGCCCGCCATGGGTGTGCCCGGACAGCTGCAGCGTATAGCCCAGCGGCGCCGCCTCCATCGCGCTGCGCGGCTGATGCGCCAGCAGCAGCTTCACCACCGCATCGGCAGGCGCGCCGGCCAAGGCACGGGCAGGATCGCTGCGCTGCGCCTCGTCGAACGACCCCGCCGTGTAATCGGTGATGCCGGCCACCACCATCGCCTGCCCCGCCGGCTCGATGACCACATGCTCGTTCATCAGCACCGTCAGCCCCATGCGGCGGAACTCCCGCACCCAGGCCGAGGCCCCCGAGTAATACTCGTGGTTGCCCGTCACCACATACACCCCATGCGGCGCGTGCAGCCCCGACAAAGGCTGCGCATGCGCCAGCAGCATATCCACGCTGCCGTCGACCACATCCCCGGTGATCGCGATCAGATCAGGGCGTTCCGCATTCACCGCGGCGACGATGGCGCGCACATAATCCGACTTGATCGTCGGCCCCACATGCACGTCGCTGATCTGCACGATGGTGAAATTCTCCAGCGCCTCGGGCAAGCCGGCGACCGGCACATTCACCGTCACCACGCGCGCCAGCCGGCGCGCATTGAAAAAGCCCACCACGCTGCCCAGCAAGGCCAGCGCCGGAACCAGCAGCGACGAGATCTCGCGCAGGCGCAGCATGGGCACGCTGGCCCCCAGCAGCGACGCGATCCAGGCGAACAGCAGCACCGCGTCGCGCAGCAGCGTAAACACGAAGAGCGAAGAGAAAAACCCCATGACCAGCAGGCCGGCCCAGGCGAACAGGTCGCCCCAGGGCCGCCGCTGCGACGAGCGCCGGCTGAGCATGCCCATCGGGATCAGCACGCAGGACGCCACCAGCAGCAGCCAGCCGCCGGCGGCGGCAGCCGCATCGACGGGCGCATCGGTGATCAGGCGCAGGCCCACATACACGTGCACAAGCACGCCCAGGATGACGAAACGGATGAAAAAAGAAGATTGACGCAGAGCCATGTAAGAAGACTAACCTAACTTGCACCCCGCGGCGCAACCACGCTACCGTAACCCACATCATGAAGACCGCCGCCGATTCGATCCTGCTTGCCAGCCTGAACCTGAGCCTTCCCATCATCCAGGCCCCCATGGCCGGCACGAGTACGCCCGCCCTGGCCGCCGCGGTCTGCAATGCCGGCGGCCTGGGTTCGCTGGGCGTGGGCGCGATGGATGCCGCCGCGGCGCGCGAGGCCATCCGGCAGACGCGCGCCCTCACCGCCGGCGCCTTCAACATCAACCTGTTCTGCCATGCGCCGGCCCAGGCCGACGCGGCGCGCGAGCGCGCCTGGCTGGACTACCTGGCACCGGACTTTGCCGAGTTCGGCGCCAAGCCGCCGGCCGCGCTGCGCGAGATCTACACCAGCTTCGTGGCCGACGAGGACATGCTGCAGATGCTGCTCGACGAGCGCCCGGCCGTAGTGAGCTTTCACTTCGGCCTGCCCGAGGCGCCGCGCATCGAGGCCTTGCGCGCGGCCGGCTGCTACCTGATGGCAACCGCCACCAGCCTGGCCGAGGCGCGCCGCATTGCCGCCGCCGGCCTCGACGCCGTCGTGGCGCAAGGCATCGAGGCCGGCGGGCATCGCGGCCTGTTCGACCCCGAGGGGCCCGATGAACAGTTGGGCATCCTGGCGTTGACGCGCCTGCTGGCCGCGCGCCTGCCGCTGCCCGTGATCGCGGCCGGCGGCATCATGGACGGCGCCGGCATCGCAGCCGCCCTGGCGCTGGGCGCGCAGGCCGCGCAACTGGGCACCGCCTTCGCCTCCTGCCCCGAGTCGGCCGCCGATGCCGCCTACCGGCAAGCCCTGCTGTCGCAGGATGACAGCCACGTCACCGTCATGACCCGCGCCATTTCCGGACGGCCGGCGCGCGGCTTCGCCAACCGGCTCACCGCGCTGGGCACGGCCCCCGGCTGCCCGCCCTTGCCCGACTACCCCATCGTCTATGACGCGGGCAAGGCGCTGCATGCGGCCGCCAAGGCCCGCGGCAGCGCCGATTTCGCCGCCCAGTGGGCCGGCCAGGGGTTCCGGCTGTCGCGCGGCGTGCCCGCCACGGCCCTGATGCGGCGGTTGCAGGACGAGATGGCCGCAACCTCGATGTGCTAAGGTCATGCCGCCCGCCGCCCCTTCCACGCGGCGGAAGAAAGTCCCATGCTGCTGTTTCTCGTCCGTTTTCTCTTCGGCTTCGCCTTGTCACTCGTCAGCGCCCTGCTGCTGGCCGTGGCCACCTGGCTGTGCCTGAAGCTCATCGCCCTGGCGATGAACCTGTTCGCCGAGCGCCGCACCCAGGACATGGCTGGCGCCCTGATCGTGCTGACGGTGATCGCCGCCGCCCTGGCCGCCCTGTACGGCGCCGGCCACGCTCTCTACGGCTATATGGGCGCCTGGCGGGCCGTCGGCCAGGCGCCCGGCTGGCTCGCCGGCCCGCGCCTGATCTCTCCCGAAGCCATCCTGGGCGCCCTGGCCGGCTTCGGCGGCCTGGCCGCCATCCCGGGAGCCTGGCGCTGGCGCGCCCAGCTTGCCGCGGCGCAGCGCGACGAACAACCTGCCAAACCGCGCGCCGCCGAAGACAAAGCGGCCAAGCCGACCAAGGCGGCCAAGTCCTCGGCAAAACCCGCAGCCACGGCCGCATCGGCCCGCGCGGCCGCCAAGGCGGCGGCGCCCGCCCCCAAACGTCCAACCATCCCGCAGCTGGGCTGGCTGGCGCTGTTCCTGCTGGCCCTCGGCGGCGTCCTGCTGGCCTTCGTCGTCATCGTCGCGCCGCTCACGCCAGCCGGCAGCCTGGCCGCTACCTTGCGCGGCGCAGGCCGCTTGTTGCCCATCTACGTATCCGCACTGGCACTGTTCGGTTGCGGCTTGCTGTGCCTGTTGCTCTGGCGGGTCTGCCGCCGGGCCCCGGCCGCCGCCTCGCGCTGATGCCTGTTTTTGCCACGGAAAGATGCTTTTGAATACAAAACCCCATATCCCCGATGCCTCGATGAAAGCGCCTGGAGTATCATCCGGCAACGCGACAGATAGCTCCGGCGGGTTTACAGCCGGGGCTTTGGCACATCCATTGCCGCCATCTGTGCAAAAATTCCGCCTTGCTTCTTCTGTCCTCGTTTTTTGCAAAAGGCCCCACGCTGTGACCTTTTCCATCGCCAACCGCGCCTTCCGCGGCAGTATCTCGCTAGGCAGTCTCGTTTTTGCCACCCTGCTGACCGGAACGTCCTACGCGCAGTCGCAACCCGCGGCCCCCGTCGTCGACACGACCCACGCCGAAGTCATCCGCATCGAGGTTCCTCCCGAACCCGAACAACCCGCGGCCAAGCCCGAGGCGCCCAAACCCAAACCCAAGCCCAAGCCCGCCGATGCCAAGCCGGCCGAAAGCAAGCCGGCCGATGCCGCGCCTGAGGCGGCCAAGCCCGATACCGCCAAGCCGGCTGATGCCGCCAAGCCTGCCGGAGCCGCCAAACCCGAGGCCGCCAAGCCCGAACCCAAGCCCGCGCCTGCCGCCAAGGCCACGCCAAACAAGGCCGAGCAGGAAGACAGCAAGGCCGGCTTCACCTTCTTCGAAGTGTCGAAGCAGGCCCGCGACCTGGCCGCGCAAAGCTACAAGCAACCCGCTTCCAACCTGCCCACCGAGCTGCAGGACCTGAAATACGCCGGCTACCAGAACGTCCAGCTGCGCGACGACCGCACCCACTGGCGCGACGACGGCACGCCCTTCCGCCTGGGCTTCTACCACCAGGGCATGCATTTCAATACCCCCGTCGCCATCAATGAGGTCGACGAGCAGGGCCATTCGCATCCGATCAATTTCGATCCGGACGACTTCAACTACGGCGATCTCAAGGTCGACCCCAACCTGCTCAAGAACCTGGGCTTTGCCGGCTTCAAGGTGCTGTATCCGGTCAACACCGCGCTCAAGCCCAACGACGAACTGGCCTCGTTCCTGGGCGCGAGCTATTTCCGCGTGATCGGCCGCGGCCAGACCTACGGCCTGTCGGCCCGCGGCCTGGCCATCGACACGGCGCTGCCCTCCGGCGAAGAGTTCCCGGCCTTCCGCAAATACTGGATCATCAAGCCCGCCAAGGGCGCGCGCGAGCTCGTCATCTACGCGCTGCTCGATTCGCCGCGCGCCACCGGCGCCTACCGCTTCACCATCCGCCCCAACATCGACACCGTGGTCGACGTCAAGGCGCGCATCTACCTGCGCGCCAAGGTCGGCCGCCTGGGGCTGGCGCCCCTGACCAGCATGTTCCTGTACGGCGCCAACCAGCCCTCGCCCACGCAGAACTACCGGCCCGAGATGCACGACTCCGATGGCCTGGCCATGCACACGGGCAATGACGAATGGCTGTGGCGCCCGCTGAACAACCCGCGCAAGCTGGCGGTGAGCGCCTTCAACATGCAGGATCCGCGCGGCTTCGGCCTGCTGCAGCGCACGCGCGACTTCCACCATTACGAAGACCTCGACGACCACTACGAAAAGCGGCCCAGCCTGTGGATCGAGCCCGTCGGCGACTGGGGCAAGGGCAGCGTGCAACTGGTCGAGATCCCCACGCCCGACGAGACCAACGACAACATCGTGGCCTTTTGGGTGCCCGACGACCAACCCGCCGTCGGCACGCCGCTGGATATCGAATACCACATGACCTGGACGCTGGACGAACCGCGCACGCACACCACGCCGCTGGCCTGGGTCATGCAGACGCGCCGTTCGCGCGACGAGGTCAAGGGCCCCGACCTGATCCGCCACGGCGATGGCAGCACGGCCTTCATCATCGATTTCGTCGGCTCCTCGCTCAAGAACCTGCCGGCCGACATGGTGATCAGCGCCGACGTCTCGGCCGATGCCAACGGCCAGATCGTCGAGAACACGGTGCGCCCCAATCCCATCACCGGCGGCCGCCGCCTGACCCTGCGCGTCAACGTCAAGGACCCCACCAAGCCGGTGGAAATGCGCGCCACGCTCAGCAACGGCCAAATTCCGTTGTCGGAAACCTGGTCCTACCAAATGCCTGGCAATGAACCCGATGCCAAGTGAGCCTGAAGGCCTAATCCACGACTATATCCAGCGCCTGCCCCTGACCGAGGCGCAACGCCAGACGCTGGAACGCTCGGTCCAACAGGCCGTTTCCCGGGGCGAAGCGCCCTGGATGGCCCTGCACGAGGCCATCGGCCAGCACACCACGGTCACCGAGCCCTCCATGGCTTCGGAAGGCCAGCGCCTGATGCTGGGCTACGGCGCCGGCCCGCTGGCCGCCGGCGTCATGCACAGCGACGCCTCGGGCGCCGAAATCGCCGCCATGCCGCCGCACGTGCGCACGCCCCTGGCGCCCGTGCCCTGGGTGCCCAACCCGCTGGTGCGCGTCTGGCGACGCCTGCGCGCCGACCGCCCGCAAGACCCGCCCGAAACCCTGGCCGCCCTGCATGCCAATGGCGACGGTTCCGCCTGGCGCCTGGCCGGCAGCCGGCGTCGCCTGGCGCTGCTCGTGGGCGTGGGGGTGCAAACCGCCGTGGCCACCTGGTACATGAAGGGCGTCCTGCCGTACCAGGGCGGCCAGGTGCTGGAAGTCCTGATCCTGATCCTCTTCGCGCTGCTCTTCGGCTGGGTCTCGTCCGGCTTCTGGACGGCCATGATGGGCTTCCTGCAGCTCATGATCGGCCGCGACCGCTACAGCGTCTCGGCGCGCGGCCTGTCCAACGACCCCTTGCCCGAAGGCGCGCGCTGCGCCCTGGTCATGCCCATCTGCAACGAAGACGTCGCGCGCGTCTTCGCCGGGCTGCGCGCCACCTACGAATCGATCGCCCGCACCGACTCGCTCAAGAACTTCGACGTCTTCGTGCTCTCCGACAGCTACCAGGCCGACATCTGCATCGAAGAGCAGAAGCACTGGCTGGAGCTCTGCAAGGCGGTCGGCGGCTTCGGCCGCATCTTCTATCGCCGCCGCCGCCGCCGCGTCAAGAGAAAGAGCGGCAATATCGACGACTTCTGCCGCCGCTGGGGCGCGCACTACCAATACATGGTGGTGCTCGACGCCGACAGCGTCATGACCGGCACCTGCCTGAAATCGCTGGTGCAGCTGATGGAAGCCCACCCCGACGCGGGCATCATCCAGAGCGCGCCGCAGGCCAGCGGCATGGACACGCTCTACACCCGCGTCCAGCAGTTCGCCACGCGCGTGTACGGCCCGCTGTTCACGGCCGGCATGCACTTCTGGCAGCTGGGCGAGTCGCATTACTGGGGGCACAACGCCATCATCCGCCTGCAGCCCTTCATGGAGCACTGCATCCTGGCGCCCCTGCCCGGCAAGGGCGCCTTCGCCGGCGCCATCCTCTCGCACGACTTCGTCGAGGCCGCGCTGATGCGCCGCGCCGGCTGGGGCGTCTGGATCGCCTACGACATGCCGGGCAGCTACGAAGAGCTGCCGCCCAACCTGCTCGACGAACTGCAGCGCGACCAGCGCTGGTGCCACGGCAACCTGATGAACTTCCGGCTGTTCCTCATCGACGGCTTCCACCCGGTGCACCGCGTGGTGTTCCTCACCGGCGTGATGTCCTACCTGTCGGCGCCGCTGTGGTTCCTGTTCCTGGCGTTGTCCACGGCGCTCCTGGCGGTGCACACGCTCACCGAGCCGCAGTACTTCGTCGAACCGCGCCAGCTCTTCCCGATCTGGCCGCAATGGCACCCGGACAAGGCCATCGCGCTCTTCTCGACCACTTTCGTGCTGCTCTTCCTGCCCAAGGTGCTGGGCCTGCTGCGCGTCTGGTTCCGCGATCCGGCGGACTACGGCGGCCGCATCAAGGCGCTGCAGAGCATGCTGATCGAAGTGCTGTTCTCGATGCTGCTCGCCCCCGTGCGCATGCTCTTCCACACCCGCTTCGTGATGGCGGCGTTCCTGGGCCTGAAGGCCAAGTGGGTCTCGCCGCATCGCGATGCGCAGGACACGCCCTGGGGCGAGGCCATCCGCCGGCATTATTCGCAGACCCTGCTGGGCATCGCCTGGGCCACCCTGGTGGGCTGGCTCAATCCGGTGTTCCTGTGGTGGATGGTGCCCATCCTGGCGGCCTGGCTGCTGATCATTCCGCTGTCGGTGTATTCCAGCCGCCTGGGCCCGGGCCTCAAGACCATCCAGCACAATCTCTTCCGCATCCCCGAAGAAATGCGCCCGCCCAAGGAACTGGAGGACACGCACCTCTACACCCATGCCGCGCGCGAGCACAGCGCCGGCGAGCCGACCTTCGGCGACGCCATCACCGACCCGGTCACCAACGCCCTGGTCTGCGCCATGGGCACCGCCCGCCACCGCCCCGTGCCGGCCAACCTGACCGCGCGCAAGGCGCTGGTCGACCTGGCCGTCGAGCACTTCGCCGGCTTGTCGGAACCCCAGCGCCTCAAGTTGCTGGACGACCCCATCGCCATGGCGCAGCTGCATCGCCTGGCCTGGTCCAAGGCCGAAACCGCGCGCGACGATACCGGCTCGGCCAGCAAGATGGCCGCGTTCGCCTGAGCGAGCAGCGGCAGCCATGAAAAACGCGGCCCAGTGCCGCGTTTTTCATGGCAACGCCCACGCCGCTTCAGGTACCGGAGAGCAGGTCGTGTTCGTTCAGGATCGCATAGGCGATCTCGGGCCGCTGGTCCAGGCAGCGGCGGATGGCCGCCGGAATGGTCTGTTTGGTCTTGCTGCACAGGCCCGGCATCTCTTCGATGCGGATGCTGAAACCGCGCACCGTGCGAACCTCGTTGGGGCCCGGCGCGATATGCACCACGATGCCCAGCAGGTCCTGCATCTTCACCTGCATGCGCCGCAATTCGGCCAGGCTGGCCACGCTTTCCAGGCGTTCGACGAGCTTGTTTTCCTCGGCCTTGGTCAGCATCAGGATGCGCTTGTCCCCGGCGGAATCCGCCAGCAGTGCCTCGCGGCCGCAGGCGCAGGCGCCAGGTGGGCAGGCAGGGCGGAGGGGCAGACTAGAATGCATGGAAGAACGCGGCAAGAAAGTCAGCAATCGTAATCCAAATCATACCCAGACTGCGTGCCCACCATGTATCCCGCGCCCCCTTTCCCCGTCGGTACGTCCGTCGACCTCAACGGCGAGCGACGCCGCTGGTTTTCCTATCAGGACATCGAGAACATCGCCCTGCACCATCGCCGCGAGGTGATGGCCTGCCGCTACGATGCCATCGTCGGCCTGGCGCGCGGCGGCCTGTACCTGGCCGCCATGCTGAGCCAGATGACCGACATCGCGCTCGGCACGGCCCACTACGACCGCGCCGCCGGCACCGTGCAGTTGCACCACCTGCCGGCAGGCCGCCCCGCGCGCGTGCTGCTGGCGGAAGACGTATCCGGCAAGGGCCACACGCTGGAACGCACCAAGCACGCGCTGGAACAGCGCGGCGCCAACGTCGACCTCATGGTGGTGTGCTGGGACGCGCTGAGCCGCTTGGCGCCCGACTACTACGGCGCCAAGCTGGAAGCCGGCGAACGCTACCTGTTCCCCTGGGAGCGCTCGCAACTGGCCCCCACTTCGCCCGACCGCGTCAGCCACACCGACATCGCCAACTGGCTCACCGCCTTCGACCTGGACGGCGTGTTCGTCGAAGACGTCCCCGAAACCCTGTACGCCGCCGACCTGGACGCCGCGCTGGCCGCGCGCGACCAGTTGCCGGCGCTGCCGCCGCACCCCTACTGGCGCAACGGCGGCCTCATCATCTCCGGGCGGCTGGAAGCCGACCGCGCCCGCACCGAAGCCTGGCTGGGCCGCCACGGTCTCGCCCCGTCCCGCCTGCTGCTGCGGCCTTCCACCGGCATCCCCACGCCCGAATTCAAGCGCCGCGCGCTGATCGACCTGAGCGTCACCGAATACATCGAAAGCGAGCTGGCGCAGGCCCAGCACATCGCCGGCCTGCCGCACGTGGTGGTGTGGCACTACGACTGCCATACCCGCAAGAATCGCCGGATCACCGGCAGGGCCGAGCTCTCCCCCGCCCCGGGCGGTCGAGGCTAGCCCAGCACCTCGACGATATTCCCCGCGAACAACGGGCTGTCCTCTTCGGCCAAGGCGCCATTCGCTTGCAGGGCCTTGCAGATGACCCACATGCCGTCGCCCGGATTGTCAACGACCTGGAACACCACGCCCTCGGCATCCTTGACGCGGGCACCAGGCTGCAGGTCGAGCAGATTGATGGATTTGTCGAAAGCCATGTCTTTATGCCTCGTTCGGATCAAGTCCCGGTTTGATAGTCTTTGACGAGATGCGCGTTCTGGGCAACCGCCGTCCAGCGAGTCATTTCCTTCGCCCATTTTTCCTGGAAGGCCTTCGCTTCGAGCGGGCGCGGCATATAGCCGGCCGCCTTGAGTTTTTCGCCGATCTCCGGCCGATTGACGATCTCGACCATGTCCCGTCCCAGTTGATCGATGATGGCGGCAGGCGTGCCGGGCAGCGCGTGCAGGCACAGCCAACTGCCCACGTCGTAATCGTGAACGCCGGCTTCCTGCATGGTCGGCACGTCGGGCAGCATATCCTGGCGATAAGACGTGGTCACGGCCAGCGCGCGCAACTTGCCGGACTTGACGGTGGGAACGAACGGCCCGAAGCTGCTGAAGCCGACATCGATGGTTTCAGACAGCAGGCCGCCCATCACTTCATTGGGACCGCGGTAAGGGGCATAGATATATTGCGTGCCCGTGCGCTGCGCGAAAAGCTCGTATGACATCTGCATGGAGCTGCCGATGTCGTTGGAGCCCACCTTGATTTCATTGGGCCTGGCCTTGGCCGCGGCGACGAGCTCGGCGACGGACTGGTACGGCAGGTCGGCGCGCACCACGAGGATATTGGCGGATTCGGCCATTTGGCCCACGCCGATAAAAGCCTTGTACGGATCGAGGGGAACGTTCTTGAAGAGCGAAGCGATCATGACGCTCGGCCCCAGGCCGCCGGCAAGCAGGGTATACCCATCCGGCTTGTAGTTGTTGGCATACATTTGCATGGCGACCATGCCGCCGGCGCCAGGCCGGTCTTCGACAATGAAGGACTGGTTGTATTTGGCGCCGAGGGCGTCGGCGACGACGCGCACCACGATATCCAGGGCCAGGCCGGGCGGGCCGGGCAAGATGATGCGCACCGGATGATCGGGATAGCCGCGGGTGGCGGCAAGCAGGCCGGGCGCCGTGCCCAGGCCGGCCAGCCCGGCGGCGATGAGCAGGCTGCGCCGCGTCGTATTGCAGGAAGATGGTTGGATCGTGTTCACTGCTGGCCCCTTGTGTGTTTTTTGGGAATGTCCGACTTAGAAAAACGTGGCAAGCGCTTTGGCAAGCAGCGTGCTTTGCGCCAGGAAAACCTCCCGCTTGAGAATCCGGAACGACGAGCCCTCGCGCACCAGCCGGTCGACGCGCGTGCCGGCCAGGATGGCGACTTCGGCCTCGAGGCGGTTCTGATAGATGAGGAACTTCGACTCGGCCTCGAAGGCCCGGCTCGCCTCGTCAAAGCCCAGCACGCGGACGTTGTTCACGAGCCGGCAGTAACGGGAGGTGGGCTCTTCGATCCAGTGCATGCCGGTCTTTAGCTGGGCGACGCGCTTGGTGAGCAGCACGATGCCTTCGTCGAACCAGCAGGTTTCACCCGCGTGCGTGTATTCCTCGGCAAGCCTGTCGCGCCGCACATTGCGGGCGATGGGGACGGTGTAGGCAATGTCGGGATGCAGCAGCCCCAGCCAGTCCTCGTATTTGCGCTCATCCAGCAGCGCGGCCTCGGTGGCGTAGAACTGCTGCACCTGCCACCAAAGCTGCATGTCGTCTTGCGGTGCGGGATGGTTCATCGCTGCGCCTCCTTGCGGGCATTCGGGCGCAGTTCGTCCCAGTCCAGCCGCTGCATGAAGCGCCCCCATTGGCGGTAGAAGGCGCGCGCGCCTTCTTCGGAAAAGTCGGAATACACCGCATCGTTCAGGTGCGGGACTTTTTCGGCGTGGCCCAGGCCCATCTGATAGTTGAAATCCATTTCACCGGCCGTCGGTCCAATGCAGGACTCGGTGGCGCACGACCAGTTCTCCATGTCGTCGGACTCGGCCATGCCCGCGGGGCCGTGGTAGCTGATGTTGTAGTGATGCGTCGCCGCCTTGACCTCGGGCGGCGCATCGGCATCGGTCAGATAGATGCGCCAGATTTCCGTCTCGGTCGGGCTGATGGGGTGGAACAGGCCGATCGAGCGAGGCTGCAGCGCATGGAACGACATATTGGGAAAGACGGTCGCCGTGGCGTGCGGCGTGACACGCATCTTGTGGCCGAGGTTGCGCACGCGATCCTGGTGGACCTGCTCGAAATATTCCTCGAGAACCGGCACCCCCTTGTATTGCGGGACGTAGTCGAATTCTTCGAAGTGCGGCAAGCGGGCAATGGCGCCGTGTCCCAAATCGGGAAAGGCGACGCACATGCGCTTGGAGGTCAGGTCGCGCCGGCCCTTGCCAGGGCTGGGCCCCACGCCCACCAGGTCGGCCGAGCGGTGGCTGATGTCGTGGTGCTTGTCGCCGATGAAGTTCTCAGGCGGGAATTTCCAGTTGCAGCCGACGCGCCACTTCTGGATGCCGCCAACCACCTCGGAGCCGCCCTCCCGTCCGTCACGGTGGTCGAGCAGCGAATCCAGGTAGATCTTCATGCCGCCGAGGTAGTCCAGGAGCGGCGGCGCATCGGGGTCCCAGCTGGCCCAGATGGTGCCTTTGTAGTTGTGCACGCTCGGGACCCGCTTCAAGCCCCAGGCATTCTTGTCGAGTTCTTTCTTGTAGTAGGTGTCGTAGCCCGGCACGCCCACCAGCCCCCCGGGCGCCTCGACCAGCTTGCCATCGGTGGAGTAACTCCAGCCGTGGTAGGGGCAGGAAAATGCCCGGTTGTTGCCGCTGTCGTAGCGGCACAATTTCATGCCGCGGTGCGCGCAGCTATTGAGCAGCACATGGATCTGCCCGACCCGGTCGCGGGTGACGATGACCGAGTCCTTGCCCATGCGCGAGACAAAGTAGTCGTCGGGCTTGGGAATGAGGCTTTCGTGCCCGACCATGAGCCATGCGCGCCGAAAAATGTATTTCAGCTCGTACTGGAAAAGCGCTTCGCTGGTAAAGATTTCCCTGCTGACCAAACCCTGGTCGGCGCGGACCAGTTCCTCTATCGGCCTCATGGCTTGCCCCTTGCATGGTGAGAGGTACGGACAGTGTCGTTATTGGTTTCTACAAATATGATTATCGTATTTACAAAGATTGATTCCATAAGGGAAATCCCGTTTCATCGCTAAAATGAAAGAAAACTGAATGAATCGGGGCAACTTATAATATGAACTAACCAATAATTAGCCGAGGCTGGGCATGCTGAAATCGGGACAGGAGAACGGCACCTTGACCGACAGGGTCGAGGCGCTATTGCGGACGCAGATCACTGGCGGCGGGTTTTCGGCCGGCGACGTGCTGCCCCCGGAAAACCTGATCGCGGAACGCCTGGGCGTATCCCGCACGGTGCTAAGAGAGGCGGTTTCGCGGCTGAAGGTCGATGGCCTGGTCAACAGCAAGCAAGGCGTGGGGCTGGTTGTGCTCGACAACCGGCGCTCTTCGGTTTTGCGCCTGCATGCCGCGGACCACGACGACATCGATGAGTTGATGGCGACGGTCGAATTGCGGACAGGCTTCGAGGTGGAGGCCGCCGGGCTCGCCGCGCAGCGCCGGGATCAGGCGGACCTCGACGCGATGAACCAAGGCTTGCTGGACATGCGGCGGGCCTTGGATGCCGGCGATGTCGCCAGCGGCGTCGACGCGGACTTCGCGTTTCACCGCGCCATCGCCGAAGCGACGCGCAACATCAACTACATCCGGTTTTTCGAGTTCTTTACGGAGCTCTATAAAGCGAACCTGATGGAGTCCCGCTCGCGCTCGGCAAAAGCCGCCCGAGGCGAGCATGCGCAAGCCGAGCACCAGGCCATCTATGAAGCCATCCAGCAGGGCGATCCGGACAGGGCCCGCGCCACGGCCCGCGCGCACCTGGACAACACGGCCGCCCGCCTGAAAACTTCCAACGGATTGTTGCGGCCAACGGGCAGGTTGGCCGGCGGGGCTTGATCAGCCAGGCGCCGTTAATACGCGGCGGCGAGTTCCGCGGGCGTCTTGTACTTCTGCACGGCCGCGAAACGCTTGACCAGGTAGTCGCCCGACTTGATCGGCGCATGCTTGGGCGGATTGTCGGCCGACTGGAACTGCGGCAAGCAGGCTACCGGAGTGTCGTAGTCGAGGTTGAAGAACATCGGAATCGAATACCGTTCTTTACCTGTCCGGTTGGCGACCCGATGGGGGTTCGAGACATAGCGGTCGTTGGTCCAGACCTTGACCAGATCGCCCAGGTTGACGACCAGCGTGCCCTCCACGTACGGCGCCGCGACCCATTCGCCGTCGCGGGTGCGAAGCTCCAGGCCCCCGATGGGGTCCTGGACCAGCAGCGTCAACATGCCGTAATCGGTATGCGTCGCCGCCCCGAGTTCGAGATTGGTGGGCGACGTTTGCGGCGGGTAGTGGAACAGGCGCGACTGCACCATCGGCTTTTTCGTGTACTGCAGGAAAAAGTCCTCCGGCTGCGCCAGCGCGGCCGCGAAGACGCGCAGCAGCTTCATGCCCAATGCCATCGTGTGGTCGAAGTAGTCCATTGCCGCCGGCCGGAACCAGGGCTTGTCGGCGGGCCAGCGGTTGGGGCCGTGCAGCGGACGGCCGGCCTGCACATCGGGATCCGTAATGGGCAGGTCGAGGCCCACCTCGTAGCTTTCCTTCAGGTCGGGCTTGTGGCCCGGGTGCTGGGTGACGCCCATCGGCATGAAGCCGCGGCGGAACCGCTCGTCGATCTTGTCCTTGAGCCGCTCTTCTTCCGGGAACGAGAAATAGCGGCGCGTCGCCTCGAATACGCCGTCGATGACGGACTGGGGAATGCCGTGGTTCTTCACATAGAAGAAGCCCATATTGGTGCATGCCGACTTGAACTGCTCGACCAGGGGCTCGATGGGACCGCCGGCGAGCCAGTCTCCCAGATCGAGGATCGGCAGTTCGTCGGCGGAGGCGCGGCGCGGCGCATCCAGGGTGTATTCAGACTGGGTCATGGGTGCTCCTTGGTGGAGATCGAATGGGAAGACACGTCAGGTTCCGCGAGACAAATCGGAAAAGGCGTCGGCCCAGAAGACCAGGCGCTGAGCGATCGCGTGGATGATCGAGTGTAGTGCAATGCCGATCAGCGCCAGGACGATCAGAATGGCGAACATGCCGGCGGCATCCATCGAGAAATTGCGCTGCAGGATCAAATAGCCCAGCCCGGCCTGCGCGCCGACGAACTCGCCGACGATGGCGCCGATGACCGCCAGCACGATGCCGATATCCAGGCCGGCGAACACGTACGGCAGGGCATGGGGCAGCCGGACCATCCTGAACACATGCCACGGCGAGGCGGTGAACGCGCGCATCAGGTCGATCTGGTCGCGCGGCGCGGACCGCAGGCCGACGATGGTGTTGGCGACAACCGGGAAGAACACGATGGTGGCGGTGATCAGCACCTTCGAGCTCGTATCGAAGCCGAACCACAGCACGAACAGCGGCGCCACCGCGACCTTGGGCACCGCCTGGAACGCCACCACATAGGGGTAGAGCACGACCTCGAGCAGCGCGCTCTGCCCGATCAGCGCGCCCAGGACGAATCCAACCAGGCTGCCGACGGCGAACCCAGCCAGGATTTCGTAAAGCGTGACCCACAGATGGTGGATGATCTCGCCGGAAACCAGCCCATCGTAAAGGGCGCGGATCACCCCGGCGGGGCCTGGAAAGATAAGCGGCGACACGTGAAACGCGGTCACGGCGACATGCCATGCCGCGATCATGGCCACGAAGAAGACCGTCACCAGAACGCGCCTGCGCAGCGGTGTCAGCCATTGATCCATTGCCGAATGGCCCGGGTTGACCGTGCTCATCAATCGATTCCCCCGCTGGCATGCAAGTCGGCGCGGATGCTCGACACGTGCCCGCCGAAATGTGCGGTGTTGATGAGGTCGAGCGTGCGCCGGGCGGGCAATTCGACCTCCACGATCTGCGTGATGCGTCCGGGACGGGGCGACATCACCACGACGCGATCGCCCAGGAGCACCGCCTCGGGAATGCTGTGCGTCACCAGCATGATGGTGGCGCCCGTCCGCTCGCGCAGCTTGAGCAGCTCCATGTTCATCGTCTCCCGGGTCATCGCGTCGAGCGCGCCGAACGGCTCGTCCATCAGCAGCAGCATCGGGTCATTGACCAAGGCGCGCGCGATGCCGACCCGCTGCTGCATGCCGCCGGACAATTCGCCGGGGTACTTGGTCTCGAATCCCGCCAGCCCCACCAGTTCCAGGTAGTGCCGCGCGCGTTCGCGCGCGGTCTTCGCGTCGCGGCCCTGAATCTGGGCCGGCACCAGCACATTGTCGAGGACGTTGCGCCAGGGCAGCAGGACGGGGGCCTGGAACACGACGCCGATGTCGCGGCTCGGGCCGGCCAGGGGCTTGCCCGCGAGCTCGACGCCGCCCGCGCTGGCCCGGTCCAGCCCGGCCAGGATGCGGAGCAAGGTGCTCTTGCCGCATCCGCTCGGCCCCACGACCGTCACAAATTCGCCTCGCGCGACCTCGAAGCTGATGTCGCGCAGCGCAATCACATCGCCGCCGTCCTTGGAACGAAAGGTCTTGTTCACTGCCACGAACCGGAACGCGGGTGTTTGCGCAGGTGATGCGATGTTCATAGGCCCTGGCAGGCCTTGGCCGCCTCGATGACGGCGTTGTGGTCAAAATCGTTGACGGCCTCCATGAAGCCGGGCTTCAGGTCCAGCACCGACTCGATGGGAACCGTGCGCTTGATCATTCCCTGTTCGCGCATGAAGTCCTGCATGCGGCCATACGCCGCGGGATCCATCGCGCCGATCAGCTTGCCGCCGTTCATTTCGTGCGCGGCCTTCATGCTGTCGAGCTGGGCTTGCAGCAAGGCCAGATCCCACTTGGCCAGCGTTGCCTCGTCGGCGCCGGTCGGCTTGGTGCTCGGGAAGTTCTTCCAGTGAATCTGGCGCACGCATTCCGGATTGGTCCACGCGTACAGCGTTGCCTTCGCCGCGCCGCGGGCGATCGCCTCGACCATTTTCGGATCGCTGTCGATGGTTTTTTGCAAGGCGCCGAACGTGAAGTCCGGCATCTTGCGCCAGGCCGGATCGGCCAGCACGCGCAGCTTGGTGCCCGCGTTCTCGAATCCCGTCAGCGCCGATCCCCAGAACATCAAGGCCTGCACCCGGTCGGCGCGCAGCGCTTCCAGCGCCGGCGCGCCGGCCCCGGTGGCGATGATCTGCACGTCGGTGTCCGGATTGATGTCGTTGGAACGCAAATAGCCCTTGAGCAGCGGCATGCCCCCGGTACCCAGGCTGAAGATGCCGATCTTCTTGCCCTTGAGATCCGCGACCGTCTTGATCGGACCGTTATCCAGCACGCCGACGCCCCAATCGATGATGCCCGTGCCCATGATCCCGCGCACGGCGACATCGTTGTCCGTGTTGGCCTGGATCAAGCCGGTCGAGTTGAGCTCCGCGAACTGGACGCCGCCCGCCACCATTTGCTGGATACCCTGGAGGGAACCGCCCACCGTGACGATCTTGACGTCATAGCCCTCGTCGCGCCAGTAGCCCAGGGCGATCGGCAGCGTCAGCCAGGGATAGGTGACGTTGACGACCTGCGTGCCCAGGGCGATGGAGACGGATTTGAGGGGTTTTGCCGGGCTCTGGGCAAGGCTGGCAGCGGCCAGGCCGAGCATCAAGGCAAGACCGGTTAGGAGCCGTGCGGCAAGCCGGCGGCTGTTTGAGCGATGAAAGAAGAGCACTTTGATGTCCTGACGGGGTTTTGATGGGGCGCCGGGGAGGATATACCTAGCCAACAGCCCTTCTGATGAGGGAAAGCCCTAGTGGCCGGCTGGCCGGAGGTGCACTTTGCAGAAAATCAACGACTTACAAGCAATCCGTCATCATCCTTGGGCAGAGGCGTCCGAGCGCGCCTGGGCAACCATCAGGCGATCCAGCGCGTTGGCGAACGCGCGCCGATCGGCCTGGCTGAACGTCGCGGGGCCGCCCGTGTCGACCCCGGCGCTACGTAGTTCTTCCATCATGTCCCGCATCGACAAGCGCTCGCGTATGGTGTCGGCGGTATAGCGCTCGCCTCGCGGATTGAGCACCGAGGCGTTTTTGTCGAGCACCTGGACGGCGCGGATCAAAGGCGACGGCGGCGTGCGCAGCATCTGGTTGGCCACCATCGTCAGCGGCCGCTGCCATCGCTGCGCCGCCCGGTACAGGATGTCCTTGATCACGGCGGGACAGGCGTCGGCATCGACCCAGATATGCATGGTGCCAG
This sequence comes from Bordetella sp., assembly GCA_036404015.1. Classification (GTDB taxonomy): domain Bacteria; phylum Pseudomonadota; class Gammaproteobacteria; order Burkholderiales; family Burkholderiaceae_B; genus Bordetella. The sequence continues at coordinate 119 of DASWPO010000120.1, read as the reverse complement.
TCTTCGAGACGCAGTGAGGCACTCAGGCCTTGCGCCCGCTCAGCGCGCTGCACTCGTCGCGGCGCAAGCGCCGAAATACCGGAACAGCCAGCAGCGTCACGGCGCCGATGATCAGGAAT
>DASWPO010000119.1:0-6168 GCA_036404015.1 Bordetella sp. | reverse complement strand
AATATCACCGCCAACTGGAGCCGAGCCGCCCATGACTGGAAGACAGCCATGAACCAGTTCGCTATCCTTTACGAAGACCGATTCGTCCAGCCTTCCGTGTGAATATCAACCCGCCTTAAACACGGAATTTCTGACAACCCCGGCATTCCTGCTTGATGTTCTTGATGAATTCCGTCTTCCATGAACTGGCGTATTGCCTAACAACCTTGTGCGCATTGTATTCATTGATCAATTTTTGATCTTTTTCCAAAGCGTCCAGTTCGTCTTTATGATCTTGATAGTACAAAGCCATATATGGAGCAAGCTCTGGATCGGTGTCCGTACGCATCTGATAAAAACCGTAAACCCGAGAATACAGGCCAAGATCAATATTCAGCGCCTGAGCAACTTTTTCTTTTTCATATGGCCGATATAAGACCTGCTTTTGCTCTGGACTTAGCTGCCCTTCCATTTGTTGACGTATTTTTCCTGCGGCATCGTAATTCAGTACCAGTTTCTTAACCTCCGCCGATGCTTTCTCAAAAGCATCCTTATTGTCTTGAAGGTAGGACCCAAGCTCGCTTGCATAGGCCAGATTTTTCTTGAAAGGCTTCATCACTATCTCGCCTTTCATCTCCATCACGTAATGCCGTTCATCACGCTGGACGCCATTAATTTTCTCGAATTTTGTTTTGAAAATATCACATCCAACGAGACCGTTCCTTTCCGAAAAGCTATCTTGAACATCACTGGTGCTCGGTTGATCTGAACAAGCCGACAAGAACAGCACGGGAAGAACAAGAAGAAGGCCACGGAGATGCCTCATGGAAGAGAACCTTAGCGTAGCAATTTCATCCCGGACTCCAATGCTGAAATGCTGCCCATGTTTCTCGCAGCGCTGGTCACTCATCTTTTTTTCCTTTTGGTAAGAACCTATAAGCGAAATCGCTCTGTTCAGACCAACGCATTCGCCCGTTAGGGTCGTAAATGCCGTGGTCGTCTGAGCATCATAGCGGCACGATTCGCTCTATGGCGAGGGTCTCAGGCAAACAGGACAAGAACCAGGACTTGATCCGGTTAGGGAACGCCGTGCGTGATCGGCGCATGGCCTTGTCTTGGTCACAAGAAACCTTAGCCGACTACGCCGGCATTGACCGTTCCCACATGGGAAAGATCGAACGCGGCGAACGTAATGTGACCTTCTTGAACATTCTTCGCATTGCCAAGGCTATCCAGTGCAAGCCCTCCGACTTGCTACAGGATGCAGAGCTTTGAACCTTCATCGATCTATCCCGGATGGAACGCATAACCGCATTCGAGACAACGGGAAGCGGCGAGAATTTTCGTATCGATGATTTCTCCAATCTTGATGCCTGCTGTTGCGCCGGCCGCTGCACCGGCTAGCTTGCTGTAATAGCTGTAGTTATCGATCTCTCGTAGCAAGTTGGGCAGTTCCTTTGCATCAATGCGCGAATAGTTCCGTTTTTTCTGCGTTTTGATCACGTCTGAAGGCCGAATGTCGGAAACTGGGTTCCGTTCTGCTAATCCATGAGTTACGGCGTAACGCATGATCTGCCCACACGTCTGTAAAGATCGTTTGGCGATGTCCAATGCTCCCCGGTTTTCAATCTTCTTTGCCACGTCGCGAAAATTGACAGCAGAGAGGTCATTTATCCGCTTGCTTCCGATCTCGGGGAACACATCAGCTTCTAGGCGACGGAGTACGTAATCGGCATGATCTACGCTTATCGAGGGCGACCAATGCGCATACCACTGACGAGCGATCGCCTCAAAGGTGAAATCCTCTTTTTTAGCCTTGCGTTCCCCCATAGGGTCAGTTCCCCCAGCCAATACCTGTCTGGCCTCTTTGTGGGCCTGCCTAGCGGCCGCCAAAGGTACGTCTGGGTAGACCCCTAACGCCATCGTCTTACGCTTCGCCTCGAATCGGTAATCCCAGCGCCAGTACTTCCCTTTTTGATTCACGAGCAGGTACAGCCCGCCTCCATCGGAAAGCTTGTAAGGCTTTTCCTGGGGCTTGGCTTGACGACAGGCGGTATCAGTCAACGGCATAGTTAGCCCTCCTGACGGTATCTGGCATGACGGTATCGGTGGATACCGCCAAAGGTACCGTCATGTGACGGTAGCTGACAATGATCGTCGGTAGACAGTGGAAGACATGAAAAAACCCGCAGCGCCTAGAGCGGTGCGGGTTCTGTAGTCTAGCGTGGTCGGTACTAGACAAGAATTTGGCGGAGAGGGTGGGATTCGAACCCACGGTACGGGGTTACCGTACGCCTGATTTCGAGTCAGGTACATTCGACCACTCTGCCACCTCTCCGGGGCACTGCTCCCCGCTGTGCCTCGAGTGTGGTCGATAAGGCAGGCGGTTTTCGTTTCTTGCTGCACTGTGCTTAAAACGCGCAGCAGGTGCAGCAAAGCCCGAGATTCTACCTGAAATCTCCCATCCAGGAAAACCCTTCTGGAGCGGCCATCCGGGCGGGCCTGCCGCTACACTCCAACTACCGTCGCCGCCGAGCGGGCGGCGCACGGTTTGCCGTGTCTTTTTCATTCGAACCCGAGGAATCCCTTCATGTTGTTCCTGCTGTCTCCCGCCAAGAAGCTCGACTACGACACGCCGGTACAGGTCCAGGCGCACACCCAGCCGCTCTTCGTGGACCGGGCGGCCGCGCTCATCAAGGTGCTCAAGACCAAGTCGGCGCAGGACATCAGCGAGCTGATGAGCCTGAGTCCGGCCCTGTCCGAGCTCAACGTGGCGCGCTATGCGGCCTGGAAGCCCAAGTTCACGCAGGACAATTCGCGCCAGGCGGCCCTGGCGTTCAATGGCGACGTCTACGAAGGCCTGCGGGCCGGGTCCTTGTCGGCCAGGCAATTGGAGTGGGCGCAGGAGCACGTGGTGATCCTGAGCGGCCTGTACGGCGCGCTGCGGCCCCTGGACCTGATGCAGCCCTACCGGCTCGAGATGGGCACGCGGCTGGCCACCAGCAAGGGCGGCAATCTGTACGAATACTGGGGCTCGGCCATCTCCGGCTATCTCAACGAGCGCCAGGCCGATGCCAAGGCGCCGGTGGTGATCAACCTGGCGTCTGAAGAGTATTTCAAGGTGGTCGACCTCAAGGCGCTCGAAGCGCGCGTGGTGCAGTGCGTCTTCCAGGACTGGAAGAATGGCGCCTGGAAGATCATCAGCTTCCATGCCAAGCGCGCCCGCGGCCTGATGGCGCGCTATGCCATCGAGCACAAGATCAACAAGCCCGAGGGCCTGCAGGGCTTCGATTCGGAAGGCTACGCCTTCGACGCGCAGGCCTCCAGCGCCGACAAGCTGGTGTTCCGCCGCAAGGCATGAATCCCTCTCGCGCTACGAGGCGTCCAGCGTGGCGAGGTCCTGCCGGATCTGGGTGCAGGCGGTGATCATCTGCTTGATGGGATAGATCAGCGCCATGGCCTCGCCTTCGGCCTCGATCGTCGAGGGCAGGGGCGGCGGCGGGTTGTTGTTCTCGTCCAGCGCTTGCGCCATGCCCGCGAGCGCCTGGTCGACCGAGTCCGGAATCTCCTTTAGGTCGATCATGGTGGGAATGACGGACGCGATCTGCGATGTCAGGATGTGGCTCTCGGTGAGCAGGCTGTTGAGCGCCGGCACGTGCACCTGGTGCTGCTGGGGCTCGCGCATCATGCGGTAGAAGGCTTCGGCGAAATTGCTGAAGGCGATCTGCATGTTCTTGCGGGCCAGGCGCCAGGCCAGGTCGGACTCGGTCACGTCGGTGGCGTGCAGGGCGGCGGTGCTGTCGCCCCAGGCGGCGCCGTCGGACTGGTGGCGCATCGCGCGCAGGTAGCGCAGGCCGGCCGTCAGGTAGGCCAGGTTGGCCCGCGTGGCGGCATGTGCGAGGGGGCGTATGTAGCGGGCCTCCCACCAGGGCAGCACGTAGCTGCAGACCAGCGCCAGGGCGCAGCCCAGCATGGTGTCCAGCGCGCGTTCGCCGGCCACGTTCAGCGACATCGTGCCGGGGTCGACGAAGTGGAACACCAGCACCACGTACAGGGTGTTGAACAGGGAGCTCAGCAGGTAGTTGACCTGCAGCAGGCTCAGCCACATGAAGCTCGAGAAAAGCAGCAGGGCGAAATACACCGCGGGCTTGCCGGTGAGATAAAAGATCGCGGGCCCCAGGATGCAGCCGATCAGCGTGCCCGCCAGCCGGAAGATGTTGCGCTGGCGGCTCAGGGCGAAGCCCGGCCGCATGACCACGGCGATGGTCAGCAGCACCCAGTAGCTGTGCGCGCCCAGGTTGTCGCCGTGCCTGAAATTGATGATGAGCATGCCCAAGGCGGCCGCCAGCGTCACGCGCAGCGCGTGGCGGCAGTACGGCGAGTCCAGGCGCAGGTTGCTGGTGATCATGCCCAGCCGCAGCACCGGCTTGGACAGGAAGCGCGTCAGGGCCGGGTCGATGCGCAGGTCGCTGGCGGGCTGGGTATCGGGACGGGCCTGGGTGGCCGCCGCCATGCGGTCGACGATGTTCGCCGCATTGCGCAGCCGCCGCAGCACCTGCACCATCACGCTGATGACTTCATGGTCGGGCTGGGGCTGGCCGGGCCTGCGCAGCTGCTCGATCTCGTACTCGATGGCGCGCAGTTCCGCCTTGACGCCGCTGCGGTACTGGGTGGACGAGGTGCGGGAGATGTCCCCGGCGATCTGGTTCACGCCCAGGGCCAGCTTGGCCAGCGCGTCGCGCATGAAGACCAGGGCGTCGTGCCCGGCCAGCGCGCGGCGCAGGACCGCGTAGTCGGTGCGGGTGGCGACCAGCGTGTCGACCAGACGCAGCATGTCGAGGAAAGTGTTCCACAGCACGGTGCGTTGCAGGTCGCTGCGGCCCCGGCCGCTCGGCAGCTCGCGCAGGATGTGGTCGCGCGCGGCCTGCTGCCGTTCGATCATGGTGGACTGGCGCTTGATCAGCTGGCGGTAGGTGGCGTCCAGGTCGGAGGTCTCGTCGTAGAAGTTGGCGCGCACGGCCATGTAGTCGGCGGTGGCGAAGAGCGCCACGGCCAGGGACTTGCGTTCGTCCTGCAAGGCGAACACCCGCCACATGACCAGGCTGAACACGAAGTAGCTGAACGAGCCCGCCAGCGAGGCCAGCGTATAGGCAAGCACCTCGTGCGGCGCCATCGGGGTGTGCATGGACAGCGTCATCAGGAGCAGGGTGCCGAAGCCCACCAGCACGCCGCGCCGGCCGTACACCGACAGCATCGAGATCGCGAAGAACTGCGCCACGACGGCCAGCCAGATCAATACGGGGTGGCTCGACGCCAGGCCCGTGATGGCCGTCGTCAGCCCGCCCAGCACCATGCCGCTGATCAGCTCGTTGGCGCGGTGCCGCCGGGGGCTGCCGGGCTGGTCGATGATGGCCAGGCATTGCGCGCCGAAGGTGGCCACCATGCCCAGGCGGTATTCGCCGAAAACGCCGCCCATGACCACCACGGGCAGCAGCAGGCCGATCGCCTGCCGCAGGCCATTGAAGAAGTAGTGGCTGTAGAGAAAGCGGCGCAGGTCGTTCAAGCGTAGATCCATGGCGGAGCATCAAGGCGGGACGGCCACAGTATAGAGAGGCCGCCCATGATTTTTGGGGTCGGATTACCGGGGAATATGCGGGGTTGCGCAGGCGCCGCATCTGTTTTCTTACTGTTTGCTAAGACAGCGGCAACCCTGTACAGTTCACGGTTCCTGCGTCCGGGGGCACACCAGCCCAGGGCGCGCAGAAGGCGTCAGCCGGCTACAACCTGCCGGCTTCTTCCTTCCAGCATTGCTTGCCGTTGGCCGCGCCAGAAGCGCATGCACCCTTACCGGGGTGGACGGGCCAAGGCTTCCATTTCGACCTGATATTGCACTGCGATCCTGACGGGCGCGGGCCGGGTCGGCAAGGTGTCCGGGTGGCGCGGTTCCGTGAACCGCAAAGCGCCGTGCATGTTGCCTGATCCTGCTCACGCCCAGTTGCCGCCCAGCCATACGCTGATCGGGCGCAACGGCCAGGAAACCAGGGCCGGTAAAGAAAGGAAAGATTCATCATGGAACTCAATGGCGCCGATATCGTCGTGCGCTGCCTGGCCGAAGAAGGCGTGGAACACGTTTTCGGCTACCCCGGCGGCGCAGTGCTTTACATCTACGACGCAATCTTCAAGCAAGAC
>DASWPO010000118.1:0-7226 GCA_036404015.1 Bordetella sp. | reverse complement strand
ACCTGCTCGCCCTCGGCCAGTTGCCGCGCGGCGGCCAGGGCGCCTTCGGCCGTGCCGCCGTCGTCGCGCACGATGACCTGCAGCTTGCGGCCCAGCACGCCGCCTTGCTGGTTGATCTCGTCCAGCGCCATCTGCCAGCCCTTGCGGTAGGGTTCGAGCAGCTCGGGGCGAGCCTTGTAGCTGTTGATCTCGCCGATACGGATGGGCGGCGGCTCGGCCGGCCTGGCGGCATGGCGCTGCGCCGCCGGCCTGCCCGAGGCGCTGATGGGCGCCGCGCAGAGCGCGGCCAGCAGGCAGGCGGCAAGGCGGGTGGGCAGGTGTCGAAGCATCGGACGGTCGGGTCGCACGTAGGCGTAGGGGCGGCGAGGCGCGGGGCCATGAAAAAAGGCCCTGCATGAGCAGGGCCTCGCAACGATACTACGATGCCGTAGATCCGAAACCGCCGAATTACTTCAGCTTGGTTTCCTTGTAGTCGACGTGCTTGCGCGCGACGGGATCGTACTTCTTGAGCAGCATCTTGTCGGGCGTGTTGCGCTTGTTCTTGGTGGTGGTGTAGAAATGGCCCGTGCCCGCGGTGGACTCGAGCTTGATCTTTTCACGGTTGCCTTTGGCGGCCATGTCGTGCTCCTGGAATGTGTGGGATTAGGCTGGCGGGATCGAAGACCGGATGTCTCAGACCGCTTCGCCGCGGGCGCGCAGGTCGGCGAGCACAGCGTCGATGCCGTTCTTGTCGATCGTGCGGATGGCCTTGGTCGTCACGCGCAGTCGAATCCAGCGGTTTTCGCTTTCGACCCAGAACCGGCGCGATTGCAGGTTGGGAAGGAAGCGACGCTTGGTCTTGTTGTTGGCGTGCGAAACGTTGTTGCCCACCATCGGGCCCTTGCCGGTAACTTGGCAAACACGTGCCATGATGCACCTCTCGGTTGTTGTTTTGCTTCGAGGCTTGTGGCGAGACGGGAAGGGGGAGAAGCGCGCTGGGCCGAACCGGATTCCCGGGTTCGGGCCGCCTCGGGCGCAGGTGCCGCGTCGTCTCGACAGGCACAAGGCAGATGGCGTCTTGCGTGCTTATACCCCGCCGGTTCGACCCGCCACAAAAAGCTGCGAAGCCTTAATTCGGATTACGCGCCCGCAAAGCATAGCGGGTGCGAAACGGGAAACTGCTAAGAATCTGAAATTCTAATACGAAAAATCAAGGCAAGTCAAGTGCTTGGACGTTTCAGTCCAAGCGGGCCACCCGGCCGGATAGCCAGCCCAGGCAGGCGCAGCAGGCCATCACCGTCACCAGGGGCAGGGGGCTCTGGGTCTGCCACAGGCTGACGGCCAGGCCGGCCAGGGCGCCGCACAGGAACTGCAGGGTGCCCAGCAGGGCCGAGGAGGCGCCCAGGCGGTGGCCCTGCTCGGCCAGCGCCAGGGCCACCGAGTTCGGGTTGACGAAGCCCTGGCTGGCCATGAAGCCCAGCAGGCAGAGCATCAGCAGCCAGAGATTCATGACGCCCGCCAGGGTCAGCGCCAGGGCCAGCAAGCCCGCCAGGGCCAGCGTGACCAGGGCGCGGCCTTGCAGGGCCAGCGACGTATGCCGGCGCAGCAGGCGGGCGCTGACCTGGGCGCCGCAGATCAGCGCGGCGGCGTTCAGGCCGAACAACAGGCCGTAATACTGCGTGGGAACGCCGTAGATTTCGATGAACACCCGCGGCGAGCCCAGGATGTAGGTGAACATGCCGGCCTGGCCCATGCCGCCGGCCAGCGAATGGGCCATGAAGCGCCGGTGGCTCAGCAGGCCGAGATAATTCGAGGCGATGAGGCTGGGGCGCAAGGGGATGCGGCGCTCGGGCAGCAGCGATTCGCGCATGGCGAGGGCCGTGGCGGCCAGCAGCGCCAGGCCGTAGGCCTCCATCAGCCAGAACATGCCGCGCCAGCTGGTCAGCAGCAGGACCTGGCCGCCGATGATCGGAGCGAGGATGGGGGCCAGACCCATCACCAGCATGACCAGGGACAAGGCCCGGGCCGCGTCCTGCGTGTTGTAGTGATCGCGGATGACGGCGCGCGGCACCACCAGTCCGACCGATCCGCCCAGCGCCTGCAGCAGGCGGCACAGCATCAGGATCTGGATATTGGGGGCGAGCGCGCAGCCCAGGACGGCGACGCAGTAGAGCGCCAATCCGCACAGAACGGGTAATTTACGGCCGAAACGGTCGGCCAGCGGGCCGTAGACGAGCTGCGCCAGCGCCAGGCCGCCCAGGTAGACCGCCAGGGTGCGCTCGACCTCGCCGCGCGGCACCCCCAGCCCCGCGGCGATAGCCGGGAAGGCGGGCAGGTACATATCGATGGAAATCGGGGCGATCGCGGTGAGAACGCCCATCAAAAGCAGCCAACCAGGCAGCTTGCGAGGCATCGTTTCGGAAGACGACATGGGGGAGGAAAAGGGGGGGTGTGGCGCCAGGCAGAGGAATCGAGGCAAAATCACGACGCCGACCTGCAAATGTATCACGGTAAAGCTTGCAAACAAATTTAAGCTATTTTCCGATAAAGTCCGGCTAGTTCATTCAAATTATCTGGGGAGAAAGGCTCGTGAACCCGTTGTTGTCCGCAGTGGACCGGAAGCTGAAGAGTGTGGGGGATGTGCCGATTCAGTTGGTGATGCCCGATGGTACTGCCCTGGGCTCGTCCGATCCGCGCGTGAAGTTCGTCGTGCGCAACAAGAAGGCGCTGGTCCACTTGGCGGAAGGCTCCGTCGGCGTACTGGGCCAGGATTACGTCGAAGGCCTGGTCGACATCCAGGGCACCATGCGCGATGTCATGGCGGCCGCTTCGCGCCTGCTTTCGGATTCTCCCATCGATGAAGGCGCCAGCAGTTGGGCGACCGGCTTCGTGCGCAAGATCATCTCGATCTGGCGCCACTCCATCGAGCGCGATGCCAAGCAGATCGAGTTCCACTACGACCTGTCCGAAGAGTTCTACGCCCTGTGGCAGGATCCGCACCGGGTCTATTCGTGCGCCTACTATCGCACGCCTGAAATGAACCTGGCGCAGGCCCAGGAGGCCAAGCTCGACCACATCTGCCGCAAGCTGCGCCTTGCGCCGGGCGAGCGCTTCCTGGACATCGGCGCCGGCTGGGGCGGCCTGCTGCTGTGGGCGGCCGAGAACTACGGCGTGGATGCCACGGGCATCACGCTCTCGCGCAACCAGCACGCGCACGTCAACCGCCTGATCCAGGAAAAAGGCCTGTCGGGCCGGGTGCGCATGGAGCTGCTCGACTACCGCAAGCTCGACGAGTCGCAGCCCTTCGACAAGATTTCCTCGGTGGGCATGTTCGAGCACGTCGGCCGCGCCCTGCTGCCCGAATACTTCGCCAAGCTGCGCCGCCTGCTCAAGCCCGGCGGCCTCATCATGAACCACGGCATCACCTCGGGCGGCGTCTACAACGCCGAGGTGGGCAGCGGCATGGGCCAGTTCATCGACCGGTACATCTTCCCGGGCGGCGAGCTCACGCACGCGAGCAACGTGCTGCAGGCCGTGGCCCTGGGCGGGCTGGAAACGGTCGACATGGAAAACCTGCGTCCGCACTACGCCCGCACGCTGTGGGCCTGGAGCGACGCACTGGAGTCACAGCTCGATCGCGCCGCGGAGATCCTCACCAAGGACAAGGGCGAGCAGGGCATGAAGTCGCTGCGCGCCTACCGCCTGTACCTGGCCGGCTGCGCCATGGGCTTCGAGCACGGCTGGATTTCGCTGCACCAGTTCCTGCTGGCGCCGCTGGCCACGGGCCGTTCCGACGAGCTCGACTACCCGGCCGACCTGTCCTTCCCCTGGCGCCGCGACTACATGTACGACGGCAAGCAGAAGGCCTGATCCACCGGGTCGATGCGCGCGTGGCCGGACGCTGGCTACAATTCGCCGATGTCCAGCCGCCGCACGCCCTCCGAGCACGACCAGCCCACGCTGTCCGAAATGGACGGCATCCGCTATCTGCATTTCAATACCGAATGGGTGCAGGGCGCGATGCGCATCGCCGATCCCTCCGCCCTGGTGCTGAACTACACGATGCAGATGATGGCGTGGCTGCTGTTCCTGGCGCCGCCGCGCGAGGCGCCCATCGGCCTGCTGGGGCTGGGGGCGGGTTCGCTGGCGCGCTTTTGCCTCAAGCGCACGCGCAGCGACCTCGAAATCGTCGAATGGAATCCCCGGGTCACGGCGGCCTGCCAGACTTTCTTTCGCCTGCCGCCCTCGCCCCGGATGAAGATCCATCACCTGGATGCGGGCCTGTGGGTGGCGGATCCGCTCAATGTGGGCAAGTGCCCGGTGCTCATGGTGGATTTGTACGACGCGCAGGCGCTCGGGCCGGTGCGCGACTCGGTGGCTTTCTACCGGGCATGCCGGCGGGTGCTGGGCGAAGTGGGCGTGCTGGTCGTGAACCTGTTCGGCCGGCATGAAAGCTTCGGCCGCAATATCGATAATCTTTCCGCCGCATTCGACGACCGCGTGATCCTGCTGCCCGAGATCGACGAGGGCAACCAGATCGTGATGGCGTTCAGCGGCCCGTCCCTGGCCGTGACGCCGGCGCAACTGCTCGAGCGCGCGGAACAGGTGGAGGCCGAATACGGCCTGCCGGCGCGGCGCTGGGCGCGGGCCCTGCTGCGCCATGCCGTCGATGGCGTGCTTTACCTCTGAGGAAGCCGACATGCGTCGCCCGTTCCGGATCCTGCATGCCCGCCGCGCCTTGATCGCGGTGCTGGCGCTGGCTTCGGTCCTGCCCGCGGCGCAGGCCGCGCGGCGGCTGCCGGCGCACCCGCCGCCCGCCGCCCAGGCGCCGGCTCCCGCTCCCGTTCCCCAGGCCGCGGAATCCGCCGTGACGGCGCCCTTGCCCGAGCAGGCGCCGCTGGACAGGCAGATCGACATGATCCGGCGGATACTGCCCCAGGCCAAGCGCGTGGGCATCATCTACAACCCGGGCCAGCCGACCGCCGCCGCCGCCGTCAAGCAACTGCTCGACCTGTTGCCCAAGGCAGGCATGAACCCGGTGGAGATCACGGCGCCGCGCCAGGTGGACGTGGGGCCGGCGGTGCGCAACCTGATCGGCCGCGTCGACCTCGTCTACACCATCTTCGACGACAACGTCACGGCCGAATACGACATCGTGGCCAGGACCTGCGACGAAGCGCATATTCCCCTGTTCGCCGCCGATCCGGCCAATGTCCGGCGCGGCGCCATCGCCTCGCTGGGGCTGGCGGGCAAGGAAGCGGCGCCCGCGGTCAAGGCCGCTGCCGCGCGGCCTGTGCGGCCCGAGCGTCCGGTCGCGGGGCCGCGGCTCGATCTCTACATCAATCCGGACGCCGCCGCGCGACAGGGAGTCGCGCTGTCCGATGCGGTCCTCAAGTCGGCGGTGCTGGTCAGCCAGGCAAATAGCAGTCCGCGCGGTGCGGATGGAGTCAAACATGATTGAACTGGGCGTCAATATCGACCACGTGGCCACGCTGCGGCAGCAGCGCCATACGATTTATCCCGATCCCATCGAGGCGGCGGTGCGCGCCGAAGAGGCCGGCGCCGACCTCATCACCCTGCATCTACGCGAAGACCGGCGCCATATCCAGGATGCCGATGTGCGCGCGATCCGCGGCAGGCTGCGCACCCGCATGAACCTGGAGTGCGCCGTGACCAGGGAGATGCTGGACATTGCCTGCGAGGTCGGGCCCGATGACGTCTGCCTGGTGCCGGAGAAGCGCGCCGAGCTCACGACCGAGGGCGGCCTGGACGTGATCGGCGGGCAGGCCGCCGTGGCGGCGGCCGTCGGGCAGCTGGGCGAGTCCGGCATCCGCGTGTCGCTGTTCATCGACCCCGAGCCCAGCCAGATCGATGCGGCGGCGCAGGCCGGCGCCCCGGTCATCGAACTGCATACGGGCGCCTATGCCGAGGCGCAGACGCCGCAGGCGGCGCAAGCCGAGTTGGAGCGGGTGCGCGTGGCCGTGGCCCATGGCCTGCGCCTGGGCCTGCGCGTGAACGCCGGGCATGGCCTGCACTACGGCAATGTGGCGCCGGTGGCGGCGCTGGCCGGTATCTCGGAGCTCAATATCGGCCATGCCATCGTGGCGCGGGCCGTGTTCGACGGCTGGGAAAAGGCCGTGCGCGACATGAAGGCGCTGATGGTCCAGGCCCGCCTGCAGGCGCAGCGCGGCCGCGCCTGAACCTCAATCCTCGTTCCTCGCCATAGTTCTGCTCGTGTGGCGCCGCGTAGGGGTCGAGAGCCGTAGCTTGCTCGTTATGTCCATCTTGCCCCCTTCGATGGAGAACAGCGGCTGATACAGCTACAGCATCATGTCCTTGTTCGCCATCGCCAGCTAGCTGTTGTAGCGCCCGATCAACCGAGAGCCTTATGTAATCAGCAGACAACGCCCGGTCTCAGCGTTGTCTAGCGGCAATCCCGTATGCCTCGGATGTTTTTCCAATTAAGTTAAAAAATCTATTAGTTGAGATAAAAAATCCATTTATTGGCTTAGAGAACGGCATAAGATTCCCGCCATAAACCATAAACACACGCAGAGAATCCTTGGAAGAGACATCGTATGGAATTCCCGTCTCGCCCGATGCGGGGAATCGTCGACCTGACCTGTGCTACCGCCGGCCAAGTCGTCAAAGCGCAGTGCAAGACCACCGGTTTTCACAGAGCTTCGCCCGACCCACTCAGAGCGTGTCCTTCGTCTAGGAACATACGCTCAAGGTCAGAGCTATCACCGACTGCCTCAGCGACGAGATACCTGGCTTCGTCCACAGCGACAAGAACAAGTATTGAGGTCGAATCATTCAACAACACATCTCCCAAGGAGCCGGTAATCCAATGTCTACCATTCAGTCAGTTTCCGTATGTATTGCCCGGGTTCCGCTGGACAGCCCGGTCACGTTCGCCACGCGCCAGGTCACAGCGCGCGAGTATTGCCTGGTGCGCGTGCGCGATACAGAGGGAAGGGAGGGGCTGGGCTACTGCTACGCAGTGAACAGCGCTGGCCGGCTGCTATCGGTCGCTGTGACCGACCTGCTGGCGCCCAAGCTGGTGGGCCAGGATTCGCTGCGCGTGGAGGGCCTGTGGACGGAGATGTACCAGGAAGCGCTGCTGATGGGGCGTGCGGGCGGCGTCATGCGTTCGCTGTCGGCGCTGGACATCGCGTTGTGGGACCTGAATGCCCGGGCCGCCGGGCTGCCGCTGTACCGCTACCTGGGCGCGTCGGCGCATGACC
>DASWPO010000117.1:0-2590 GCA_036404015.1 Bordetella sp. | reverse complement strand
GAATTCTTCCTGCGCAAGGGCTATCCCACCTATGTGGTGGACCAGGCCTCGCGCGGCCGGTCCGCGGCCGATCCCACGACAACGGTCGGCGCCAGGCAGGGCAAGCTGCCGCCTGGGCAGCTGCCGGCGGTGTTTTCCGCGGGACGCGAGGGGGCGTGGAAGATTTTCCGTTTCGGCCCCGAGTATCCCAAGATCTACGCCGGCCTGCAGTACCCCTTGCAGGCGCAAGACCAGCTCTGGAAGCAGATGGTGCCCGACTGGAGCGCGGCGCAGGCCGTGCCCAACCCGACCGTTCCCGACCTGTCGCTATTGGTAAAGCGCCTGGGCGGCGCAATCCTGGTGAGCCATTCCCAGTCTGGCATCTATCCCTTCCAGGTCGCCTCGATCGATCCCTCCGGCATCGCCGCCATCGTCGCCCTCGAGCCAGGCTCCTGCCCCAAGCCCGACGAAGACGTCCGTCCGTACACGCATATCCCTACCTTGCTGGTCTACGGCGATTTCATCGCACAATCCACCGATTGGTGGGTGCCCAGGCTGAAAGCGTGCGAGGCGTTCGTAGAGGCCATCAATGCGGCGGGCGGCAAGGCGCGCATCGTGCACCTGCCGGACGTGGGTTTCCACGGCAATACGCACATGATGATGCAGGACCTCAACAGCCTGGACGTCGCCGAGTGGCTGTCGCGCTGGCTGGACGGGCACGGCGGACAGCAGCGCGGCTGATGGCCGCGAGCCGTCGATGCGGGCACGGGCAACTGGGCATAGCGGCGGCGAAATAAACCCCAGCATGCCAGTGCCGGCGCGGTTGGGCGCCTCCCGTCGTGTTCCTGACAGGAGCGCCGGTGTATTCTTACGGCGTCATGAACGCCCCGCCCACGCCAGACGAATCCATCCCGGCACCCGCCGCCCCTGGCGCCCGATCCCGCCGCGAGCTCTTGCTGGCGATGCTGGGCGTGGCCGCCACGGTGGTGCTGGTGGCGTTCGATTCCACCATCGTCAGCACCACGCTGCCGCGCGTGGCCGAGGCCTTGAACGGGCTGGCGCTGTATTCCTGGGTGGGCACGGGCTATCTGCTGACCACGGCGGCCAGCATCCTGATCTTCGGCCGGATGGGCGACATGTTCGGCCGCAAGCCCATGATGATGGTGTCGGTGTCGCTGGTGGCGCTGGGGTCGATTTCCTGCGGCCTGTCGCAGACCATGCTGCAGCTGACCCTCTTCCGCGCCCTGCAGGGCATAGGCGGCGGCATGATGATCGCCACGGCCTTCGCGGCGCCGGCGGACCTGTTCCCCGAAGCCAGGGAGCGGGTGCGCTGGCTGGCGCTGACCACCTCGTCGTATGCCATGGCCAGCGGCATCGGGCCGGTGCTGGGCGGCGCGGCGACCCAGGCGCTGGGCTGGCGCGCGGCGTTTTTCATCGCGCCGGTCACCGCCGTGATCGGGCTGGTGCTCATCGGCCGCTATTTCCCGACCATCCCGCCGCACGGCAGCGGGCCGCGGCGCATCGACTGGCTGGGCTGCATTTTGCTGGTGGTGCTGGTGGCCTCGCCGCTGGCCGCCCTGCAACTGGGCTTTGCCACCAGCGGCGTCTCGCATCCGCTGGTCGCGCTGTGCCTGGCCCTTGCGGCGATCGTGGCGGCGCTCGCGCTGCCCCCGCACCTGCGCAGGAAGGAAATGCCGATCTTTCCGTTGCGCGTGCTGGCCAGCAAGGAAGCGCGCATGCTGAACATGGCGGCCATCGCCACCGGCGCGGTGATGTTCATCCTGATCTTCTACAGCCCGCTGCTGCTGCAGCGCGAGTTCGGCTACACGCCCAGCCAGGCCGGCCTGCTGATCACGCCGCAAGTGGTGGCCATCGCCATCGGCAGCCTGATCAACGGCCGCCTGTTCCCCAGGCAGGCCGAGCCGCAGCGCCTCCTGGCGTTTGGCGGCTGGCTGCTGGCGGCGGGCTCGCTGATGGTGCTGGCCATCGGCGACGGCACGCCGGTGGCGTGGATCCTGCTGTCGTTTTTCACAACGGGCGCGGCGCTGGGTTTCGTGCTGGCCAACCTGACCCTCTTCATCCAGATGCTGAGCGAACGCCGCGACGTGGGCACGGCGTCGGCGCTGGTGCAGACCACGCGGGCCATCGGCAGCGCGCTGGGCACGGCGCTGGTGGGCATCGCCGTCTCGCACACCTCGGTGCGCGTGGGCGTGCGCATCGGCCTGGTATTGTGCGTGGCCATGGCCTTGACCACGGCCTTCGTGGGACACAAGATAACAATGCGCAACGTCATGCAAAAACGCAGCGCCTGAGTCGTCGCAGAAGCCGTCATGATGAAGCGGGAAAAATACGAACTGCTGGCCCTGGCCGCGGTGTGGGGCGGGTCTTTCATCTGCCTGCGCATCGCCGCGCCGGAGTTCGGCCCCTCGGCCCTGATGTTCCTGCGCGTGGGGCTGGCAGTCCTGGTGGTGCTGCCCGTGACCGTCATGCGCGGCGGCGACCTGATGCTGGCCGCCAGGCGCTGGCGCCCCTTGCTGCTGGTGGGCGCCTTCAACATGGCCTTCCCCTTCCTGGCCTACGCCTACGCGGGCAAGGTGCTAGGCGCGGGCTT
>DASWPO010000116.1:0-7768 GCA_036404015.1 Bordetella sp. | reverse complement strand
GGCGCTGGGCATGGCGTCCTATAGGCCCAAGGTGGCGGATAGGTTGGAACATGGCGCAAACTCTAGCTTGAATATACAAGTATAGGCAAGCACGATTCCCCTATGGGAAACCCGAGTGCGGGCTGCGCAAAATCGATCTTCAGCGCAGGCGCCGGCGTGGGGCGACAGCAGTTCGATGCGTACCGGCATGAAGCAGGCATGCCCCCTCGCGCTCGAGCCATGAGCGGAACAGCACGACCAGCTCATCCGCGGACTTCTCATCCGGAACGTAAGTGCAATAGCTCCGCGACGGCAGGCGAGGGCCAGCGAACGGCGCGACAAGCCGGCCGGCGGCAAGGTCGTCCGATACCAGCGCAGTCGGTCCCATCGCGATGCCCATGCCGTCGATGGCAGCCTGCAACGTCAGATAGAAGTGATCGAAGGTCAGGGTGGCCGCCGGCCGGAGTGCGCAAACCTGCGCCTTCGCCAGCCAGTCCGGCCAGAGCCGCGGCAGACTCGTCGTGTGCAGCAACGTATGCTGCCGCAGATCGCCTGGCGTCCGAAGCGGCAGTCGCCGCAAGCGTGCCGGACTGCAGACCGGGAGTCTCTCCTCGGACAGGAAAGGGCGCATCGAATAGCCGTAGAACGTGTCCGGGCCGCCCCGGATGACGACGTCATGGATCTCTTTCAGACTCTCCACCGGCTCGTTCGACGTCTCCACCTTGACGTCCACGCCGACATGCTCGATGCGGAATTTCGCCAGTCTCGGCACCAGCCAGCGCAAGGTGAACGTCGCGGGCGCATTGACGGACAGGGTCCGGGAGACCGTCGCCGGGACGCCATATCTGGCGGTTGCCTGCGAGAGCTGCTCGAACAGGGGGCCGATTTCCGCCAGGTAGGCCTTGGCCGCGGCAGTGAGCGCCACACGCCGGTTGTGCCGTTCAAACAACGGGGCGCCCAGCCACGCCTCAAGCAGGCGCACGTGCTGGCTCACCGCACCCTGAGTCACGTGCAATGCCGCGGCGGCTTCCTTGAAGCTGCCTAGCCGGCCCGCGGCCTCGAAGGCACGCAATGCATTGAGTGGAGGCAATATCCGCTTCATTCGAAATAGTTTATCTAATGCGAATGGGCAATTTATCTGGTTTGTTAGCCCATCACAAGATAGATATCCTTCTCGCCAGACCTTTTGTCCTGGACCCGCATGCTCAGTCATACCGGCGGTTTCGTCCTCCTTGCGGCACTGCTCCACGCGAGCTGGAACGCGATGCTGCACGGCAGCGACGACCGCTTGCTGTCCATGACGTGGATGAGCATCGCCATCGCGGCGGTCTCCACGGTCGCGATCCTGTTCGCACCGTGGCCGGCCGGCGCGGCCTGGCCGTGCATCGCCGCATCGGGGCTCGTGCATATCGCCTACAACGTGACCCTCGTGCGGTCGTACCGCCGCAACGATCTGGCGCAGGCGTATCCGATCGCGCGCGGCTCATCGCCGCTGCTCGTCGCGCTCGGCGCGGCGCTCTTCGCGCATGAGGCGATCGGTCCCTGGCACGCTTTGGGGATCGCGATGATATCGGGTGGCATCATTGCCATTGCACTGGAAGGGCGCCATGTGTCGCGCGCGGGCGCACTGGCCGCGCTGACGACGGGTGCGACGATCGCGTTCTATACCGTGATCGACGGCATCGGCGTGCGCTTGTCCGGCGGCCAGGCGGTCGCCTACACCGCCTGGATGTTCCTGTTCTATTGGCTGATGCCGGTGCTGTTCGTCGCGACGCGCGGGCTCGCGGCGCTGTGGGCGCCGGTCCGGGCGGCGCCCAGGGTGATCGGCTCATCGCTGATCGGCGGGTTGGTGTCGATCGCGGCGTATGGCATCGTGATAGGGGCGTTGCAGTCGGGCGCGATGGGCATGGTGTCGGCCTTGCGCGAGACTAGTGTCGTGTTTGCGGTGCTGATCGGATGAATGTTCCTGCGGGAAACGGTCAGTGGAAAACGCTGGCTCGCGTGCGTGATCGTCGCGGGCGGGGCGGTTTGCCTGGGGCTTTGACATTGCCTGAAAGGATGGATTCATGCTTAAAAAAATTGCCACCGACCTGCTTGACATCGCTTATGACGAACAGGGCGATACCGACGGATGGCCAGTCGTCCTGCTGCACGGCTTTCCCTACGATATCCACGCGTACGAGGACGTGGCGCCGCGCCTGGCATCCCAGGGCGCCCGCGTCATCATGCCTTTTCTGCGGGGCTATGGGCCAACGCGTTTTCTTGCGCCGGCAACGCTGCGTTCGGGCCAGCAGGCGGCGCTGGGGGCAGACCTGCTATCGCTGCTCGATGCGCTTGGGCTTGAACAGGCCGTGCTGGGCGGGTATGACTGGGGCGGCCGGGCAGCCTGCGTCGTGGCCGCGCTGTACCCGTCGAGAGCGCGTGGACTGGTTTCGGCAAACGGCTACAACATCCAGGATATAGCCGCCGCCATGCAGCCAGCCAGCCCCGAAAAAGAACACCGGCTCTGGTACCAATACTATCTCCATGGCGAGCGCGGCCGCGCCGGGCTGACTGAAAACCGGCGCGCGTTCTGCCGGCTCTTGTGGTCCTTGTGGTCGCCGACCTGGCGCTTCGACGACGCCACCTACGCGCGCTCGGCAGCGGCGTTCGACAATCCGGATTTCGTCGACGTTGTGGTCCATTCGTATCGGCACCGTTTCGGACTGGCCGACGGCGATCCCCAGTTCGACGTTATGGAGAGCCGCTTGTCCGGCATGCCGTCGATCGCCGTGCCCACGATCACCCTCGAGGGGGACGCGAACGGTGTCGCGCCGCCGGGAAGACAAGCCGACTCAGGGCGCTTCACGGGACGCCATGAAAACCGCGTCGTGCCCAATGCGGGGCACAACCTTCCGCAGGAGGCGCCGGAAGCGTTCGCCGCCGCGGTTCTCGATATCAACGCCTGGGCCGGTTGATGCTGCCCGCGCGCGGCGACTGCGCGGCTTGCCGCCGCGCAAGGTTACGATGTCGCGATCAGCTTCGTCTCCAACGAGTCCGCCGCCCTCGCCGTGGCGGCCGACGTCAAAGCCCTTGGGCGCCGGGCTTTACCCGTGCGCGCAGACAGCGCGGATCCTGAACAGGTCGCTCGGCTGTTCGCCGCGATCGACCGGCAATTCGGCCGGATCGACGTGCTGGTGAACAACGCCGTGTCCAAGGGCGCCGTCGAGACATTCACCACCGGCTTCGCCAAGGAAGTCGCGCGGGAGGGGATACGCGTCAACTGCATACGCCCTGGGCACATCTACACCGACATGCATGCCAGCGGCGGAGAGCCGGGGAGGGTGGATCGCGTCAAAGACTCGATCCCTATGGGAAGAGGGGGGCAACCCGAAGAGGTTGCGCGGGCGATCCTATGGCTGGCGAGCGCCGAGGCTTCCTTCGTCACGGGCACGTTCCTCGACATCACCGGCGGCAAGTGAGCACGGCGCGCACGAGAGTGGACGCCATGGCGCGGCCGGCATCCGCCTGATGCGGATATCCTGCACGTGCCGTAGGCTGTGTCGTTCGTTGCCAAACACTCGGCGGGTTCTCAAGCCGCCGCGGTTTCTTCCTCAAACGGCGGCATGCCGGCCAGCACCCGCAACAGGCGTTCGCGCTCGGGCGCCGCCAGTTCGTGATCGCAGCGCGGCTTGCCGGCCACCCAGGCGGCCATGGGCACGCCGTCGCGGAACAGGATGCGGTTGCCAACCACCGCCGGCACCTTCTCGCCGGGCAGCAGCGTGCCAACGACGTTCAGCGGATCGACTGCCGAGATCCTGACCAGCGTGCCATCCGCCGGCCGGTGCCGGACTTCGCGCAGCAGCGCAATGGCTTCCGGCAGGGCGAACTGCTCGCCCGCCAGGCCCTCCACATAGCGGCCGCCGCGCACCTCTCCGCGCGCCTCCATGCGGTGCAGCACCGGCAGCCATTCGCGCCAAGGCGGCAGCCAGCCGGGCTCGCGGTCGAGCAGGCGCCAGAACACCACGCCATAGCGCCGCAGCAGCACGCGTGCGACATGCTCCAGGGTCTCGGGCGGGTTGGCCGACCACATCGAGCGCTGGCGCCGCGCGCCGCCGGTGCCGGCCGGCTCGTCCGCGGCTACCGGCGCCGGCCGCAGCGGCACCCAGCGTCCGGCCGCTTCCAGCGGGTCGGGCATCGCGCCGCGCCGCCGGCGCGCGCCGGCACGCGTGCCGCGGCGCGAGGCCGGAACGAGTAGCGCGCGCAACCCCGCGTAGCTGTCCGAGGTCGCCAGACCGGCTGCCACCAGTTCGCCCAGCGCCTCTTCGAGCTGGCTCGGCAGCAGCCGCGTCTGGGCTTGCAGTTCGTCGTAGAACATGGCGCCGCCGTCCAGCAGGGCCTGGTAGACCTCCTGCGCGCGCGCCGACGGCTGCGCGGCGGCGTCGCCCGCGGCCAGGTCCTGCCACAGGCGCAGTTGGCGCCGCGGCAGGATCACCAGGGGCGTGGCGCGCACCGGCCCCGCGCCGGCGCGGCCGGCAGTCGCGGCGCGCGGCGCGCCGGCCAGGCGCGTCCAGGCGATCTTGCCCGCACGCGACAGCTCGTCCAGCCAGGCCGGTTCGTAGTCGGCGATGCGCGCCGCCAGCAGTTCGTCCTCCCACGCGCCGGCGGCGGCCTCGTAGCCCTCCAGCAGCTCCAGCACTTTCGGCAGCGCCTGCGGTCCGCGCAGGCAGGCCTGGGGCGCCAGATGCTGCCAATCGAACAGGAAGCGCATGAAATCCTGGCGCGACACCGGCTCGATCTCGCTGCGCAGCCGTTTGATGGTGTAGCGGTGGATGCGCGCCAGCAGGTGCCGCTCGCACCATTGGTCGTCCACGGAGCCTGGGCTGAAGCGGCCGCGCAGGACGGCGCCTTCGCGTTCCAGGGCGGCCAATGCAATCGCCACCGCCGATGGCGGCCAGCCCAGCAGGCCGGCCAGGCCGGCCGCCGTCATGGGGCCGCCCGCGGCCAGCCGCGCGCGCAGGACTTCCACGCGCGCCTGTTCCGGCTCCCACTCGGTCTCTTCGGGCCGCGGCCGCAGCGGCGGCGCCGCGCGGGCGCCGGGGTAGGCCGCCAGCAGGCAGCCCAAACGCTCCAGCGCCACCCAGCGCTCCCCCTCGGCACCCAGCGCGCCGCCTTCCGACAGCAGGCAGGCGCGCCCCTGCGCGGCCAGCGACCGCAGCCAGGCCGCCCAGCCCGGCTGCGCAGCGGCCTCGGCGGCCGTCACGCAGGCCAGGTCGTTCAAGGCCTCGTGCATCTCGTCGGCGTCGCGCGCCTGCGGCCAGGCCTCTTCACGCACACGGGCGATGGCCTCGGCGTCCAGCGCGCCCAGGTCGCCGGCCTGCGCGGGATCGCTCCAGCGGCGCGCCATCACGGCCTGGGTGCGGCGCTCTTCCAGCGGCGCGTCGTCGAGGAAGGCATAGGGGTTCGCGTTCAGAATCTCCATGGCCAGCGGGGAGGGCGCCGGCAGGTCGCGCTCCACCAGCCGGCAGCCGCCGGCCTCGATGCGCCGCAGGACGGCCAGCCAGGCCTCGCTGTCCATGGCCTCGTGCAGGCAGTCGTCCAGGGTCTGGTCCACCAGCGGGTGGCTGGGCAGCTCGCGCTCGCCCTGGATGTTCTCCAGGCAGGCGGCCTGGTCGGGGAAGACGGCGGCCAGCAGGTCGTCGCTCTTCATGCGCTGCAGCGGCGCGGCGACTTTGCGTCCGCCGGCAAAGCGCGGCAACGCCAACGCCACGCCCGCGGCCCAGCGCCAGCGCACGTTGAACAGCGGCGCATCCAGCAAGGCCTGGACCAGCACGTGCTCGGCGCTGGCCGAGCGCAGGTACGACCACACCTCTTCCAGCGGGAAGCTGTGCGCGGTCGATAGCGACAGGATGATGGCGTCCTCGGTGGCGGCGGCCTGCAGCTCGAAATTGAAGGTGCGGCAGAAGCGCTTGCGCAGCGCCAGGCCCCAGGCGCGGTTGACCCGGCTGCCGAAGGGCGCGTGCAGCACCAGCTGCATGCCGCCGGACTCGTCGAAGAAGCGCTCCAGCACCAGCGTGTTCTGCGTGGGCAGCTCGCCCAGCGCGGCGCGCGCGCGGGCCAGGTAGCCGACGAGCTGGCCCGCGGAAACGGCGTCGATGCCCAGTTCGGCGGCCAGCGCCGACGCGGCCCGATCGGCGTCGCCCTGCGTCTCGTCCAACAGCGCCTGCACGCGCTCGCGCAGCCGCGACACGGCGGCCGAGAGCTCGTCGCTGCGGCCGGGCGCCTCGCCCAGCCAGAAAGGAATGTTGGGCATCATCCCATGCGCGTCCTCGACCCGCACGCGGCCCGCCTCCACGCGCAGGATGCGGTACGAGGCATTGCCGAGCTGGAACACGTCGCCCGCCAGGCTCTCCACCGCGAAATCCTCGTTGACCGTGCCGATGTTCAGGCTCTGCGGCTCCAGCAGCACGGTGTAGTCGGCGTTGTCCGGGATGGTGCCGCCCGAGGTCATGGCGGCGAGCTGGCTGCCGCGCCGGCCGCGCACCGTGCCCGACACCGTGTCGCGGTGCAGGTAGACGGCGCGCTGGCCGTGGCGCCCGAGGTGGCCGGTGGTCAGCATGCGCATCACCGCGTCGTAGCGCTCGCGCGGCAGCTCCGCGTAGGGTTCGGCCTGCCGCAGCATCGCGTACAGTTCGTCCTCGCGCCATTCGCGGCACGACACCTCGGCCACGATCTGCTGGGCCAGCACGTCCAGCGGCGCGCGCGGGATGCGCAGCATGTCCAGCTCGCCGCGCCGCACGCAGTCCAGCAGCGCCACGCATTCGGCCAGGTCGTCGCGGGAAGTGGGGAACAGCCGGCCCCGCGGCACGCCGCCTACGTGGTGGCCGGCGCGGCCGACCCGCTGCAGCAGCGCCGAAATGCCGCGCGGCGACCCCACCTGGCAGACCAGGTCGACATCGCCGATGTCGATGCCCAGCTCCAGCGAGGCGGTGGCCACCAGCACTTTCAGCTCGCCGTGCTTGAGCCGCTGTTCGGCCCGCAGCCGGTGCTCCTTGGCCAGGCTGCCGTGGTGCGCGGCGACCACCTCGGCGCCGAGCCGGTCCGCCAGGTGCCGCGCCGCGCGCTCGGCCATGCGCCGGGTGTTGACGAACACCAGCGTGGTGCGGTGCTCCCCGGCCAGCTCCGCCATGCGGTCGTACACCCGTTCCCACACGTCGTTGGCCATCACGGCTTCCAGCGGCACCGGCGGCAATTCCAGCGCCAGGTCGCGCGGGCGCGCATGGCCGATGTCGACCACCGCGCAATCCCCGCCGCGGCCGCGGCCCGCCAGGAAGCGCGCCACGGCGTCCAGCGGCTTCTGCGTGGCCGACAGGCCGACGCGCACCGGCGGCTGCGCGCACAGCGCGTCCAGCCGCGCCAGGCTCAGCGCCAGGTGGCTGCCGCGCTTGCTGCCGGCCACCGCGTGGATCTCGTCGACGATGACGGTGCGCGCCTTGGCGAGCATGGCGCGGCCGCTGGCCGAGGTGAGCAGCACATACAGCGATTCGGGCGTGGTCACCAGGATGTGGGGCGGCCGCTTGCGCATGGCCTGCCGGTCCTGCTGCGTGGTGTCGCCGGTACGCACGGCGGTGCGGATGCCCGGATCGGGCAGGCCGAGCCGCCGCAGCTCGTCGGCGATGCCCGCCAGCGGCGCCTCCAGGTTGGCGCGGATGTCGTTGGACAGCGCCTTTAGCGGCGACACATAGACCACCGTGGTCTCGTCGGGCAGGCTGCCGCCCGCCGCGATCCCTTCGCGCACCAGTTCGTCGAT
>DASWPO010000115.1:0-6690 GCA_036404015.1 Bordetella sp. | reverse complement strand
CGTGTCGCCCGCGCTGGCGCGCACCGACCGCCTGGCGCTCGACGAACTGGCGCGCGGCGTGGCGGGCCTGGGAGACGTGCTGCCCGAGGCCGTGTTTCCCATCCTGGTGCGCCCGGTCGACTCCAACGCCGGCGAAGGCCTGGGCAAGATCGACGCGCCGGCGGAGCTGGCCGCCTACCTCGGCGCCACGCCGGGCAATGACTTCTTCGTGTCGCAGTTCGTCGACTACCGCAGCGCCGACGGGCGCTATCGCAAGTATCGCGTCATCCTGATGCAGGGCAAGGCCTATCTGGCGCACCTGGGCATCTCGTCGCGCTGGATGGTGCACTACCTCAACGCCGACATGCAAGACAACGCGGCCAACCGCGCCGAGGAAGGCGAGGCCATGCAAGGCTTCGACCAGGGCTTCGGCGAGCGCCATGCGCCGGCCTTTCGCGTCTTCCATGAACGGGTCGGCCTGGACTACCTGGTCATGGATTGCAGCGAGACCCCGGACGGCAGGCTGTTGGTGTTCGAGGCCGATACCTGCGGCGTCGTGCACGACATGGACCCGGAAGACGTTTATCCCTACAAGAAGGCGCAGATGCACAAGGTTTTCGCGGCATTCCAGTCCATGCTCGCGGCCCAGGCAGGGCGCGAAACAGGAGCCTGACCATGCTGGAAACAGCCCGATTGCGCAATGCCCGCAACTTCTCCGGCGGCCCGGGTGCCCTGCCGGAGAGCGTCCTGCAGCAACTGCATGAGTCCATGCTGTGCGTGCCGGAAGTCGGCATGTCGGTGCTGGGCATCAGCCACCGCTCGGACTGGTTCGCCGCGGTGGTGGCCGAGGCCGAGCGCAACGTCCGCGCGCTGCTGAACCTGCCCGACGGGTTCCATGTGCTGTTCCTGCAGGGCGGCGCAACCCAGCAATTCTTCACCCTGCCCATGGCGCTGGCGCGTCCGCCGGCGCCGCCGCCCGAGTACCTGCTCACGGGCTACTGGAGCGGCAAGGCGCTTGCCGCGGCCACGCAGCGCCACCGCATCAACGTGGCCTGGAGCGGCAAGGACGACGGCTTCAGGATATTGCCGCGCATGGCGGACCTGGCGCTCTCGGCCGATGCCCCGTATTTCCACTACATCTCCAACGAGACCGTCGAGGGCATCCAGTTCCAGGAGATCATGGGCCGCGACGACGTGCCGCGCGTGTGCGACATGTCGTCGGACTTCCTGTCCCGGCCCTGTGAGGCGGCGCGCTATTCCCTCCTCTACGCGCACGCGCAGAAGAACCTCGGCCCCGCCGGCGTGACAGTCGTGGTGGTGCGCGACGAGATGCTCGGCAAGCTGCCTGCCGACCTGCCCGAGTTCCTCGACTACCGCATCCACGCCACGGCGCATTCCAACTACAACACGCCGCCGGTCTTCGCCATCTACGCCGTCATGCTGGCCACGCGCTGGCTGACCCGGGAGGTGGGCGGCCTGGACGAGATGGGCGCGATCAACCGCCGCAAGGCCGCGCTGCTGTACCAGGCCATCGACGATAGCGAGGGCTATTACAAGGGCCGCGCCGACGCGGGCCATCGATCGACGATGAACGTCGCCTTCAACATGGCGACGCCCGAACTGGAAAGGCGGTTCCTGCAGGCGTCGTCAGAAGCGGGCTTCTCCGGCTTGAACGGCCATCGCGCCATCGGCGGCATGCGGGCCTCGCTCTACAACGGCGTGACCATCGAGGCCGCCGAGGCCCTGGTGGGTTTCATGCACGATTTCCGCAAGCGGCACGCCGCCTGACACCATGAAGAAAACCAAGCTAGAGATGGCATTCCAGCACGCGTACGACCTGCAGGAACGCGGGCAATACCGCGAGTCCGTCGCGAGCTATCGGCAAGTCCTGGCCAAGCGCCCCGGCCATGCCGGCGGCCACAACAACCTGGGCCTGGCCCTGATGGCGCTGGGCGAGCTGGACGAGGCCATTGCCAGCTTCCGGCAGGCCGCGGCGCTGCAGCCGAACTATGCCGAGGCCCACAACAATATGGGCGTGGCCTACAAGCGCATGGCCAAGGCGCAAGAGGCGCTGGACTGCTACGCCGCGGCGCTGAAATGCAAGCCCGACTATGCCCAGGCGCTGCTGAACGTCGGCACGATCTACTACGACCTCAAGGAATACGACGAAGCGCTGGTCTGGTACCAGGCCGCGCTGGAAGTCGACCCGGGCCAGATCGAAGTCCACATGAACATCGCATCCATCTTCGAAGCGCAGGGCCGCTTCGAGGACGTCAAGAAGCATCGCGAGGTCGTCTACGGCCGCAAGGCGGTGTACATCGACCGGGCGGCCGAACCGAGGCTCACGGCGCTGGTGCTGTGGGGCGCCGGGCTGGGCAACATTCCCATCCACTACCTGCTTCCGCAGAAGACCATCACCCGCATCGGCTGCATCATCGAGTACGCCCAGCCCCGGGAACTGGAGAACCTGCCCGGCTACGATCTGGTCTTCAACGCCATCGGCGACCCGGACGTCATGGATGGCGTCGAGGAGCCCATGGCGCGCTTCCTGCGGACTTGCGACAAGCCCTTGATCAACCGGCCCGAGGCCGTGGCGCGCACGGCGCGGCATCTGATTCCGGATCTGCTCGGCAAGCTGGATAACGTCGTCGTGCCCCGCACGAGCCGCGTCGAGACCGCGCGGCTGCACGACACGCTGCGCGCCATCCAGGACGGGCATTTCCCCATCCTGCTGCGGCCCATCAACTCGCACGGCGGCGATCACCTGGTCAAGCTCGAATCGAAGGCGGACATCGCCGGCCTGGTGCCGTGGCGGGCGCCCTATTACTACCTGACGGACTACGCCGATTACGCGTCGGCGGACGGGGGATTCCGCAAATACGGCGTCATCTTCATCGACCGCCAGCCCCATGCCTATCACATGGCGATCAGCAGCAACTGGGTGGTGCACCACAATACCGCCGGCATGCAGCACGAAGAATGGAAGCGCCGCGAAGAAGAGGCCTTTCTCGCCGACCCGCGGCAGGCCATCGGCGCCAAGGCCATGGCGGCCATCGAAGCCATCGGGCGCGCGCTGGATCTCGACTACGGCGGCGTGGATTTCTCCATCCTGCCGGACGGCCGGGTGCTGGTGTTCGAGGCCAATGCCACCATGCTGACGCATCCGGAAGAGGAGAGCGGCCTCTACCACTACAAGAACCCGTACGTGCGGCGGATATTCGACGCGTTCGACGCCATGCTGGCACGGCGCATGGCCGAGGTCCACGCCACCGCCTGAGCGCCGGCGCGGGCCGGACCCCGCGTGTAGACTGTTTCCTCCCACGCTACGACAACGCCGACTGGAGGAGACATGGCAGCGCAGCAGATATTGTCCGGCATCCGCGTGCTGGAACTCGGCCAATTGATCGCGGCCCCCTTCGCCGCCAAGACCCTGGCCGATTTCGGCGCCCAGGTCGTCAAGATCGAACCGCCCGGCCAGGGCGACCCCCTGCGCAAATGGCGCCTGCTGCACGAAGGGACCTCGGTGTGGTGGGAGGCCCAGTCGCGCAGCAAGCAGTCGGTGTGCGTGGACCTGCGCAAACCCGAAGGGCAGGACATCGTTCGCACCCTGGCGGCCCAGGCCGACGTGCTGATCGAGAACTTCCGGCCCGGCACCCTGGAAAAATGGGGCCTTTCGTGGGAAGCCCTGCGCGCCGCCAACCCGCGCCTCGTCATGCTGCGCATCTCGGGCTACGGGCAGACGGGCCCCAAGGCCGGCGAGCCGGGCTTTGCCGCCATCGGCGAGGCCATGGCGGGCCTGCGCTATCTCAACGGCGAACCGGGCCGGGCGCCGGTGCGCGCCGGCATTTCCATCGGCGACACCGTGGCCGGCCTGTACGGCGCATTGGGCGTGCTGCTGGCCCTCTACCAGCGCGATGCGCGCGGCGGCCAGGGCCAGGTGATCGATGCCGCCTTGTTCGAAAGCATCTTCAGCCTGACCGAAAGCCTGCTGCCCGAATACTCGGTGTTCGGCGCCGTGCGCGAGCCGGCGGGCGCCGCCTTGCCGGGCATCGCGCCGTCCAATGCCTATCTATGCCGGGACGGCTATGTGCTCATCGCCGGCAACGGCGACGGCATCTTCGGCCGGCTCATGGACAAGATAGGGCGGCCAGACCTGGGGCGCGATCCCGGTCTGGCGCAGAACGACGGCCGCGCCAGGCGCGCCGCCGAGCTCGACGCCGCCATCGGCGGCTGGACGG
Source organism: Bordetella sp. (assembly GCA_036404015.1). Lineage (GTDB taxonomy): Bacteria > Pseudomonadota > Gammaproteobacteria > Burkholderiales > Burkholderiaceae_B > Bordetella. The sequence goes on along the minus strand of DASWPO010000115.1, from coordinate 2,473 downwards.
GGCAGCGCACGATTGCCGAGGTGCTCGACGCCATGCGCGAGGCGGACGTGCCGTCGGGGCGCATCTATACGGTGGCCGACATCGCCGGCGACCCGCACTACCGCGCGCGTCATGCCATCGCCAAGGTCACCGCGGCCAGCGGCATCGAGGTCGAGATGCCGGCGGTCTTTCCCCTGCTGTCCGAAACCCCGGGCGCCATCGCGCACCGCGCGCCCACGCTGGGCGAGCATACCGACGCGGTGCTGGCGGCGGCGGGGTTCGATGCCGGGCAGCGGGAGACGCTGCGGGCGCTGGGGGTGATTGCGTGAGGGGGCGCGCGGCTGGGCTATGCGCTGGCGCTCACCCCGCCGGCGGTCCGGCGTGGAAGGCGACCTGCGACGGGCGTGCGGACGGTGCACCGGCAGCGGGGGAAGGCACAACGGGCCAAACCGGAGTGTCGCGCATCGACGGATCGTTCTTGAGCAGGTCGGCAATGAATTCGATCACCACGCGCGTGCGCAGGGGCAGGTTGTGGCGCGAGGGATAGACGATGTAGAGCGGCAGCCTCGCCGGCAAACACTCCGGCAATAGCGATATCAATCGCCCGGCGTTCAGGTCGTCCGCCACCATCAGGTGAGACAGGATGGCGATGCCGTTGCCCGCCAGCACGGCATGATGCACGGCCGACGCATTGTTGGCGCGCAGCCGGCAGGGCACGCTGACCGATACCTCCCCCTCTGGCGCCTCGAACCGCCAGGTATCGCCTTTGCCCCATCGGCTGTAGACCACGCAGTCATAGTTGGGCAGGTCCTGGGGGGAGCAGGGCAGGGGCTTGTCGGCCATGTAGGACGGCGCGGCCACGAGAAACGCCGAAGTCATCCCTACCCGGCGCGAGATCAGCGAGCTGTCGTCGATGGGACCAATGCGCACTTCCAGGTCCAGGCCTTCCTCGATCAGGTTGCTGGTGCTGTCGCGCACCACCATGTCCACGTTCAGGTTGGGGTGGCTGTCGAGCAGGGCGCGTATGTGCAGGCAGATATGCAAAGCCAGCGGCGCCGGCAGGCTCAGCCGCACCTTGCCCATGGGACGGGCCTGGACCGGATTGGCGGCCAGGCTGAGGGCCTCGGCCGCCTCGACCAGATTGCGCGCCGGGGTCAGCAGGTTGCGGCCTTCTTCCGTCAGGGCGACGCCGGCAGTGCTGCGCTGGACCAGGCGCATGCCGACGTGTTCCTCGAGCGCCCGCACCTGTCGCGAGATGGCGGGCTGGGTAACGCCACGCTCGCTTGCGACCACCGAGAACGAACCGGCCTCGGCGACACGCAGGAAAGCAACGAGCGAGGAAATCAGATCCATGACGAACTTTGCAGAATATATGCAACAGCGGACCGAGCTTTCATACTTTTCTTATTAATGATTATACGGTTGGCCCTTCTAGTGTCCTCCTGGGAATACCCGTAGGATTTGATCGAAACAAGCGTCCGGATCAACACAGGTAGCGCCCATGAACACGCCGTCGGAATTGCCCACCGGTCCCAGCAAAGCCGCCATGATGCAGGCGGTCAGGGAATTGCTGGACTTCATCGGAGACCGTCCGCTCGGCCCGGAACTCGAGGCCCTGCTCAACGAGCGCTATGGCGCCCACACCGAGGCCTATGCCCGGCTGCTGACGCTGCTGCGCCGAGGCATGGACGAGGGATGGTCCTGCTATGCCGAGATCGACGGCCCCGATTACCGGCGCGGCAGGATCGCGCAGGCTTCCGAAGAAACGCACGGCTTCACGGTGGAAAGCGGCTGCCTGCGCGACGTGCTGGGCAATTATCACCGCCATCCCCTGGGTGAAATCAATATGATCGGTCCAGTCGACGAAACGGGCCGCTTCTGCGGCAGCGGCGCCGGATGGAAGGTTTTCCCGCCCGACAGTTCGCATTTCCCCACCGTCACGGGCGGCGTCGTCACCATGCTGTTTTTCCTGCCCGATGGCCTGATCGAATATAAGGATCCGCCCGCCGTCGGCTGAACGCGGCGGGACTCCGCCGCGTTCAATCGCTCCCACCACGCATTCCATATCGAAAAGGGGTATCCGTCATGCACGCAAAATGGCTCGCATTGCCGTTCGCAATGCTGTTGGCGATGTCCGCGCAGGCAGCAGACAAGGTGAAGCTAGGGTTTATCAGTACGCTGTCGGGCCCGCTCTCCGGGCCGAGCACCGAGATTCGCGACGGCTTGCGGCTGGCTCTGGAGGAGACCGGCAACCGGATAGGCGGCCTGCCCGTCGAAGTCGTGGAGGGCGATGACGAGGCCAACCCGAGTGTCGGCAGGCAGCTGGCCGACAAGTTTCTAAAGCGCGACAAGGTCGACTTCATGACCGGTGTGATCTACTCGAACGTGATGCAGGCGATCGCAGCGCCCACCTTCGCCGCGAAGACGTTCTACATCAGCGCCGCGGCGGGTCCCGCGTCGCTTGCGGGCGCCCAGTGCAATCCGTATTTCTTCG
>DASWPO010000114.1:0-16013 GCA_036404015.1 Bordetella sp. | reverse complement strand
GGCGCCCGCGTGCTGGTGGTCGGCATGCAGATTCCACCCAACTACGGGCGCGATTACACGCAGCGTTTCATGCATGTCTTTCCCGACGTGGCGCAGGCCGAGCATGCCGGGCTGGTGCCCTTCCTGATGGACGGCATCGCGGCCGACCGCGGCCTCTTCCAGGCCGACGGCCTGCATCCGGTGGAAGCGGCCCAGCCTCGCTTGATGGAAAACGTCTGGTCGCAACTGGAGCCCCTGCTCAAGCAAGGGTGAGCAAAATTCAATGATGCAATGAAAAAAGACGGGCGTCCGGGAGAGAGATCTCCCAGGCGCCCGTCTTTCGCGGGGAGCGGCCAGCGCTTCCCGATCCGATTACGATGCGTCGGCCGGGCTGTCGCCCTTGATGGCCTGTTCGGCCTCGGGCAGCATCTTGACGCCGTATTGCTGGCGCAGCGACTGCAGCACGGCGCCCGCTTCGGCCTGGCCCCAGGCCGAAGACAGCTGCGCGGCCAGGCCGGCGCGGTCTTCATCGCTCGCCGTGCCGGCCTCGACGCGGTCCAGGCGCACCAAGGTGTAGTCGGCACCCGTCGACACCCCGGCATAGGCGGGCTTGTCCTGCACCGGCGTGAGCCGCATGACGGCCTCGAGCACCGGGCGGGCCAGGCCCTGGGTGGTCTGGCGCGACACGGTCAGGGCCGTGCCGAAGCCTTCGCCCGCGGCGGCGTCGGGCGTCGCCGACTGCAGCGCTTTGAGGGCGTCTTCGCCAGCCTGGCGCGCGGCATCGGCGGCGCGCTGCGCCGTCAGGCGTTCGCGGATGTCCGCCTGCACGTCGGCCAGGACGGGGACATGGGCCGGCTTCGCGTCCAGCACGCGCACGGCCAGCATGGTGTCGGGCGCGAGTTCGATCACGCCGGAGTTGTTCTTGTCGCCCAGCACGTCGGGCGAGAAAAGCGCCTGGCGCACGCGGGGATTGTCCAGCAGCACGGCGTCAGGGCCGGCCGAGGCCGCGCCCGCGCCCGCCTGGGCGGCGGGCAGCAAGCCGGTACGGGTAATGCCGGCGGCGGTGCGCAGCGTCAAGCCCAGCGCGTCGGCGGAGGGCTGCAGGCTGTCGCGCTGGTCGTAGACCAGCTTGGTGAGCTGGGTGGCCATGTCGGAGAAGCGCGCAGCGGCCATCTGCTTGCGGATCTCGGCGACGATCTGGTTGCGCACCTCGGCCAGGGGTTTGATGGAGCTGGGCTGGAAGTCGGTGACCTTGATCACGTGAAAGCCGGCGGGGCTCGCCACCACGCCCGACACCTGCCCCTTGGACAGTTCGGAGATGGCCTGCTCCAGGCCCGGCGGGGCCACCCAGCCCAGGTCGCCGCCCGACTGGGCGGAACCGGCGTCCTGCGAGAATTTCTTGGCCAGGTCGGCGAAGCCCTCGGGCTTGGCGGCGGCCTGGGCAGCCAGATCTTCGGCATGCTCCCGCGCGGCCTGGCGCTGCTCTTCGGTGGCGTTGTCCGGCACCTGGACCAGGATGTGGCTGATGCGGCGGCGCTCGGGCTGGCCGAAGCGGGCCTGGTTCTGCTTGTAATAGCTTTCGACGTCTTCGTTCTTGACCTGCACGCCCTGCGTGGCGGCGGCCTCGTCGAGCACCAGGTATTGCGCGCGCACCTGCTCGGGCACTTCGAGCTGCTGCTTGTTGGCGTCGTACCAGGCCTGGATGTCCTGCTGCGACACCTGCACCTTGCCGCGGTAGTCGTCGGCCTTGAAGTCGCGCAGCGCGATCACGCGCTGCTGCGTCAGCGTGGCGGCGATCGAATCGGCGACCGAAACCGGCACCTTGGCGCTGGCCGAGACGGGGTCGAGCACCAGGCCCACGGACAGGTCGCGGCGCAGATTGGCCTCGAACATCGTGGGCGTCAGGCCCTGGGCGGCCAGCACCTGGCGATAGCGTTCGGGCGAGAAACGGCCGTTGTCCTGCACCTGGGGAATGGCGGCGATGGTGTCGCGCAGCGTGCCGTCGGACACCGAGAAATGCGCGTCGACGGCCACTTGCGCCAGCAACTGGTGGTTGACCAGGTCGTCGAGCAGCTGGCGGCGGGCCTCGGGCGTATCGACCACGGCCGGGTCGAACTGCGTGCCCAGGCGCTGGCGCAGCTGCTCGAGCTGATTGCGGTGCGCCATGTCGAATTCGGAGCGCTCGATGGACTGGCCGGCCACTTCGGCCAGCTTGGGCTCGCGATGCACGAAGCTTTCATAGCTCTGGAGGCCGACCAGGGCGAAAGACGGCACGATCAAGAGCAGCAGAATGACCTGCATCCAGCGGCGATGCGTACGGAATAACTCGAACATGGAATCCTGATTGGCTACTTGGAGCTTGCAGTTTTTGGGATAATCACGGCTAAACCCCTGAGTTTACCGTTTTTCCAAGGCGGTTTCCTCATCCCAGCCGCCACCGTCCGGATACCATGACCACGCCCCTCGCCCCTTGGCCCTACCCCGCCCACATCGCCCACCGGGGCGGCGGCCGGCTGGCGCCCGAAAACACCCTGGCCGCCATGCGCGCCGGCAAGCGGCGCGGCTACCGCATGGTCGAGTTCGACGTGAAATTGAGCCGCGACAACGTGGCCGTGCTGCTGCACGACGACGTCGTCGACCGCACCACCGACGGCCACGGCCCGGCCAGGGAAAAAACCTACGCCGAGCTGGCTCAGTTGGATGCCGGCGGCTGGCACAGCCCGGCCTTCGCCGGCGAGCCGGTGCCCACCTTCGCCGCCGTGGCCCGCTACGCCGTGGCCAACGGCATCGCCTGCAACGTCGAGATCAAGCCCTGCCCCGGCCGCGACGCCGAAACCGGCGAGGCCGTGGCCAGGCTCGCGCAGCAATTCTGGGCGGGCGTGCACAAGCGGCCCCTCTTGTCGTCGTTTTCCGAAGAAGCCCTGGCGGCCGCGCAGGCGGCCGCGCCCGAGCTGCCCCGCGCCCTGCTGGTCGAAACCGTCCCCGACGACTGGCCGGCCCGCCTGCGCCAATACGCCTGCGTGGGCCTGAACATCAACCAGAAAGACGCCACGCCCGAGCTGGCGGCCGCCGTGCACGCGGCCGGCTACCGCCTGGCCGCCTGGACAGTCAACGACCCCGATCGCGCGCGCCTGCTGTTTTCGTGGGGCGTGGACGCCATCTTCACCGATCAACTGACGCTGATCCAGCCCACCGCCTAATGTTCAGCTACCGCCACGCCTTCCACGCCGGCAACCATGCCGACGTACTCAAGCACGCCATCCTCCTGCACACGCTGGATTACCTGAACCGCAAGGACGCGCCCTATTGGGTGATCGACACCCATGCGGGAGCCGGCCTGTACCAGCTCGACAGCGACTGGTCGTCCAAGAACGCCGAGTACGCCGGCGGCATCGCCCAGCTGTGGGACAAGGCCGACCTGCCCGAACTGCTGGCCGACTATGTCGCCCACATCCGCCAATACAACCCCGACGGCCAGCTGCGCTACTACCCGGGCTCGCCCTGGCTGACGCTGGACGCCCTGCGCGACAAGGACCGCCTGCGCCTCTTCGAACTGCACCCCAGCGAATCGGAGGTGCTGGTGCGCAACCTGGAAAAGCGCGGCCGCGGTCCGCTGCGGCAGACCACGGTGTTCGACGCCGACGGCTTCGAAGGCATGAAATCGCTGCTGCCCCCGCCCACGCGGCGCGGGCTGGTGCTGATCGACCCGTCGTATGAAGACAAGCGCGATTACCGCCGCGCGTTCAACGCCGTCAAGGAAGGCATCAAGCGCTTTGCCACCGGCACCTATGCCGTGTGGTATCCGCTGGTGCAGCGGGTCGAGGCGGGCGAACTGGCCCGCCAGCTGCCGCACCTGCAGGTCAAGAGCTGGCTGCATGCCACGCTCACCGTGCAAAAGCCCGCCGCCGACGGCTTCGGCCTGCACGGCAGCGGCATGTTCCTGGTCAACCCGCCCTGGACGCTGCAGGCGGCGCTCAAGACCGCCCTGCCCTACCTGGCGCGCGAACTGGCCCTGGACGACCGGGCCGGCTACACGCTGGACTACCGCGAGAACCCCTAGAAGGCGTACTTGACCTCGGCGTAATAGGTGCGCTGCTCGAAGGGGTGGTACAGGAAGTACTTGCTGTTGCCCAGGTTGTCCACGCCCAGCGCCATGCTCCAGTGCTTGTCCATCTGGTAATGCACCCGGGCATCGAAGACCAGGAAGCTCTGGAAGCCCGTGAACGCCGCCGCGTTGACGTCGCTGTTGTCCACGCTGGCATAGACCCGCGAGCTGAAGCGCCCCGCCAGCGTATAGGACCATTTGTCGTCCGGCCGGTAGGTGGCCGCCAGCGTGGCGCGCCAGGTCGGCACGTAGGGCACGCGCTTGCCCACCGAGGTCGTGCCCGTGGCGGAGGCGAAACCGTCGTTGGACAGGATGCGCGCATCGACATAGGTCAGGTTGCCCGACAGCGACAGGCCGTGCCAGAGCACGTGGTCCTGCCGCCAGGCCAGTTCCGCCCCGGTCTGCCGCGTCCGGCCCACGTTCTGCGTGTACGACACCGGCGTGGCAAAGCCGGGAAGAAAGGCGGTCTGCGAGATCAGGGCATCGGCCGCGTCTTCGTTGAACAGCGACAGGCGCCAGTGGCTGTCGTCCGTATTGCGCGCCAGCGCCAGTTCGCTCGACAGCACGCGCTCGGGCTTGAGATAGGGATTGGCCTGCAGATAGGTCGAGCCGGTCTGCACGCTTTGATAGAGCTCGCCCACCGTGGGAAAGCGCAGCGCCTTGCCGAACGACCCCGTCAGCGACCAGGCATCGTCGAGCTGCCACGCCAGCGAGGCCTTGGGCGACAGGCCGGACTGCCTCACGCCCGGCTGGGCAATGGGCACGCCCGCCCCATTGCTGCCGATCGCGTAGTTGTAGCCGTCAAAAGCCTGCCACCATTCGTAGCGTCCGCCCAGCGTCGCCGTCCAGTCCGGCGCCAGGCGCCAGGTGTCCTGCAGCCATAGCGCGCGCGTCTCGGTCTTGCCCAGGGCATTGCTGTAGAGGCTGCCCTCGCCGCCGCCCAGCCAGTCCGTGGTCGTATAGGTCGGGCTGTCGAGCGTGAACCGGTCGTCGTGCAGGCCGGCGCTGACGATATGCGCGCCCGACTCGCCTTGCGGGCGCCAGGTGCCCTTGAGGTCCAGGGTGGTCCAGCCGGTTCCGCCCATGTCGGTGATGCGGCCGGCGCCGCCGTTCTGCGCCTGCGGGAACACGCCCGTGGAGGTGGTGCTCAAGTCCTGCAGGTAGCGCATATTGCTCAGCGCCGCTTGCCAGTCGAACAAGCCGTCCGAGTGCGTGCCCACCTCCAGGCTCTGCATCAGGTGCTCCTGCTCGACCTGGCCGTCGGAGAACTGCCCGGCGATGGCGCTGGCGCCATAGGCATAGCCGCCCAGGTTCACATTGCCGCTGGCGGCGCCGTAGTAGGGCGTGCCGTCGGCGCTGGACAGATAGCTCCGGGCATAGGTCCGGGCATGGTTCTGCCAATAGCCCAGCGTATAGGTCGCGGTCAGGTCAGGCGTGAAATCGTAGGCCAGCTTGAGCGTGGCGTTGTCCTGGCTGGTATGGGTGAAATTGCCCGCGCCGATGATCTGCATGGGGCTGCCCGCGCGGTTCGTGCCGGCCCACGCGCCGGACACGAAGGGCAGGCCCGCGCCGGCGGGCGTCTGCGACTGGGTCAGCGTGCCGTAGGTGATCGGCTGCGAGTCGCTGTCGAGGTGGCGGGCGCTCAGGCGCCAGGAAAACTGGCCGCTGCGGTCGCCCAGCGTCGCGCTGTATTGCTGGGCGCCTTCGCTGACGTGCGTGCCGTACTGGCCGAATGCCTGGACGGAACCGATGACGTCCACGCTGCCGGTGAACCGGTCCGGCATGCGCGTGGCGATGCGCGTCACCGCGCCGTAGGAATTGCCGGGGAATTCCGCGGCGTACGGGCCGTACATCACGTCGATCCGCTCGATTTCCGAAGGCGACACCATGAACCACTGGGGCGAGCCATTCTGGTTGTTGTTGTTGATCAGGGAAGAAAGCAGAATGCCGTCGGCATAGAGCAGGCTGCGCGCGCTGGCATTGATGCCCGTGGTGCGGGTCGCCATGGGCGCCTGGGTATCGCCGATGTAGCGCTTGCGCACCAGCACGTCCGGCAGGTATTTGAGGGCGTCCTCCACGCCCATGGCATTGACCGTCTCGGCAATCTGCGGGGCCGTGACGCTTTCCGTCGTCTGCGGCAGCAGGTTCTGCTCGGCATAGGAAGGCGCCGAGCCCGTCACCTGGACGGTCTGGAGCTCCTGGGGATTGTTGCCCGCCGCCCGGGCCTGGCCTTGCATCAGGCACCAGGCGGCCATGGCCAGCATGGCGCGGCCGCGCCCGTGCAAGCCGTGCATCGACGCGTGCGCGCCATGCGAAAAAACCGTACGCATGAAAACTTCCTCGAAACTGGACAGGCGCATCCGCTCTCTGCGCGATGCGCCAAGGCGCCCCGCATGGGGCGCGGCGATTTACACAGCCAGGCGAGAAAGAATGGGCGGGGCCCGTGGGCGGCCCGAGGGGAAAGCGCCAAACGCGATATGGCGCAGCGACGGCATGGTCACCATCGCAATGAGTACCAGCACGATCAGCGCCAGCGCGGCCGGCGGTACGGCAGGCAAGGCGGCATGGCCGGCCAGGAAGTCGCAATAGCCGCAGGCGGCCAGCAAGTCGCCGTGCATGCCCGCATGATCGGGATGCGCCGGCGCGGCGTGCGCGTCGACCGAGCACAGCTCGAGTTCGATCGCCTGCGCCTGGGCCGCCCGCGTGGCCGCCAGCGACTGGCTGACCAGCGGCGCGAACACCACCAGGAACATGGCCAAGAGGCCAAGCCAGGCGGTCCGGAATCGGGCGCGGTGCGATCTCATGGCGGACAATTATACGGACGGCGCCAGGCTGTCATGGCGACAAACGCGTTATTTGCTTAGTTACTTAGGCAGCGGCTCGGGGTAATGCACCGCGAGGATCTCCAGCTCGTCCACGCCGCCCGGCGTGCGCAGGGTGATGGTGTCGCCCTCGCGCGCCTTGATCAGCGCCCGCGCCACCGGCGATATCCAGCTGATGCGGCCGGCCAGCGGCTCGGCCTCGTCCACGCCCACGATGGTCACCGTGCGCTCGACGCCGGCGCGGTCCAGGTAGACCACGGTCGCGCCGAAGAACACCTGGTCGCGGTTGGGCTGCAGGCCCGGATCGACCACTTCGGCGATGTCCAGCCGCTTGGTCAGAAAGCGCATGCGGCGGTCGATCTCGCGCAAGCGCTTCTTGCCATACAGGTAATCGCCGTTCTCGGAACGGTCGCCGTTGGAAGCCGCCCAGGACACCACCTGCACGACGGCGGGCCGCTCCACGTTCATCAGCTGCGCCAGCTCGTCGCGCAGCTGGGCATAGCCCTGCGGCGTCATGTAGTTGCGCGTGCCCGCGGGCAGGGCCTGGGCTTCGGGAATATCGTCCTCGTCGTCGTGCTCGGACTCTTTGACGAAAGCCTTGTTCATGTCAAAACCAATCGTGCCAGACCGGCTTGAGGTCCGGCGGCAGCATGGGCAGCATGCCGAGGTCGATCCGGCTGTCCTGCACGCTGTGGAAATCGGAGCCGCGCGAGGCCAGCAGGCCGTAGCGGCGCGCCTCGCCCGCGTACTTGCGGGCGTCCTCGGGGCTGTGGCTGCCGGTGACGACCTCCACGCCTTCGCCGCCCAGCTGGATGAACTCGTCGAACAGCGCGGCGAACTGCACCGGCGTGTACTTGTAGCGTCCCGGATGCGCCACGACCGCCCGGCCGCCCGCGCCGCATATCCACGACACGGCCTGCGCCAGCGTGGCCCACTGCACGGGCTCATGGCCCGGACCGCCGTCGTGCAGGTATTTGTTGAACACCGTCTGCACGTCGGGGCAGTACCCGGCCGAGGCCAGGTAGCGCGCGAAATGCGTGCGGCTGATGAGCTCGGGGTTGCCGGCGAAAGTCAGCGCGCCCTCGAAGGCGCCCGGCATGCCCAGCGCGGCCAGGCGTTCGCCCATGCGGCGCGCCCGCTCGCCGCGCCCAGAACGGGTGGCGCGCAGGCCTTCGATCAAGGTCTGGTCAGCAGGGTCGAAATTCAGGCCGACGATGTGCACCGTCTGATTGGCCCAGGTCACCGACACCTCGACCCCCGTGATGAAGCGCATGCCCAGCTCGCGCGCCGTCCGCCCCGCTTCGGCCAGGCCGTCGACCTCGTCGTGGTCGGTCAGCGCCCACACGTCCACGCCGTTGCCCTGGGCACGGCGCGCCACCGCGGCCGGCGGCAGCTGGCCGTCGGACACGGAGGAATGGCAATGCAGGTCGATGTTGAGCAATGCGGTGTCCATGGGTCTATTGTAGAGAAGAGCGCAGGAAGGCCGCCACCGGCGCGATCTGCGCCGCCGTCATGAGGGTCGGCGCGTGCCCCACCCCGGCGAATTCGACCGAAGTGGCCCGCGCGTTGCGCGCGCGCATCTCGGCCACCGTTGCCGCCGACAGCAGGTCGGACTCGGCGCCGCGCACGATCAGCACCGGACAGTCCAGCGCATCGTAGGCCTGCCACAGCAATTGCTCGCCCGTCGCGTAGGCGTCGGGCGTCTGCCCGACCAGCGGCACGGCCAGGCCCAGGTCGTAATGCTTGACCCAGCGGCCATCGCGCTGGCGGTAGACGTGGCGCGTGAGCGTTTCCCATTGTTCGTCGGTATGCGGGCCGAAGGTCGCCGCCGTTTCGCGCACCGCCCGCACCGCCTCGGCAAAGGTGGCGTGCCAGGCCGGCTGTCCCACGTACTGCCCGATGCGGCCCAGGGCCGACAGCTCCAGCCGCGGCCCCACGTCGTTGAGCACCAGGCGGTCGAAGCGGATGCGGCCCGGGGCGGATGCCCCATCGGGCAGATCCTCGGACTGCGCGCCCGGGCGGATATCGGCGGCGCGCATCATCGCCGTCATGGCGGCCGTGCCGGCCACGCCCAGGCCGATCAGGCCGCCCATCGACGTGCCCACCCAATTCAGCGACGCGGGACGCAGGCGCGCGATCAGGGTGACCATGTCCGACACGTACTGCGGCACCGTATAAAAGGACGGATTGAGCAGCCAGTCCGAGGCGCCGCGTCCCACCACGTCGGGGCAGACCACCCGGAAATCGCCCGCCAGCGCGCGCGCCAGCTCGTCGAAGTCGCGGCCGGTGCGGGTCAGGCCGTGCACGCACACCAGCACCTGGTCGTTGGCCGGATCGCCCCATTCCCAATAGGCCATGCGGTGCAGGCCGGCGGGGCTGGTGCAGGTAACGTAGTCCAGGCGGGGTTGCTGCGGCATATCGCGGCTCCGGGGGCATCGAAGAAGGAGAGTTCCATCTTACGCCTGCGGCGATCCGTTCCACCCCGCCCCGACAGCTAGGCCTGCACGACCGCCCCGCTCTCGCGCAGCGCGCCGATCTCCGCGTCGTCCAGGCCCAGTTCGCGCAGCACCTCCACCGTATGCTGGCCCAGCACCGGCGGCAGGCGTTCGGGCCGCGCCGGCGTGCGCGACCAGCTGGCCGCCACCCGCAGGGTGCGCACCGCCCCTTCGGTGGGATGCGCCACCACCGGAAAGAAGCCGACCGCCTTCAGGTGCAGGTCGTCCAGCACGCTTTCCAGGTCGTGCATGGGCATGCTGGGAATGTCGGCCCGCTCCAGCAGCGCCAGCCACTCCCGCGACGTGCGTTCCAGGAACCAGCGGGTCAGCTCGGTATAGACGAAGTCGATGTTCGCCGTGCGCGCCTTGAAGTCGGCAAAGCGCGGGTCCTGGTCCATCAGGTCCGGCACGCCGATGGCCTGGGTGAAACTGCGCCATTGCTTGTCGGTGTAGACCATGGCGCAGACGTAGCCGTCCCTGGTGCGGTAGGGCTTGCGATTGGGCGACAACTGGCGCGCATAGCCGCCGCGGTCCAGGGGCGGCTCGAAGGTCAGGCCGCCCAGGTGGTCCGCCAGGACGAAGCCGACCATGGTTTCGAGCATGGGCACGTCCACGCGCTGGCCCAGCCCCGTCCTGCCGCGCTCGAGCAGGGCCGCGAGGATGGCACCCACGGCCGACAGCCCCACGATGCGGTCGGCGATGGCGCTGGGCGCATAGCGCGGCTCGCCGCCGTTGGCCCTCACGAACAGGTAGGGAATGGTCGCCGCGCCCTGGATCAGGTCGTCGTAGGCGGGCCGGTCGGCATAGGGGCCGTCCTGGCCGAAGCCGAACAGGCCGGCATAGACCAGGCCGGGATTGACCCCGGCCAGCGCCTCGTAGGTCAGGCCCAGCCTGGCCATGGCCTGCGGCCGCATGTTGTAGACCAGCACATCGGCCCGGGCCGCCATGCGCAAGAGCAGCGCGCGGCCCTGCGCCTGCTTGAGGTCGATCACGATGCTGCGCTTGCTGCGGTTGACGTGCATGAAGATCGGCCCCATGCCGGGGTGGCGCGACGGTCCGATCTGGCGCACCATGTCGCCGTCGGGCGACTCCACCTTGATCACTTCGGCGCCCATGTCGCCCAGCACCTGCGTGGCCGACGGTCCCATCAGCACCGCGGTCATGTCCAGAATCTTGAAGCCCGCTAGCGGTCCCATGGTCACTGCCCCAAAATGGCCTGCGCCCGGCGCAGGTGCGGCTTGTCTATCATCTGGCCGTTCAGCTTGAACACGCCGGCGCCCGGCGCGGCCGCGAAAGCCGCGACGATGGTCCTGGCCCACGCGGTTTCTTCCGGCGTGGGCGTGAAGGCCTGGTTGACGGCGTCGACGTGCCTGGGATGGATCACGGCCTTGGCCGCGAAGCCGTCGCGCCTTGCCTGCCGGGCCTCCTCGCCCAGGCCCGCGACGTCCTCGATATCCACGTAGACCGTGTCGATCGCGGCCACCTCCGCGGCGGCCGCGCCCATCAGGCACAGGTTGCGCGCCATGACGTAGGGGCCGGTATAGGCCCCGTCGACGCGATTGGCGCTCGAGGCCAGCGACGCGGACAGGTCTTCCGCGCCCCACATCAGGCCCCACAGCCGCTCGCTGCAGCCGCGGTAGCTGCCCAGTCCGAAAACGGATTCGGCCGTTTCCGTGGCGATGGCGATGATGCGGGTGCCGCCGCCCGCCAGTCCGTGCGCGGCCTCGAAGGCATCCAGGTAATGGGCCAGCAGCCGCACATCGTCGCCGCCCCGGCATTTGGGCAGCACGATGCCGTCGGGCGCCGCCGGCATGACGGCGGCCAGGTCGGCCAGCGTCATGCCGGTGTCGAGCGCATTGACCCGCACATAGCGGCGCTGGCTGCCGCGCGGCTGGCGCAGCATGGCCGCCGTGGCCTGCCTGGCCTGGGGCTTGGCGTCGGCGGCCACCGAATCCTCCAGGTCGAGGATGAGCGCGTCGGCCGCGCCTTGGGAGGCCTTCTCGAACTTGCGCCCGCTGTCGCCGGGAACGAACAGGAAGGACTTCATGGCCGGGCTCCCTTGCGGTACATCAGCGCGGTGCGCAGGCAGGTGGCCACTACCGTGCCGTCCTGGTTGAACGCGGTGTGTTCGAACTCGACCAGGCCCGCGTTGGGGCGCGACTTGCTCTCGCGCATGGCAATCACCCGGGTCTGCGCGCGCAGCGTGTCGCCGTGGAACACCGGCTTGGGAAATTTCACCTCGGTCATGCCCAGGTTGCCGATCGTCGTGCCCAGCGTGGTGTCGCTCACCGCCATGCCGATCATGATGCCCAGCGTGTAGAGGCTGTTGAACAGCCGCTGTCCCCACTCCGTCTTGGCGGAAAAATGCGCGTCCAGGTGCAGCGGCTGCGGATTCATGGTCAGGAGGCTGAACAAGGTGTTGTCCATCTCGGTCACCGTGCGCGTCCAGGGATGATCGAACTGCTGCCCCACGGAAAATTCTTCGTAATAAAGCCCAGCCATGGTTTTGTCTCCTTGTGTGTGTCTGTGTGGTCGTTCATTGCCGGGCGCCGCGCCAGGCCTTTTCCAGCGATTCGCGAAACTGCGGCGCCGCCACGGCCGTCAGGCGGCGGGCGCGCTCGGCCAGGGTGCAGGCGCGCAGGTCCGCCACGCCCCACTCCGTGACCACCAGGTCGGCGTCGCAGCGCGGCACGGTGACGACCGCGTCGTCCAGCCGGGCCACGATGCGGCTGACGGCGCCCGAGCGCGCCGTGGACGGCAGCGCGATGATCGAGCGCCCGCCCGGCGCGGCCCGCGCGCCGCGCACGAAGTCGTTCAGCCCACCGATGCCGCCCATCGGCACCCCGCCCAGCATTTCCGAATTGACCTGGCCGCCCAGGTCGACCTGCAGGGCCGAATTGATGGCGTGCAGCGCATGCAGGGTCGACAGCACGGCCTGCGCATGCGTGTAGCGGGCCGGCCGCACGATCAGCGCCGGATTGCGATGGGCGTGGCGGCGCGTGCTGGCCGTGCCGGCCAGCACATTGACCACGCCGATGCCGGCATCGAACGGCTTGCGCGCATTGGTGACGACGCCCGCCTCGATCAGCTCGACCATGCGGTCGCCCGCCATGCCGGAATGCAGGCCCAGGTCGCGGTGCGAACGCAAGGCGGCGAGCACCGCATCGGGAATGGCGCCGATGCCGGTCTGCAGCACGGCGCCGTCGGGGATCAGCGCGGCCACATGCCGGCCGATGGCCTCCTCGACCGGTCCGCATGCCGCGGCCGCCATATCCAGCGGCGGCCGCGTCGCCGGCACGACAACGTCGATGCGCGCGTCCCGCGGCCACGCCGCGCCGTGGGTCCAGGGCACATCGGGATGGACTTCCGCGATCACCACGCGCGCCCGGCGGGCCGCTGCCGCGACATAGTCATTGGCCATGCCCAAGCTGTAGGGGCCATCGCCCCCGCCGGGCGCCAATTGCAGCAGCACGACGTCCGCGGCCAGCGCGCCGCTGGCGTACCGGCATTCCAGTTCGTGGTACGAACAGGGCAGCACATCGATCAGGCCCTGCCTGCCCAGCGCGGCCGCGGCGCCCAGGACGCCGTAAGAAGAAAACCGCAGGTGATCGGCATGCTCGGGCGCGAACGTGCGCGAAAAAACCGCGCCCAGGAAAACCCGCGCGCCCGACAAGTCGGCGCGCTGCTCGACCAGCGCCTGCGTCAGGGTCAGCGGCTCGGCCGCCGTCTGGCCGCACACCACCGTGTCGCCGGGGCGGATGAACTCGCCCAGGCGCAGATCGGCGGCCTCGATGATTCTGGGACCCATGTCCGGGCCTTCCTTGCCTAAGCGTGGCGACTCAATACGACTTGGGCAGGCCCAGCACCTTTTCGGCGATGAAGCTCAGCACCAGCTGCGGGCTGATCGGCGCGATGCGGGGAATCATCACTTCGCGCAGATAGCGCTCGACGTGGTATTCCTTGGCATAGCCGAAGCCGCCGTGCGTCATGACGGCCTGCTGGCAGGCGTTGAAACCGGCTTCGCCCGCCAGGTACTTGCCGGCATTGGCCAGGGCTGCGCAAGACTGGCCGCTGTCGTACTGCCAGGCCGCCTTGAGCAGCATCAGCCAGGCGGCCTCCAGCTCGGCCCAGTTCGCCGCCAGCGGATGCTGGATGGCCTGGTTCTGGCCGATGGGCCGGTTGAAGACGATGCGCTCCTTGGCATAGGCCGTGGCGCGAGTCAGGGCCAGGCTGCCCAGCCCCACCGCCTCCGAGCCGATCAGGATGCGTTCGGGATTCATGCCGTGCAGGATGTATTCGAAGCCGCGGCCTTCCTCGCCGATGCGGTCTTCGACGGGGATGTCGAAGTCTTCGAAAAAAAGTTCGTTGGAGTCCACCGCCTTGCGGCCCATTTTTTCGATCAGGTGCACGGCGACGCGGCTGCGGTCGAAGTCCGTGTAGAACAGGCTCAGGCCCATGGTGGGCTTCTTGACCGCTTCCAGCGGCGTGGTGCGCGCCAGCAGCAGCATCTTGTTGGCGACCTGCGCGGTGGAAATCCACACCTTCTGGCCATTGACCACATAGCGGTCGCCCTTGCGCACGGCGCGGGTCTTGAGCTGTGTGGTGTTCAGGCCCGTGTTGGGTTCGGTGACGGCAAAGCAGGTCTTGTCCCGGCCCTGCGCCATGGGCGGCAGCATGCGCTGCTTCTGTTCTTCGGTGCCGAACACCGCCACCGGGTTCAGGCCGAAGATATTGATGTGCACGGCCGAAGCGCCCGACATGCCGGCGCCCGATTCGGCGATGGTGCGGGCCATGATCGCCGCCTGCGAAATGCCCAGCCCCGCGCCGCCGTAGGCCTCGGGGATGCAGACGCCCAGCCAGCCAGCCTGGGCCAGGGCATCGTAGAACGCATGGGGAAACTGGCCGTCGCTATCGCGCTCGAGCCAGTAATCGTCGCCGAAGCCCTCGCACACCTTGGCGATCGAATCGCGGATGGCCTCCTGCTCTTGGGTCAGGGCAAAGTCCATTTTCGTCTCCTCTGTTTGCCTGGATTTTATTCATATGTGTGAACAAAAAATTCACTTATGTGGATAAGATAAACAAAAAGCGTATGTCCCGCAAGGCCGGACCATTCGGCATTCCCTACGGGAAAACACACGCCGACCCGGTAAAATCCGCGCAAACACGCACCTTGGGAAATCGCCTCATGCTGGTCAAACAAGCGGCAAACGTATTGGACTTGCTGGAGTACTTCGCAACGCGGCAGCAGCCGGCCACGCTCGCGGAAATCTCCCTGCATTTCGGATGGCCGCGCTCCAGCACCTTCAATCTGCTCGGCACCTTGTCCGAACGCGGCTTCCTGTATGAGCCCGCCAGCCGCGGCAGCTTCTACCCCACGCCGCGCTGGCGCGCCCTGGCCGAAGCCGTGGCCGGCGCCGAGCCCCTGCCCCAGGTCGTGCAGGACCTGCTCGAAGAAGTCTGGCGCGCCACGAACGAAACCACCGTCATCCTGGCGCCCATGGGCCCCCATGCGGTCTTCCTCGAGACGATCGAATCCCGGCAGGCCGTGCGCTACTCGGCCTATTCCGGCAAGCTGGTGCCCATCCACACCACGGCCTCCGGCCAGGCGTTGCTCTCGCTCCTGCCCGAAGCGGAACGCAAGATCCTGCTGCGCAAGATCAGCTATCCCGCCTATACCAAGACCTCGCTCACCGACGCCCAGGAGGTCGAGGCCGCCGTGAAGGCCGGCATCAAGCGCGGCTGGTTCGAAAGCGTGGGCGGCTTCACCGCCGACCTGGGCGGCATCGCCGTGCCCATCAGCTACCCGGACCGCCGGCTCGCCATTCTGGTCGGCGGCCCCATCGACCGCGTGCGGCCGCGCTATGCGGCGCTGGCCAAGATCATCCAGCAGGCCATGCAAAAGCTCGGTTTGCCACGTGCGGGACAGCCGGCGCGCAAGCCCTAGCGCGACGCGATCGGGACTAAATTCAGCTTAAAGACAGAAATCCGTCTTCAACGACAGATTAATGAAGGGGGAAACCGGGGGATTTCGGCTCTTGTGCGCAGCCTTGAGAAATACGGCGGCTCGTACCATGGCGCGATGAACCTCCAGACTGCACTCGCGCACCACCGGGCCGGCCGCCTGGCCCAGGCGGTAGCCATCTACCAGCAGATCCTGGAAGCCAATCCCAACGACAGCGAAGCCCTGCACTGGCTGGGCAATGCGGCCGGCCAGCTGGGAGAAATCGACCTGGCCGTGACGCTGCTGGCCAAGGCCCACACCCTTGCCCCGCGCAATGCGCAATACCTGCTGTCGCTGGGCGCGATGCACCGCGCGCGGCAGGCCTACGAGCCATCGCTCGCCTGCTACGAACAGGCCCTGGCGCTGCAGCCCGGATCGGGCGCCGCCTGCTACGGCAAGGGCATGGCCCTGCAACGGCTGGGGCGCACGCAAGACGCCATGGCGGCCTTGCGCAAGGCCTTGGCGCTCGCGCCCAACCATGCCCAGGCGACGCTCAGCCTGGCCTACCTGCTGCGCGAAACCGGCGAGCTCGACGAAGCCGCCAGGCATTACCGGCAAGCCATCGCCACGACGCCGGCGCTTGCCTCCGCCCATTACGGGCTGGGCATCGC
>DASWPO010000113.1:0-10124 GCA_036404015.1 Bordetella sp. | reverse complement strand
ACGGCGCGCTGTTCCTGGGCGCGCGCACCACCGTTTCCTATGGCGACAAGGTCATCGGCACCAACCACACGCTGCCCACCATGGGTGCGGCGCGCTATACCGGCGGGCTGTGGGTCGGCAAATTCATCAAGACTTGCACTTACCAGCGCGTGCTGACCGATGAAGCCTCCGCCCTGATCGGCGAATACTGCTCGAGGCTGTGCGCCATGGAGGGCTTCGCCGGCCATAAGGAACAGGCCGACCTGCGCGTGCGCCGCTACGGCGCCGCGGCCGCCGTATGACCACGCCGCCGGACTTGCCCATGCTGCCCGCGGCGCTGCACGCGCCGCTGCAAGCGGGCCGGCCGCTGCTCTGGCTCAACCCCGGCCTGGGCGGCGCGCTGCCAGCCCGGGCGCCGTCGGCGGCCGACGTCGGCGACGCAGCACGGCGCCTGGCGCGCAGCGCCGGGCTGCTGCAGGCGCTATTCCCGGAGACTTGCGCAACCAGCGGCATCATCGACTCCCCGCTGCTGGATGTGCCCGCATTGCAAGCCGGGCTAGGGCTGGATCGCACGCAACTTGGCACGCTGCTGCTGAAGGCCGACCACTTGCTGCCAGTGGCAGGCTCCATCAAGGCGCGCGGAGGCTTTCACGAGGTGCTCGCGCATGCCGAGGCATTGGCCGTCGAGGCGGGACTGATGGATCACGAAGGCGATCTTGCCGCGCTGCGCGCGCCAGCCGCGCACGAACTCTTCTCGCAACGCACCATTGCGGTTGGCAGCACGGGCAATCTGGGCATGAGCATCGGCATCATGGCGGCCGCGCTGGGCTTCTCGGCCGTCGTCCACATGTCGGCCGACGCCAAGCCCTGGAAAAAAGACCGGCTGCGCGAGCGCGGCGTAATGGTTGTCGAACACGCCGGCGACTACGCCGCCGCGGTGGCCGCGGGACGCGCCCAATGCGCCGTCGACCCGAACGGCTACTTCGTCGACGACGAGAACTCCCTGCTGCTGTTCCTCGGCTATGCAGCGGCGGCCCGTCAACTGGGCGACCAGTTGGCACAGGCCGGCCGGACGCCGTCCAGCGATGCGCCGCTGTTTGTCTACCTGCCGTGCGGCGTCGGCGGCGCGCCGGGCGGCATCGCCTATGGGCTGAAACAGTTGTTCGGCGCGCACGTCCATTGCTTCTTCGCCGAACCGACGGCCTCTCCTTGCATGCTCGTGCAGCTCGCCGCCGGAGTCGGCCGGAACGTATCGGTGTACGACGTCGGATTGGACAACCGGACCGACGCCGATGGCCTGGCCGTTCCCAAGGCCTCGCCGCTGGCAAGCTCCCTGATGGCGCCGCTGCTTTCCGGCATTCATACCGTGGACGATGCGCAGCTCTACCTCGACCTTTACCAGGCCTGGCGCACGCAGGGCCTGGAAATCGAGCCCTCGGCCGCTGCCGGCTTCGGCGGACCGCGCTGGCTCGCCCAGACGCCGGAAGGCCGCGGCTACCTGGACCTGCACGGACTGGTCCGCTCCCTTGCCCGCGCCACGCACGTAGTGTGGTCTACCGGTGGCGGACTGTTGCCCGAAAAAGAACATCTTCGATTCCGCGCGACGGCTGAAAGCCTGGCGCCTTGAGGTAAACGACCATGTCCACACGCGACCCTCTCAACAATCTTGCGACGCCTACGCGCAACGCCCTGCGCAATACACGCCTGGATCTGGCCGCTGCGTTGCGCTGCGCCGCCAAACTGGGTTTTCACGAGGGCACCTGCAATCATTTCAGCGCCACCGTTCCCGGACTGCCCAACTGTTATCTGATCAATCCCTTCGGTTTGCATTTCGCGGAAATCCGCGCCGGCGACCTGCTGCTGCTCGACGCCGACGGCCAGGTCATCGAGGGCGAAGGCACGGTGGAAGCCTCGGCCTTCTACATCCATTCGCGCGTGCACCAGGCCAATCCGGGCGCGGCCTGCGTGCTGCATACCCATATGCCCTACGCCACCGCGATCACGTCGCTGCGCGACGGCAAACTGGCGCTATGCCACCAGAACGCGGCCCGCTTTTACGGCCGCATCGCTTACGACGACGACGCGGGCGGCTTCCAGGGCCTGGCATTGGCGACGGATGAAGGCGACCGTATCGCGCGGGCACTGGGCGACAAATCGGTGCTGATGCTGCGCAGTCACGGCCCCGTCGTCACCGGCCCAACCATCGCGCAGGCCTTCGACGATCTCTACTACCTGGAACGCGTGGCCCAGGTACAGCTCCTGGCCTGGTCGTCCGGCCAGCCGCTGGCCGACATCGCGCGGGACAAGGCCGCCGAAGTCGCTCGCGACTTCGCGGAACAGGCACCCGTCTACGCCCACCAACACTTCGAAGCGCTCAAACGGCAGCTTGACCGCGAAAGCCCCGACTGGCGCGGTTGAAATCCGCGCGCGCCTGCGCTGCTATTCCTGGCCCCACAGCAGCTTGCGGTCATCCGCGGCGAAATAGCGGGCGACGGTCGGGGAAATCCCCGGATCGCCCGGCTTCGCCACGGTGGCTTGGCGCAGCTTGCCCTTGCGCACAGTCGTGTCGTCGGATCTCTTCTCGAGTACCACGCGGCTGGAGAACGGCTGGCGAAACGTCGTCGAAGCCACCCCCGTCAGCAATCCGAACAAATACTTCATCGGCGTACGGTACTGAGGCATCAACACCGCCAGCGTCAGCTCATTCTCCTGCCGCCGCTCGTAATCGAGCATAAACAGGCGATCGCCCAGCAGGTAGCAGATGCCGGAATAAAAGAATGAATAACTGCCCTTGCCCTCGCCCGCTGGCATGGGAAACCGTTCGACCGTCAAATATTTCACGACCGGGCCAGCCGAGTAGATGATCGTCACGGCACGAACAATATGGCCGGGATAGATGGACGAATGGTGGTAGCGGAAGTAGGTGCCCAGAAACGGCTTGAGTTGCGCCGCCGAGCCGACCGCCAACGCCTGGAATTTTTCGAAGTGCGTGTTGTCTGCCCTAGGGGCCGGACTATCGGGCCGTCCCGTGGCCATCTTCGCCAGGAACTCTTGGCGCCCCAGGAGGAAATCATCCACCGATAAGCCGAAAGCATCCGCCAGATGCCGCATCGTCTTGTTCGAGGGCGCATGCACACCGGCCAAGTATTTGTTGAATTGCTGGCGATTGACACCGATCTTGCGACAGAATTCCGCCACGGACTCGAACTGCCCCACCAACGCTCGCAAATTGCGCTGGATATTCGGAATCGGATCTTGACGGCTCACTAAGCCAACCCCTTGGAAAAAGGCATGGACATGCATAGTTCAGACAGGTTCGCCTTTAGGGGTACCGTCCGAGGTCGTCTAATTTAATACAGCCAATCCACTAAAAACCTGCTTAGCCTGCCAGCAAGGCCACCAGGTCGTGCAGCGTACCGTGGTCGATCAGCACGTCGGCGCGCCGACGCACTACCGGCTTGGCCCGATAGCTTACCGACAAGCCTGCGATCGCCATCATTTCCAGGTCATTTGCCCCATCGCCCACCGCGATCGCGTCTGTGGTTGGACAACCTATCTGATCACAGAATCTCGCCAGCGCACGCGCTTTCTCGCGCGCATTGACCAGTGTGCCCGTCATTTCTCCCGTCAGCCGGCCGTCACGCGTTTCGAGCCCGTTGCACACGACTTCGTCGATGCCTAGTTCCCGCTGCACCCGCCGGGCAAATTCATTGAACCCGCCCGACACCAGGGCCGTACGCAATCCTAGCCCGCGCGCGTCCGCGATCAGTTCCCGAGCCCCCGGGTTGAATCGCACCCGTTCCGCGTACACCGCCTCCATCTCTGCCAGCGTCATGCCTTGCAGGCAGCGCACCCGCGCCCGCAGACTGTCGTCATACGCCACGGTCGGATCCCGCATGGCCTTGTCCGTCAACGCAGCCACCTCCGCCCCTCGCCCCACCCTCGCCGCCAATTCATCGATGCACTCGATATCGATGAGCGTGGAGTCCATGTCAAATACCATCAAGCGATAGCCAGGCAAAGGACGGGGCGCGTGCAGCATGGCTGCATCGGCTTGATGGCGCGCGCAGAAAGCCAGCAGCGATTCGCGCCAGGATGCGGGCGGCAACTGGGTTTCGTGGCGGATCCGGCGCGCATCCACAGGTACCGTCCGCGTGGCGCCGCAAAGGGCGGCGGATTCCGCGATGGCCTCAGGGGACCACGGCTCGGGCGATTGCAAGACGAGCAGCATGAGGAAAAGGTTTGGTGCCCCCGGCAGGAATCGGACCTGCGACCTATCCCTTAGGAGGGGATCGCTCTATCCACTGAGCTACGGGGGCGAGCGCGGCATTGTAGCCGGCTCGCCCGCATGCGCGCGACGCGCAGGCGTCGATCCTAATCCTACAGCCTGATGCCCGTGCCGATGCCGCCGAAGGTCCACTACCCGCGCACGGCGCCCGACGCAGCATGCACGGCATCGGCCGCGAGTACGCGTGCGGCAAGTAGAAAAAGCCCGAAATGACCCGGATCGCGGTCAGCAGGGATAAGGACCCGCTTGCTGCCATGGGGGTAACGCCAGCGACGCTGGAGATGAGGCGGCTTCCTTTTCGGAGTGGGTTGAAACACATCGATATGGACAGCGTGCCAGGTTGGGAAACTTTGGAGGGCTAACCCTGTCCATGACAAGGTTTATGCCTGCAAAATGAAAAATCCAGTGAAAAGATGCAAACGCCCACAAAGCGTCCCTTATTAAAAATATGCCATCATTCATGCTATTGCTTGCCAACAACCTTAAATCCCTGTTTAAATTCCGTC
This sequence comes from Bordetella sp., assembly GCA_036404015.1. Lineage (GTDB taxonomy): Bacteria > Pseudomonadota > Gammaproteobacteria > Burkholderiales > Burkholderiaceae_B > Bordetella. The sequence continues at coordinate 5,351 of DASWPO010000113.1, read as the reverse complement.
CGTAACTCGCTAATTTATCTGGAGTTTTAACCAAAGCCCCAGATCCGGTGAACAACGCAAAATCTATATACACACTCAAGGTCTGCTTACATCATGGCATTTCAATGGGTGCGCGCAGTAACGTTGACCACGGCTACCGTGTCCCTCGCGGCGGGAGTGCTTTTCTCCTCCCCCGTCCTGGCCGCCACGACTGCCGTCTGCAAGAGCCATCCCGCCACGACGGCCTGCAAATCTGCCGCAAAGAAAACTGATTCCAACACCGCTGCCAAGGCCCGCAAAGGCCACGCCGTGGGCAAAAGCGCCGCCAAGGGCAAGAAAGGCAAGAAGGTCGCCCGCCGCGCCATAAGCCCCGAAGCCCTGCTGGCCGCCGTGTCCACCTCGCCCGGCGGCAACGACGCCGCCGCGCTGCGCTCCACCACGGCCTTTGTGCAGGATATGCACACCTCCACGGTGCTGTTCGCCAAGAACGAAAACGTGGTGCGTCCCATCGCTTCGATCTCCAAGCTCATGACGGCCCTGGTCGTGCTCGACGCGCACCAGCCCATGGATGACATGATCGAAGTCACCGACGACGACATCGACATGCTCAAGCACACGAGCTCGCGCCTGCCGGTGGGAGCCCGCCTGTCGCGCAACGACATGCTGCACCTGGCGCTGATGGCTTCCGAGAACCGCGCCGCCAACTCGCTGGGCCGCAACTATCCCGGCGGCCTGCCGGCCTTCGTGGCCGCCATGAACGCCAAGGCCCGTTCCCTGGGCATGATCAACACCCACTTCATCGAGCCCACGGGCCTGTCCAGCGAGAACGTCTCTTCGCCGCAGGACCTGGCCCTGCTGTTGCGCGCCGCCTCCCAGCAGCCGCTCATCCACCAGTACACCACCGCCTCGGACTACACGGTGCAGGTGAAGTCGCGCATGGTGACCTTCCGCAACACGGACATGCTGGTGCGCCGTCCCGACTGGGACATCAGGGTCTCCAAGACCGGCTTCATCAACGAGGCCGGCCAGTGCCTGGTGATGATGGCGCGCATCGAGGGCCACGACATGGCCATCGTGCTGCTCGACTCGCACGGCACGCTCTCGCGCATCGGCGACGCAGTGCGCATCCGCCGCATCCTCGAGCGCCAGATCGCCATGCTGTAGATCACGCCGCGCCCCAGGCGCGGCGCACAAGACAGCGGTTCGAAACGCACCCCGAAAGCCGGACGACAGTCCAGGCTTTCGGGGTGTTTTGCATGATGCGGCACACATAAGAATCGATGAAAAGCATCTAAACGTGCCGTCAACGAACGGGCCGTCAATACACTCGCCCGCCGAACCCTCGGTCCGGCACGGCCACGCGCCACGTCACGGCCCGCACGCGCCGCATGGCGCCCTGGCCCGCATACCGAAAACCACCCATGCGCAGCTGGCCGCCAGGCCCACCCCCGCCAGCGTGACCGCCACATGCAGGCCCTGCGCCATGCCGCCCGCCTCGCCGCCAAGCAGTGAACCGAAAACACCGACGCCGATGACGCCGCCGATCTGGCGCGCGGTGTTCTGCACTCCCGCGGCGATGCCGACTTGCGAGCGGTCCACGTTTGCGAGCAAGGCCGTATTGATCGATGGCACGACCAGGGCCGTGCCGATGCCGACAGCCAACAGCGGCACCATGGTCCACACATAGCGGCTGTCCGCGTCGATGGCGGCCAGCGCGAAGCAACCCAGCGCAGCCAGGGCCTGCCCGGCCACCATGGGGAGCTTGTGGCCAAAGCGCACCGTCAGCGCACCGGACGCCAGGTTGGCAATCACCACGACCGCCGTCATGGGCAGGAACGCCAGGCCCGCGGTCAGGGGTGGATAGCCTTTGACGACCTGGAAAAACAGGCTGAGCGCGAACATCAACCCGTAATAGCCGAAATTGAGCGACAAGCCGACCAAGGAACTCATGCCGACGACAGGAATCTGGAACAAGGACAGCGGCAGCATCGGATGCGCCTGGCGCCGCTCCACGCGCAGGAACCCGGCTCCCGCGACGGCCGCGCCGACAAAGCCCGCCACAACGGCCGGATGCCCCCAACCCAGCGGACCGCTCTCGACGAAGCCGAATGTCAACGCGGCGAGCGCGGCGATGGCCAGGGCCTGGCCTCGCAGGTCGAACCCATGCCCGGCGCCGCGCGGCGTGCCGGGCGCATGGACCCATGCCAGCCCAATGCCGGCCAGGCCGATGGGCAGGTTGACGAGAAAAACACTCGCCCAGCCGAAACGATCCACCAGCAGGCCGCCCACGATGGGGCCCGCGCCGATCGCCAGGCTCGCCGTGCCGGCCCAGATGCTGACTGCCCTGACGCGCGCCCGCGGCTCGGGAAAACTGGCGTTGAGCAGCGCCAGCGATGACGGCACGCACAGCGCCGCCGCCACCCCCTGCAGCAGCCGCGCGGCAACCAGCGCGCCGATACCGGGCGCCAGGCCGCAAGCCAGCGACGCCACCGTGAACAGCGCCAGCCCGCCGATGAATACGGGCTTGGCGCCCAGCCTGTCTCCCAGCGCGCCCGCGCTGAGCAAGAGACTGGCAAAAGCCAGCGTGTACGCATTGAGCACCCACTGCAGCCCGGCGACGTCCGTGTTCAAGGCAAGCTGGATGCGTTCCAGCGCGACGTTCACCACCGTGACGTCGAGGCAAATAATGACAAAACCCAGGCTGGCCGACAGCAGGGCAAGACGAGGGGAAGGCGTCCGGGGGAGAGACATGGCGTCGATTCCGGCGCAGCGTGGAAAGCCGCGAGGGTTGATAGAACCGGCACTTTAATTACTAATTATTAATTGATAAACCTGGTTTTAATTCATTTAAAACCAAATAAAATTAGGTAATGGATGTATTGAAAGCCATGTCCATCTTCGTCCGCGTGGTCGAGTCCGGCAGCCTGACGGCCGCCGCGCAAGACTGCGGCCTGTCGCCGACCATGGTCGGCAACCACCTGCAGGCGCTGGAGGCCCGCCTAGGCACCCGGCTCATGCACCGCACCACACGCAAGCAGCAGTTGAGCGCGTTCGGGCACGCCTACTACGAGCGCTGCATCGAGATACTGGACCTGGTCGGGGAAACCGACCGCCTGGCGCTCAACCAGCACGCCACGCCGCGCGGGCACCTGCGCCTCACCGCCCCGGTGACCTTCGGCAATGAATGCCTGATTCCCGCCTTGGCGGACTATTGCCGGCGCTACCCGGACGTGAAGCTGGACATTGCGGTGACGGACAGCCTGCCCGACCTGATGGAAGACGGGTTCGAGGCGGCTATCCGGCTGGGCAAGCCTGCGACGCCGGAACTGGTGGCGCGCCCGCTCCAGCCGTATCGCCTGCTGCTGTGCGCCGCACCGTCCTATCTCGCCGATCATGGAACGCCCGGCAAGCCGGAAGACCTGGCCGCGCACCAGTGCCTGACCTACGCCTACCCGCTCCACTCCGAACTGCGCTCGCCCAGACCGGCGTGGATGCTGACGGGGCCGGACGGCCCTATCAGCATCCCGGTCGAGGGACGCCTGCAGGTCGACAGCGCGGACGGCCTGCGCCGGGCTGCGCTGGCCGGCATGGGCATAGCCATGCTTCCCTCCGTCATGGTGGCCGACGATATTCGGGCCGGCCGCCTGGCCGAAGTGCTCGCCGGCCGTGGGCCGGCCGCCCGGCCGCTGAACCTGCTCTATCTGCGCGACCGGCTGATGACCGCCAAGCTGCGCACGTTCGTCGATTTTGTCGTCGAGCGCTTCGGCCAGCCCCGGCAACCCTAGAATCGTCGCCGGAGGGAGAGACGCCCTCAGTGCGAAATCCGCGTGCCCAGCACCTCGAGAAACTGCGCCAGCCACGCCGGATGCGCGGGCCAGGCCGGCGCGGTCACCAGGTTGCCGTCGGTGCAGGCCTGGTCGATGGCGATCTCGGCATAGGTGCCGCCGGCCAGCCGCACCTCGGGCGCGCAGGCCGGATAGGCCGAGCAGGTCCGGCCCCGCAGTATGCCCGCCGCGGCCAGCACCTGCGCGCCATGGCATACGGCGGCGATCGGCTTTTTGGCCTGGTCGAAATGCCGCACGATCTCCAGCACGCGCTCGTTCAAGCGCAGGTACTCGGGCGCCCGGCCGCCGGGAATCACCAGGCCGTCGTAGGCGGCCGGATCGACCTTGGCGAAGTCGAAATTCAAGGCGAAGTTGTGGCCGCGCTTTTCGCTGTAGGTTTGCGCGCCCTCGAAATCGTGGATGGCCGTGGCCACGGTGTCGCCGGCTTTCTTGTCGGGGCACACCGCGTGCACCGCATGCCCCACCGTCAGCAGCGTCTGGAAGGGCACCATGGTTTCGTAGTCTTCGGCATAGTCGCCGACCAGCATCAGCAGTTTCTTGCTCATGAGCGTCTCCGTGGATGCGGGCGGGGATCATTCCATCGCCCGACTTTTTTATTGTCGTGCTCATTATGCGGCAAGCGCACCGCGCCGATATGACGTTGTCGTGACCAGTCGAAACCCGCCTATTCCAGCGCCGCGTCCACCGGCTTGGCGCCCAGCAGGTCGACCAGCACCCGGGGCTCGATGCCCACCAGGTAGCCGCGCCGTCCGCCGTTGATATAGATGCGCGGCAAGGCCAGCACCGAGGCCTCGACCCAGATCGGCATGCGCTTCCTGGTGCCGAAGGGCGAGGTGCCGCCCACCATATAGCCGGAATGGCGCTGCGCCACCTCGGGCTTGCAGGGCGCGACCTTCTTGGCGTCGATCTGGCGCGCCAGGTTCTTGGTGGACACCTCGCGGTCGCCGTGCATCAGCACCACCATGGGCTTGGCATCCTCGTCCTCCATGATGAGGGTCTTGACCACCTGGTGCTCGTCCACGCCCAGCTGGCGCGCCGACTCGCGCGTGCCGCCATGGTCGACGTAGTCGTAGGGGTGTTCGGTGTAGGCCACCTTGTGCTGTTTGAGCAGCTGGGTGGCGGGTGTTTCGGAAACGTGCTTGGCTTTGCTCATGATGCGGGCAAGTTTAGATCCTCACCCGCGCGGGTGATGCGCCGCATGCAGGGCCTTGAGCCGTTCGCGCGCCACGTGGGTGTAGATCTGCGTGGTGGAGATGTCGGCGTGCCCCAGCAGCATCTGCACCACGCGCAGGTCGGCGCCGTGGTTGAGCAGGTGCGTGGCGAAGGCATGGCGCAGCACGTGCGGCGACAAGGGCGCGTGGACGTCGGCCTGCACGGCGTATTTCTTGATCAACTGCCAGAAGGCCTGGCGCGACATGGCTTCGGCGCGGGCCGTGACGAAGAGCGCATCGCTCACCTTCGGGCCGGCCAGCTCGGCGCGCGCCTCGCGCGCATAGCGGTCGATCCAGTGCGCGGCTTCCGCGCCCA
>DASWPO010000112.1:0-15036 GCA_036404015.1 Bordetella sp. | reverse complement strand
GCCGAAGGGCTCGTCGAGCAGGATCAGGCGCGGCTGCTGCACCAGCGTGCGGGCGATGCAGACGCGCTGGCGCATGCCGCCCGACAATTGCACCGGGTAGGCCGAAGCGAAGTCCTTCAGGCCCATGAAGCCCAGCGCGTAGTCGACGCGCCGCTTGATCTCGGCGCCGTCCATGCCCGCCATGCGCAGGCCGAAGCCGATGTTGTCGCGCACCGTCAGCCAGGGAAACGAGGCGTCTTCCTGGAACACCACGCCGACCCCGTCCGGCACGCCCTTGACCTCGCGCCCCTCGAACAGCACGGCGCCGCTGGTCGGCGCCGCCAGGCCGGCCAGGATGTCGAGCAAGGTCGACTTGCCGCAGCCCGACGGCCCCACCACCGAGAAGAACTCGCCCTGGTGCAGGGTGAGGTCGATCGGCCCCAGGGCATGGAAGCGCTCGCGCGGACCCGCCTTGTCGAAATAGCGCGTCACGCCGCTCAGCACGGCGTGCGCCTCGCGCTGCGCCGCGGAGGCGGCGGCGGGCGCATCGGGTTTGGCGACGGGCTTGATCAAGGGCGCCACATTGCTCATAGCTTGCTCTTGGCCTGCAGGTCGGCGGGCAGGAACGCGGTGTCGACCAGCTTGCTCCAGTCGACGTCCTCGTTGAGCTCGCCGATGATCTTCAGGCCGGCCACCATGCGGTCGAGCTCGGCGCGGTCGAACTCGCCGTCGCTCCACATGCGCGACTTGACCATGTTGTCGACCGCCTCGCGGGCGACTTCCGGCGTGAGCTTGAAGCTCGATTCGAGCAGCTTGGCCGCGGCGCCCGGGTCGGCATAGGTGGCCTCGACGCCGGCGCGGCGGCCGGCGATGATGGCCTTGAGCACGTCGGGATGCTCGGCGGCGAACTTGCGGGTGGTGATGCCCACCGAGGTGGTCATCGGCTTGAGGATCTCGCCCGCGTGGTAGACCGTGCGGTATTGCGCCTTGCGCACGATGGACAGGGGCTCGATCAGCACGGCGGCCGACACGCCGCCCTGCTCCAGCAGCGTCAGGCCATTGACGTAGCCGCCCGAGGCCACGCGCTGGACCTTGCCGGCGTCGATGCCCTTTTCCTTGAGCGTCATCAGGAACAGCATCTCGGACACGCTCTTGGGCGAGGTGATGGCGATTTTCTTGCCCACCAGGTCCGCCACGTCCTTCACGTCGGAATTGGGCATGGTGACCATCGAAGCCTCGGCCACGCTGCGCGTGCCGACGTTGACGATGACCAGATCCAGCCCCTGGCGCTGCGCCGCCAGCGCAGCCGAGACGGCCACTTCGCCGTAGGGCACGTCGCTGGCCAGGATGTTGCGCACCGTGGTGCCGCCGCCGCCCGAGCTCAGGATGCTGGTGATGTCGACGCCGGCCTTCTTGAACAGGCCCTGGTCCATGGCCACGGCGTAAGGCAGGCCGTACAGGCTCGCGCCCCATTGCGTGACCGAAATCTCGACGGCACGCGCCGGCGCGGACAGGCATAGCGCAACCGCCGCGACGGACAAGCTCAGCATGGCGCCCAGGCGCCGCAAGACAGATTTCATTGCTTTCCCCATGAAGATATTTGAATGCGTGGCGCGCCACGTCGTTTATCAAATTCCAGCGCACACACCATACCTAAATCCGGCGCGGAAGAACACGCCAGGATTACCCGTATGTCATTGAAAAATCACGCTTATATGCTCAGAACGAGCAATAAAAACGCGGTCTTGCGCTGCTTCGGAAAAAGCGGTGGACTACTTGCGGAAAGCCCTTTCGGCGGCCGCTCGGATCGGACTCGAAAAGAGCGTACACACCTGATTTTATTGAAGGCTGGCGTCGATCAGGCGTGCCGCCACGACGGGCAGGTGCTGGACCGGCCCGCCAACCCTGAGCAGCTGGCTGGAGGCATAGGCTCCCTCCATCAACAGCTGCAGGCCGTCGCCCAGCACTTGCGGGTCGCGCGCGCCCATGCGGCGCGCCATGTCGATCAGGCGCTCGCGCACCTGCTGCTTGTTGGCCACCGACACCAGCCGGGCGGGATGGTCGGGCTCGGGATATTCGATGGCGGCATTGGTCAGGCCGCACCCCCGATACCCGGGCATGTTCGCCACCCGGTCGGCCAGGCCTTCGAAAAAGGCCAGGATCTGCGCGCGCGGGTCGCCCGGATGCGCGGCCACGGCTGCGTCGAAGCGGCTCCAGAACACGGTTTCATAATCGTGCAGGTAGGCGGCCGCCAGTTCGTCCTTGGAGGCGAAATTGCGGTAGAGGCTGGGCTTGGTCACGCCGGCCTCGGCCACGATGGCATCCACCCCCACCGCCCGGATGCCCTGGTGGTAAAACAGATCGCGAGCGCTACGGCGGATGCGGTCGGCTGCGCGCAGCGGTTCGGTTGTCGACCCTTGGGTTTCCGGCCGCGCCGCGGCTTGCCGTGCTTTTGTCATGTTGCTCTCCCACCTATCGGGACAGGAATACCGGATGTCCGGATCGGGACGCTGAAAGTCCCGAAAATGGCTTGACGATGTTACTGACCGGTACGTATTATACGCAATCCCGCCCGTACCGATCGGTAACATTCATGAGCTCTCCCCCCACTCCCGCGCGCAATGCCTCTCCCTTTCCCCGCCTGGGCCAGCGCTATGCCTTCGTGGTGGTCGGCGTCATTTTCTTCTGCCTGCTGTTCTCGGCCGGGCTGCGCTCCACGCCCAGCGTGCTGCTGACGCCGCTGCAGCAGACCTTCGGCTGGAGCCGCTCGATCATTTCACTGGCGGCGGCCATCGGCATCTTCTTCTACGGCATGATGGGGCCCTTCGCCGCCGCCGCCATGGAGCGCTTCGGCCTGCGCCACATCCTGCTGACGGCCTTGGTAGTCATGGCCGCTTCCTGCGCGGCCAGCGCCTACATGACCCAGACCTGGCACCTGATCGCCCTGTGGGGCATCTTCTCGGGCATGGCTTCGGGCGCCGTGGCCGTGGTGCTGGGCGCCACCGTGGTCAACCGCTGGTTCGTCAAGCATCGCGGCCTGGCCATGGGCGTGCTCACCGCCAGCACCGCCACCGGCAACCTGATCTTCCTGCCGGTGCTGGCCAGCCTGGCCTCGTCGGGCGACTGGACGCGCGCCGTCTGGGCCGTGGCCATCGCCGCCCTGGTCATGGTGCCGCTGGTCTGGTGGCTGGTGCCCGGCCGCCCGGCCGACGTCGGCCTGCTGCCCTACGGCAGCGACCCGGCCGACCCGCCCAAGGCCGCCGCGCCGCGCACCGGCCTGCTGACCGCCACCTTCGGCGCGCTCAAGCGCGCCGTCCGCACACGCGCCTTCTGGTATCTGTTCGCCACCTTCTGGGTGTGCGGCTTCACCACCAACGGCCTGGTGGGCACGCACCTCATCGCGCTGTGCGGCGACCACGGCATCGCCCCGGTCGAGGCCGCCGGCCTGCTGTCGATGATGGGCGTGTTCGACCTGATCGGCACCACGGCCTCCGGCTGGCTCACCGACCGCTACGATCCGCGCAAGCTGCTTTTCGTCTACTACGCCCTGCGCGGCGTGTCGCTGATCGTCCTGCCCTACACCGACTTCTCGTTCTACAGCCTGTCCATCTTCGCCGTGTTCTACGGACTGGACTGGATCGCCACCGTGCCGCCCACGCTGCGCCTGGCCAACGAAGCCTTCGGCGAACGCGACGCGCCCGTGGTGTTCGGCTGGATCGTCGCCGGCCACCAGATCGGCGCCGCCACGGCGGCCTGGATGGGCGGCTTCGTGCGCGAAGCCACCGGCAGCTACCTGATGGCCTTCGTGCTGTCGGGCGCCACCGGCATCATTGCCGCCGTGATCGCGCTGCTGGTCAAGCGGCAACGCGCCACGCCCCTGGAGCCGGCCGTGGCCTGACGGAAAATAGCCCGCAGGCGCGCCAGCCGCCGCTACCGGCCGGCCCGCGCCGGTTCGGCAGCCGCCGCGGGCGCGGGCGCGTTGTCGATGTGGCGAAACAGCAGTGCCGACAGCAGCGTGATGGCGCCGACGCAGACGAAGCTGAACTTGAAGCCGCCTTGCGCCGAGCCCCCGTGCGCGGCGAACGCCTGCACCAGGCCGCCGCCGATGGACACGCCCAGCCCCATCGCCAGCATCTGGACCATCGAGAACAGGCTATTGCCGCTGCCGGCATCCCGGCGCGGCAGGCCGCTGAGCGTGACGCTGTTCATCGCGGCGAACTGCATCGAGTTGGCGCCGCCGAAAATCGCGAGAATGACGATTTCAACGATCGGCGGCGAGGCAAGCGACACCATGGCGAACGCCATGATCGACACGCCGACGATCAGCGTATTGGCGAGCAGAAACGCGCGATGGCCGAAGTGCTGGAGCAGCGGCGCGATGCAGCGCTTGGTCAAAACGCCGGCCAGCGCGGCCGGCAGCATCATCATGCCGGAGCGGATAGGCGAGTAGCCCAGCTGCATCTGCATCAGCAAAGGCACCAGAAAGGGCACCGAGCTGGCGCCCACGCGGGCCACCAGGTTGCCGGCCAGGCCGACGCTGAAGTTGGGTTCGCGGAACAAGCCGAGCCGAAACAGCGGCTCGCGCTGGCGCCGCGCGTGCGGAATATAGGCCAGCGCGGTGAACAGGCTCAGCGCGAACAGGGCCGCCGACCCTGCGACGCGATGGCTTTGCGACGGTGCGTCGACCGCCAGCGAGAAGGCCGCCATGCACAGCGACAACAAGCTGCAGCCCACCACGTCGAAGCGCGGTGCGCTACCGTGGCCGCCTTCGGGCAGATAGCGGCGCACCGCGAACAAGCCCACGATGCCGATCGGCACGTTGACCAGGAAGATCCAATGCCACGACGCGGCTTCGACGAACCAGCCGCCGAGCGTCGGTCCGACAATCGGGCCGACCTGCCCGGCGATCGAGGCAAACGTCAGCGCGGCCACGTATTGCTCGCCCGGCACGCTGCGCAGGATCGCCAGCCTGCCGATCGGCAGCAGCATCGAGCCGCCCACGCCTTGCAGCACGCGCGCGGCGGTCAATTGGCCCAGCGTATGCGAGAAGGAGCAGCACAGCGAGCCGATCACGAACACCAGGATGGCGGCGAAATAGACGCGCCGCGTGCCGAACCGGTCGGCCAGCCAACCCGATGCGGGGGTCAGTATCGCCATCGTCAGCGTATAGGCGACCACTACCGGCTGCATGGCCAGCGGCGTCTCGCCCAGATAGCGGGCGATGGACGGCAATGCGGTGTTGATGATCGTCGTGTCCAGCGTCTGCATGAAAAAGCCGGTAGCGACGATCCACAACAGCGCGTCGTGGGAAGTATGTTTGGGAGACATTGTGGAATTCGGCAAACAGCAAGCCGGCCGCATGGCGGTCGTATGGCGGCCGCCCGCGCGGCCGACGAAAACATCGAAAACCTGCAATCATAGAACCAAACTGGCTGGACAGAGATTCAATCAACCGTCAGCTGCCGAGCCGTCCAAACGCAAAGGGCCGTTCTCGCGAACGGCCCTTGGGCATCATGGGCATCGAATGGTCAGTCGGCCTGGCTCACCATGGTCTGCACCATTTCCCATTTGCCGCCGCGCACCTGGTAGATGGTGACCGAGATTTCCTTCAGGTCGCCCTTGGCGTCGTAGGCGATGTGGCCGCTGGTCGCGCCCTTGCGCGCGAGCCTGGCCAGTTCGGGCAGGTACTTGGCCGGGTCGGCCGAGCCGGCCTTCTGCATGGCCGCGATCATGTTCCACGCGCCGTCATAGGCATAGGGCGAATAGACGCCCGGAGCCTGCTTGAAGCTGGCTTCATAGCGCTGCGCGAAGCCCTTGCCAGCCACCATGGTCTCCAGCGGCACGCCGGCCAGCGAGGCATAGGTGCCTTCGGTCGCCTTACCGCCGATCTTGATGAAGTCGTCGCTGCGGGTCATTTCGCCCGACACCAGCGGCGCCTTGATGCCCAGCTTGGCCATCTGCTGCTTCATGGGCGCGGACTGGGCGTCCACGCCGCCGAAGAACACGGCAGTTGGCGCGGCCTTCTTGATGTTGGTGAGGATGGACGTGAAGTCGGTGGACTTGTCCGTGGTGAACTCACGCCGCACCACCTGGCCGCCGGCGGCCTTCACGGCCTTCTCCACCTCGTCGGCCAGGCCCTGGCCGTAGGCCGTGCGGTCGTCGATGATGGCGACCTTCCTGGCCTTGAGCACGCTCACCATGAACTTGCCGTCCGCCGCGCCCTGCTGGGTGTCGCTGGTCATCATGCGAAAGGTGGTGTCGTAGCCCTGCGCGGTGAAGGCCGGCGAAGTGGCCATGGCGATCTCGGGCAGGTGCGCGTCATGGTAGACGCGCGAAGCCGGGATCGAGGTGCCCGAGTTGAAGTGGCCCAGGATGCCCTGGACATGCTCGTCGACCAGTTCCTGGGCCACCACCACGCCCGTCTTGGGATCGGCCTGGTCATCGCGCGACACCAGAACGAAGTGGGCCGTATCGCCGTCGAGCTTGATGCCCTGCTTGTTGGCCTCGTCCAGCGCCATCTGCAGGCCGTTTTGCATATCGATGCCGTAGTGGGCCTGCGGGCCGGTGAGCGGCGCCGCGAAACCGAGCTTGACGTCGGCCGCCTGCGCGGCGCCGGCGGCCAGGCCGGCAGCCGCCGCCGAGGCGATGAACAGACCGCGAAGAGATGGGGACATAGGAAGCTCCTCTATTCGGTTCGGAGAATATCCGGGGATGGCGGCTTACAGACCCGCCTTGAACGACTTGTTCCAGAACTCGATGAAATCGGCCTTGCTGTCGTTCAACCCCGCCAGGTCGTAGGGACGCAAGCCCTTGATCTCGTCATCGGTAAAGCCCACGCGCTTGCGCAGGTCATCCGGCAGCGGCGCGTTGCGCACGGTGGGCGCATAGCCCATGGCCTTGGCGAACAGCACCTGGCCGGCGGGATCGAGCATCGCATTCAGGTAGGCCCAGGCCGATTCGGGGTTGCGCGTGTTCTTGGCCACGGCCGCCTCGAAGGTCACCGGGATCGAGCCTTCCTTGGGAATCACGAAATCCAGCGGCAGGCCCGCGTCGCGCCACTGCAGGGCGCGCGCCTTCCACATGGCCGAGACCCAGATCTCGCCCGACTTGAAGGCCGTGGCGACCGCCTCGTTGGAGGGGTAGACGCGCGGCGCGTTCTTCTTGAGCTCGGTCAGGAATTTCTTGCCGGGCTCGAAGCTGCTCAGGCGGCCGGGGGCGCTGCCGCCCGCACCCACGAACAAGGCATTGGGCGAGAAGAGAATGTCGGAGAAGCCCACGCCGCCCTTGTTCTTCGGGTCGAGCATCACCTCGATCGAGGTGGGCGGCGTCGGGAACTTCTCGGTGCTGTAGACCAGCACCATGGCGCTGAAGATGTGCGGGATCGAGTACGGCGTCTTGAACTGGTCGTAGACGTTGGCCAGGTTCGGCAGATGGCTGAGATTGGCCTGCACCGGCGCGAGCACGTCGGCCAGCGAGACTTCGTACATGTCCAGGTCGCTCAGGAGCGGCACGTCCATGCTGCCGCGGCGGGCGTTCTTCTCGGCCCGCAGCTTGGTGATGCGCGGCACCGAGTTGCCGGTGTCGAAAGTCACGCCCACGCCCTGCTTTTCGAGCAGCGGCGAGATGATCTGCTGCAGGAGATTCTGGTAATCCCCGCCCCAGGTGCCGACCACGACGTCGCCCCCGGCCGCGCGGGCCAGGCCCGGCATGGCGGGCAGCGTCGACGCCAGCCCAAGGCCGGCGGCGGTCTTCAGAAAATCACGGCGATACATACCCCTTGAATTCATGGCTTTCCTCTTGTAATTGCGTAGGTTCGGAATAACGCGGCATGGGCCGCATGATGACGGGACTGCGACTTCATTGCACTGCGTTCAGGCCAGGGCTGCGAGACGGACGGGGCCGTCCGGCGCCATGGCCTGCAAATCGGCAAGCTCCAGGTCGCGGGTGATCACGACCAGCACGTCTTTCCCGGCCTGCGCCTGCGCCATGCGGCGGGGCATGCCGAAGGTGGTGCCCACGCTCTGGATCAGGATGGGCTCGTCGCAGTCGTTCACTTTCAGGAGCGCCTTGACCCGCAGCAGCCGTTCACCGCAGAAGCCGGCCAGGTCGTCGAGCCACATGGAAAAATCGTCCCAGTCCAGCGGTGCGCGCGGCGTTCCCGTCCAGACGCGGATGCGGGGATGCTGCAGCGAGCCGGCGCCCTGCCCCGCGCTGAACAAGGCCTGCAACGCCAGGTCGCCCGCCTGCGCGCCGGGCAAGGGCGCGAACGCCTGCCGCACGGCCTCGGCGCGGCCGGCCTCGGCCACCACCTGCGCCAGGGGGCCCAAGCCCTGCGCCCGGGCGCGATGCAGCGCCAGGGAGCCAGGCTCGATCCTATCCACCTTGGTCAGCACGATGCGCTGCGCCGCCGCGAACTGGGCGGCGGCTTCCTCGAACTGCGTGTCGCGCGCGGCGTCGGCCTCGCAGTCGTAGCTCGCCAGCACCGCCAGGCGCAGGTTGCGCCGGGACAGCTCCGGGTCGGCCAGCGAGGCGATGATGGGCCCCGGCCGCGACAGGCCGCTGGTTTCCAGGACGATGCGCGTCAAGGGACCGCGGCCCGGCGGGCGCGGCGCCTCCAGCAGGGCGTTGACCGTATCGACCAGGCCGCTGCGCAGCGAACAGCAGACGCAGCCGTTGGACAGCAGCGTCATCGGCACGCCGCTCGCGCCGTCGGCCACGATGGCGCCGTCGATGCCGATCTCGCCGGCCTCGTTGACGATCACGCCGGTATCGCCCGCCTGGTCGCTGCGCAGGAAGTCCACCAGCAGGCTGGTCTTGCCGCTGCCCAGGAACCCCGTGAGGATGATCAGGTGGACCGGCGGAGCCGGCGGTTCAGCGCCGGTGCGGGGGGCCATCGGGGTCTCCTTCCCAGCTTTGCGCGACGAGTTCGCGGACGTCGGCCAGAAGTTGCTCGGTGTCGTACACCACGCCGCCCTTGATGGTGGTGCGCAGCGCGCGCTTCCACTGCACCTGGCCGTTGTCGTCGTTCAGGCGCATGGCGCCGGTGCCGTAGAGCAGCTTGAAATCTTCCAGCGGGTTCTGGTCGTGGATGAGGATGTCGGCGCGCTTGCCCACGTCGACCGAGCCCGCCTCCTCCTCGATGCCCAACAGCTCGGCGCCCGAGATGGTGGCCGCGCGCAGCACCTCCAGCGGATGGAAGCCCGCCTCCTGCAAGAGCTCGAGCTCGCGGATCAGGCCGAAGCCGAAGATCTGGTAGATGAAGCCCGAGTCGCTGCCCGCGCATACGCGCCCGCCCAGGTTCTTGTATTCGTTGATGAACTGCATCCACAGCTGGTAGTTCTGCTTCCACTCGATTTCGTTGGTGGTGCTCCAGCGATACCAGTAGGCGCCGTGGCCGCCGCGCTGCGGCTGGAAATACTTCCAGATGGCCTTCCAGGTGTATTCGTCGTGCCAGTCGGCCCGGCGCGCGCGCATCAGGTCGCGGTTGGCGTCGTAGATGTTGAAGGTGGGCACGAAGGTGTGGCCGACCTCCAGGAACTTGTCCATGACTTCGCGCCACTTCGCGCTGCCCGGCTTGGCGGCCTGCGCGAAGGTCTGCCCGGACAGGGAGAAGCGGTAGTACTCGTCGCTGAAGTTGTAGTCGGTGGGATAGTCCTGCACCACGCGGTTCTCGAACAGCGCTTCGGGCAGGCCGTAATAATGCTCGGAACTCGTCAAGCCCCACACGGCGGATTTCAGCGCGTTGACGCGCGTCACCGCCATCTGGGCATGGTGGCAGCCCGAACGCAGGCCGACCTGGGCGGCCTCGTCCAGCGCGGCCTGCATGATGGCCGGCGGCGCGCCGAAGAACTTGATGCCGTCGGCGCCGCGCGCCTTGAGCTTGCGCACCCACTCGCGCGCCTGGGCGGGCGTGTGGATGGTCTTGACGCGGTCATTGGCCGCCGGAAAGACGGTATGGATGACCAGGTGCGGCGCGGCGATCTGGTTGGCCTCGGCCAGGTTCTTCTGGTCGAGCGTCCAGTTCAGGCCGTTCATGCCGCCCATTTCGCGCACGGTGGTCACGCCGTGGGCCAGCCAGAGCTTGTAGATGTAGTCGGCCGGCGGCACCACGCCGCTCATGGCGTGGTAAGGCGTGCCGATGTGGCCGTGCGTGTCGATCAGGCCGGGCGTGACGTACTTGCCGTGGCAGTCGATTTCATAGTCGCCGGCCGCGGGCCGGCGGTCGGGGTTGATGGGCTTGTGCGGCGTGCCGACGTTGACGATGGCGGCGATGCGGTCGTTCTCGACGACGATGTCCACCGGCCCCCAGGGCGGCGCGCCCGTGCCGTCGATGATGATGGCGCCGCGCAGCACCAGGCGCGTGAAGGGCCCCTCGCCCCGATCGCGCGAGGTGGCGGCCACCGGCGGCTTGAAGCCCTTGGCCAGGTTCATGGCGATGGTTTCTTCGCCGACCTCGGCCTGGGCATAAGGGTTGTCGCTGGACATGAAACGCTCCTGTCTGAATTGTCGTGAAGGGCTCAGCCGATGGTCATCAGGCTGGCATTGCCGCCGGCGGCGGCCGTATTGATGCTCAGGGACTTCTCGGCCAGCAATCGGTCGAGCGCATAGCCTTGCCCGGCCGCCAGCGCATCCGTCGTCAGCCCCTGCACGGTGAGGATCGGTCCTGGCCGCGCCGCGATGCGGCGGTTCCATTCCAACAAGGCGTCGCTGTCGCCCTCGAACAGTACCGCATCGAAATCCGCCTGGTCCAGGCCGCCGTCCGCGACCAGGGACACGCCGGCCCGCACGGCCGGGTCCTGCCCGGCCAGCCAGGCGCGCGCCATGGGCGTGTCCCACAGCAGCAGGGCGTTGCCCGTGCCGTGGGCCGCGCTGCGCTGCGCCTGCATGCCCAGCTCGGTCGCGGCGATGCCCAGCACCGCGCCGCGCGGCAGCAGCCGGTAGATGTTGAGCTCGCCCGTCGGCCCCGGCAGCACCTGCCCGGCGGGGCTGCGCGCCACGCCGTCCACCAGGCCGGCCGACGCGGACGGCCGCACCGACAGGAGGCGGTACAGGTACAGCGGTCCGCCGGCCTTGGGCCCCGTGCCGGAGAGCCCTTCGCCGCCGAAGGGCTGCACGCCCACCACGGCGCCGACGATATTGCGGTTGACGTAGAGGTTGCCGGCGCGCACGCGCTCGGTCACGCGCCGCATCGTCTCGTCGATGCGGGTGTGCACGCCGAAGGTCAGGCCATAGCCCGTGCCGTTGATCTGGTCGATCAGATCGTCCAGTCGGTCGCGCGCATAGCGCATGACGTGCAGCACCGGGCCGAACACCTCGCGCTTGAGCTCGGCCAGGCTGTCGATCTCGATGAGGGTGGGCGCGACGAAGGTGCCGTACCGGCAGCGGGCGTCCATCTCGACCTGGTCGATCGGGTGGCCGGCCTCGCGCATGGCATCGATGTGCCGCTGGATCACGCCGCTGGCCTGCGCGTCGATCACCGGCCCCACGTCCGTGCCGAGCAGGTCCGGGGTGCCGACCTGCAATTCGCGCATGGCGCCGCGCAGCATGGCCAGCACGTGATCCGCGCAGTCGTCCTGGACGCACAGCACGCGCAGCGCCGAGCAGCGCTGGCCGGCCGAGTCGTAGGCCGAGCCCAGCACGTCGGCCACGACCTGTTCGGCCAGCGCCGACGAATCGACGACCATGGCGTTCTGCCCGCCTGTCTCGGCGATGAGGGGAATGACGCGCCCGGCATCGTCGAGCCGTTCGGCCAGCGTGCGGGCGATCACCCGCGCCACCTCGGTCGAACCCGTGAACAGCACGCCGTGCACCGCCGCGCTCGCGACCAGCGCGGCGCCCACGGTCTCGCCGCGGCCCGGCAGCAGCTGCACGGCGCCGGCCGGCACGCCGGCCTCGCGCAGCAGGGCGATCATCTGCGCGGCGATCAGGGGCGTCTGTTCAGCCGGCTTGGCGATGACGGTATTGCCGGCGGCCAGGGCGGCGCCCACCTGTCCGGCGAAGATCGACAGCGGGAAATTCCAGGGGCTGATGCACAACACCGTGCCCAGCGGCCGGTGCGTGTCGTTGTCGAACTCGCGCTGCGCCTGCCCCGCGTAATAGCGCAGGAAGTCGACCGCCTCGCGCACCTCGGCAATGGCATTGGGCAGCGACTTGCCGGCCTCGCGGACGATCAGGCCCAAGAGCCCCTGCATGCGCTCTTCGAGCAGCTGGGCGGCGCGCAGCAGGCAATTGGCGCGCTCGCCGACCGGCGTGGACTGCCAGATCGACACCGACTTCTGCGCGGCGCGCAGCGCCGCGGCGACCTCGGCTTCGCCCGCCTCCATGACCTTGCCCACCAGGTCGCGCCGGTCCGCCGGGTTGCGCACCTCGACGGCGCGCGCCTCGTCCCAGGGCAAGGCCTCGTCCAGCATGGGAGCCGCGCGGCTATCGGCCGCGGCGCCGGCCAGCAGGGCCGCGGCGAGCGAGCCCAGCCGGTGTTCGTTGCTCAGGTCCAGCCCGGCCGAGTTGACCCGGGCGCCCGGGCCCGCGGCGCCGAACAGATCGCGGGGCAGCGGGATCTTCTCGTGCGGCGCGCCCAGCGGCGCGATCCGCGCGGCCGCTTCGACCGGGTCGACCGCCAGCTTCTCCACCGGGATGGACGCGTCGCCGATCTGGTTCACGAACGACGTGTTGGCGCCGTTTTCCAGCAGGCGCCGCACCAGGTAGGCCAGCAGGGTCTCGTGCGTGCCCACCGGCGCATAGATGCGGCAGGGCCGGTTGAGCTTGCCGTGCATCACCGGGCCGACCACTTCTTCGTACAACGATTCGCCCATGCCGTGCAGGCACTGGAATTCGTACTGGCCGGGGTAGTAGTTCTGCCCGGCCAGGTGGTAGATGGCCGACAGGGTGTAGGCATTGTGCGTGGCGAACTGCGGGTAGATCGCCTCCGGCGCGCCCAGCAGCTTGCGGGCGCAGGCCACGTAGGCCACGTCGGTGTAGACCTTGCGGGTGTACACCGGATAGCCCTCCAGACCGTCGATCTGGGCGCGCTTGATCTCGGTGTCCCAGTAGGCGCCCTTGACCAGCCGCACCATCAAGCGATGGTGGCTGCGGCGCGCCAGGTCGATGACGAAGTCGATCACGAAGGGCGCGCGCTTCTGGTAGGCCTGGATCACGAAGCCGATGCCGTTCCAGCCTTCCAGCTGCGGGGTATGGCACAGGGCCTCGAGCAGGTCGAGGGACAGCTCGAGCCGGTCCGCCTCTTCGGCGTCGATGTTCAAGCCGATGTCGTAGCCCCGCGCCAGGATGGCCAGCGCCTCGATCCGCGGCAGCAGTTGCTGCATCACCCGCTCGCGCTGCGAGCGCGAATAGCGCGGATGCAGCGCCGACAGCTTGATCGAGATGCCCGGCCCTTCGTAGATGCCGCGGCCGGCCGACGCCTTGCCGATGGCATGGATGGCCTGCTCGTAGTCGGCGTAGTAGCGGTCGGCGTCCGCAGCGGTGGTGGCCGCCTCGCCCAGCATGTCGTACGAATGGCGAAAGCCGCGGGCCTCCAGCTTGCGGTTGTTGGCCAGCGCCTCGGCGATGGTCTGGCCGGAGACGAACTGCTCGCCCATCATGCGCATGGCCATGTTCACGCCCTGGCGGATGAGCGGCTCGCCGCCCTTGCCGATCAGGCGCGTCAGCGCGGCCGACAGGCCTTGCTCGCTGTTGACCGCCACCAGCTTGCCGGTCAGCATCAGGCCCCAGGTGGCCGCGTTGACGAACAGCGACTGGCGCCCGCCCGTGTGCGACTTCCAGTCGCCGTGGGCGATCTTGTCGCGGATCAGGGCGTCGCGCGTGGCCCGGTCCGGGATGCGCAGCAGGGCCTCGGCCAGGCACATCAGCGCCACGCCTTCCTGGCTCGACAGCGAGAACTCATGCAGCAGGCCCTCGACCCCGCCGCCCTTGTGCTTGCCGCGCAGGGCCAGGATCAGGCGCTTGGCCATGGCGTGGACTTTTTCGGCGTTGGGCGCCCGGGCCTGGCCCAGCAGCAGCGGCACGCACTCGGGCTCGGGGCGCCGGTAGGCCGCCGTGATGGCCGCGCGCAGCACGGACTGCGGCTGCACGTCCTGGCCGAACTCGAAGAAGGGCGGCGTCACCGCGCCCGACGCGGCATCGCCCTCGCCGCCGTCCGCGGCGTCGGACGAGAAATAGGACACCTCGGCCGGCAGCTGGCCTCGCTCGATCTTCTCGATATAAGCCAGCAGCGCCTGTTTGTGCAGCCAATGCGGCGTGCGGTTGAGCTTCTGCGCGGCGGCCTTGAGCCGGTCGCGCAGCATGTCATCCACTTTGACGCCCAGGGTCGTGCTAGCCATGGCGAATACTCGTCACTTCAGTTCGTTGTGATGGATGCGGCCGCCCTTCATCACCAGGGCAATGCCCTCGCCCTGGCCCAGCAGGCAGGACAGGTCGCGGTAGGGGTTGCCGTCGACCACCAGCGCGTCGGCGATCGCGCCCGCCTCCAGGCGGCCCAGCTTGCCTTCCATGCGCAGCACCTCGGCGGCCACGGTGGTGGCGCTCTGGATGACCTCCTGCGCGGACAACACCTGGGCGCGGATGCGGAATTCGTCGCTTTGCAGGCGCTGCGACGGCCCCAGCAGGTCCGAGCCGTAGCCCATCTTCACGCCGGCCTTCCGGTAGATTTCCAGGGAACGCAGGCCGGCCTCGCGCACGGTGGCGATCTTGGCGACGCTGTCGGGCGGCAGGCCGTAGCTGGCGCCCTCCTCGGCCAGGGCTTCGTAGGTCACCAGGGTCGGCACCACGTAGGCGCCCTTCTCGGCCATCAAGCGGGCCACGGGCTCGTCGATCAGGTTGCCGTGCTCGATGGTCCGCACGCCCAGGCGCACCACGCGCTCGATGGCGGCGGCGGTGTACGAGTGCGCCATGACGTAGGTCTGCCGGGACGCGGCCTCATCGACGATGGCGCGGACCTCGTCCTCGGAATAGCCGAAGGAGGCGATCGGGTCGGTCGGCGAGGCCACGCCGCCGGAGGCCATGATCTTGATCTGGTCCGCGCCCATCTGCAGTTCCTGGCGC
>DASWPO010000111.1:0-9645 GCA_036404015.1 Bordetella sp. | reverse complement strand
CGCCAGCAACAGCCCTGCAAGCCCACGCCGCATGATCAATACCCGCCCTTCTTGCCGGTGCCGGCGAAGGCGAAGTCATAGTCGAGATTGAGCGGCTCGAACCACGGGCCCACGCCGGTTTCCTTGTCGATGTGGCGGCCGAAGTGATTCATGGGTTCGGCCGTGGGCGGCTGCACCGACAGCTTGAGGTGATACTTGCCGGGGCCTTCGAGCTTGACGTTGTCGCCATAGTGCGGACCGTCGTTGGCCACCATGGGCATGAGCATGCCCTTGACCACATTGGCGCTGCCGGCCTTCTGCAATTCGTAGTGGACCACCAGGTAAGGCATCCACTCGCCTTCGGGAAAGCCGGTCTTGTTGTCGGCAATGGCGTGGATGTCGGCCTCGAGGTGGATGTCGGAATCCTTGGCCGCGCGCATGACGTTGGGCGGATCCATTTCGATGGGCTGCAGGTAGACGGCGCCGACTTCCATGCCGCCTTGCTGGACCGGCTTGCCTATCGGATATTCGGCCGCGCCCGCGGCGCCGGCAAAAACCAGGGACAGGCCCAACAGGCCCGCCGAGAGGGCCAGGCTACGCTTGCTCATCAACGACATCCTTGTCATGAAAACGAAACCAGAGTGAGTTTCTAAATTCTATTATAGAGATTAAAAACAAGAACTGTTTTCATTGACGCCAACAAGGCCATGCTGGTTTCAGCCGCTTACCAAAGAGGAAAGGGGGCTTTCAGCCCCCTTTCTGATGACTGACGCCTTGCTTTATTTTCGCCCGCCCGGCGTGCTTCCCGGCACGAAGGGAAAGGTCGAAAACATGTTGCGGGTCTGGTCCTGCATCTGGTCCTGCATCTGCACGAACAGGTTCTTGCTCTGGTCGATGTAGTTGTTCATCATGGTCTGCAGCATGGGCGCCTGGCCGTTCATGAATTGCGTCCAGGCCTCGGGGCCGAGATTGGTGCCATACAGCCCCTTGGACTGCTCGGCCACGCGTTCCTGGATCTCCATGAAGGCCTGGAGGTTCTTCTCGAGGTAGGACCCCATGATGCCCTGCATGGCATGGCCGTAGAAGCGGATGATCTGCGCCAGCATGGTCGAGGAGAACATCGGCATGCCGCCGCTTTCCTCTTCGAGGATGATCTGCAGCAGGATGCTGCGGGTCAGGTCATCGCCGCTCTTGGCGTCGATCACCTGGAAATCCTCGGTGGCAAGCACGAGCTGCTTGACATCGGTCAGCGTGATGTAGGTGCTGGTCTGCGTGTCGTACAGCCGGCGGTTGGGGTATTTTTTGATCAGGCGCTGGGCGGCGCCTTTTTGCGCTTGCGTCATTCTTTTGTCCCCTAGATCTCGCGGTCTATTGATTGGAATGGTTCGAGTGTACAGCCAGGGGCCTCAGCCCATGTGCAGGCCGCCGTTGAGCGAAAAATCGGCGCCGGTGGCGAAGCCGGATTCGTCCGACGCCAGCCAGGAAACGATGGAGGCGATTTCCTCGGGCATGCCCAGGCGCCGCACCGGAATGGTGGCGACGATCTTCTCGAGCACGTCGGGGCGGATGGCCCGGACCATGTCGGTGCCGATGTAGCCCGGCGAGATGGTGTTGGCCGTGACGCCCTTGGCGGCGACCTCCTGGGCCAGGGCCATGGTGAAGCCGTGGATGCCCGCCTTGGCCGTGGAATAGTTGGTCTGCCCGAACTGGCCCTTCTGGCCGTTGACCGAGCTGATGCTGATGATGCGCCCCCACTGCTTGTCGACCATGCCGTCGATCACCTGCTTGGTGACGTTGAACAGGCTGTTGAGGTTGGTGTCGATCACGGCGCGCCAGTCGTCGACCGTCATCTTGCGAAACAGGCCGTCGCGCGTGATGCCGGCGTTGTTCACCAGCACGTCGACCACCCCGTACTCGGCCCGGACCTTCTCGAAGGCCAGCACGGTGGATTCCCAGTCGGCCACGTTGCCCACCGAGGAATAGAAGGTGTAGCCCTGCGCGGCCTGCTCGTCGAGCCATTGCTGGTAATTGCGGCTGGGGCCGCAACCGGCCACCACGCGAAATCCGTCCTTGGCCAGGCGTTGGCAGATAGAAGTGCCGATGCCGCCCATGCCGCCCGTCACGTATGCCAGTTTTGCGCTGCTCATGTCCTGTCTCCTTGTTGTCCGAGCCTGGCGCGCCACGCGCATTGCCCGAAATGTCTCATGTCGTTTTTAGCAGTATGCCGCACTCTACACAGCGCGGACTTTCACGTATCGACCGGGCGCGGCTTCGATGGGTTCATAGTTTGCGCCGCCCAGGCGCCCGGGCGCCCGCACCCGCTTGCCGCCGTGCGGGGCCAGCCACTGCGCCCAGTCCGTCCACCAGCTGCCGGGATGTTCCTCGGCATGGTTCAGCCATGCGTTCGGGTCGCCCGGCAGCCCGGCCTGCCCCGGCGGGGCGACCCAATAGCTGCGCTTGTTGCGCGCAGGCGGATTGACCACGCCGGCGACGTGCCCCGACGCCCCCAGCACGAAGCGCATGGGCCCGCGCAGCAATTGCGTGGAGGCATAGGCCGATACCCAGGGCACGATGTGGTCTTCGCGCGAACCGAACAGATAGGCCGGCATCGTCAGCCGGGTGAGGTCCAGCGGCACCCCCGAGGCCTGCGCCTTGCCGGGCACCTTGAGATTGTTCTCGAGATAGGTGTTGCGAAAGTACCAGGCAAAGAAAGGCCCCGGCAGATTGGTGCTGTCGGCGTTCCAGAAAAGCAGGTCGAAGGGCGGCGGCGTCTGCCCCTTGAGATAGTTGCCCACCACGTAGTTCCACACCAGTTCGTTGGGGCGCAGGAAGGAGAACGTGGTGGCCAGGTCGCGCGCGAACATCAGGCCGCCGTGGCCCAGCTGCTGGTCGCGCAGCAGGGCGTGGCCTTCGTCGACGAACACGCTGAGCACGCCGGTGTCGTGGAAATCGAGCAGCGAGGTCAGCAGCGTGAGCGAGGCGGCCGGGTTGCTGCCGCGCGCCTGGGCCAGCGCCAGGGCCGAGGCCAGCAAGGTGCCGCCCACGCAGAAGCCCAGCGCATTGACCTGCGGCTGGCCGGTGATCTCGCTGGCCACCGAGATCGCCTTGAGCACGGCATCGTCGAGGTAATCGCTCCAGGTGGCCGCGTCGATGCCGTCGGTGTCGGTCGCCAGCGGGTTGCGCCACGAAACGATGAACACCGTATGCCCCTGCTCGACGGCATGGCGCACGAAGGAATTGTCGGGCTGCAGGTCGAGGATGTAATACTTGTTGATGTTGGGGGGAACGACCACCAGCGGCCGCTGGTACACCGTGCCGGTTTGCGGCGCGTACTGGATGAGCTGCATCAGGCGGTTCTCGAACACCACCTGGCCCGGCGTGCACGCCAGGTTGCGGCCCACTTCGAATTGGGTTTCGTCCGTCTGGCTGATGCGGCCTTTTTTCACATCCTGCAGCAGGTTGCCCAGCCCCATGGTGAGCGTCTTGCCGGCGCTCTCGACGATGGACTGTTGAACCTCGGGATTGAAGGCCAGGAAGTTGGCCGGCGACATGGCGTCGATCCACTGCATCAGCGCAAAGCGCAGGCGCTCGCGCAAGGGCTCGCTGACCTGGGCCGCGTCGACCATGCGGCTCATGGCCTGCGCCGACAGCAGATAGGCATGGGCGATCAGCGCATGCTGGCTGCTGGAAGCCCAGGCCACGCTGGCAAAGCGCCGGTCTCTCGGCGGAGCCAGCACGCCGCGCTCGGCCTCATCGCAAAGACGCTGCCATTCACGTGAAAAATCCGCCTGGATCTCCGCCAGGACGTCCGGCGCCACGCTTACCGGACCGGGCCACACAGCATGCAAAGGAGTGCTCACACCACACCTTCTAGTTATCGTTATGGAATAGCATGGTTCGATGTTGCATGGCCCCGCGCATGGCTGTCAAGGCGGGAATACGGAAGTCACGCCAGCCAGGCCAGCAACGCCATGCGCCCGGTGACGCGGTCGCGGCGATACGAAAAGAAACGTCCTGCCTCGCTCACGGTGCACAGGCCGCTCAGGACCGGCTGCGCGACCCCCGCGCGCCGCAGGCGCAGCCGCGCCAGGCCCGGCAGGTCGGCCAGCCACTTGCCCGGCACGCCCGGCCGCGGCGCGAACAAGGCCAGGGCTTCGGGGCCGTCCGGGGCAAAGGCCTGCAACACATCCTCGCCCACCTCGAAGGCCGAGGGGCCGATGCCCGGGCCCACCCAGGCGCGCCAGCCCTGCGCCCCGGGTTGCTTGGCCTGCATGGCCCGCAAGGTATTTTCGAGCACGCCGCCCGCCAGGCCGCGCCATCCCGCATGCGCCGCGCCCAGCACGCTGCCGCGCGCATCGCTGATGACCACGGGCAGGCAGTCGGCCGCCATGATGGCCAGCACCTGGCCAGGCCGCGCCGTCACGCTGGCATCGGCAGCCGGCTCGACGGGCGCGGCCGGCGCATCCGCATCCATCACCGCCGCGCCATGCACCTGGCGCAGCCACAGCGGCTCGCCCGGCACGGCCGCGCGCACGCGGCGGCGGTTCTCGGCGACGGCCTCGGGCCGGTCGTCGGCGCGCAGGCCCAGGTTGAGCGTGTCGTGCGGCGCCACGCCCACGCCGCCGGCGCGCGTGGTGCAGAAGTAGCGCACGCCCGGCCACGCGGCGCCGGTGACCACGGGCAGGCCCTGGACGACCTGGTCGACACTCATGAATTCCATCGTATGGCTTCCTGGACAGCAAGCATGTCGTCCGGCGGGGACGACTGGAAAGACAGGGGTTCGCCGCCGCCCGGGTCGTCGAAGCGCAAGGCCCGCGCATGCAGCATCTGGCGCGCCGCGCCGGCCATTGCCCGGCCGCCGTACAGCGCATCGGCCAGCAGCGGATGGCCCAGGCTCGACAAATGCACGCGGATCTGGTGCGTGCGGCCCGTTTCCAGGCGGCAGATCACCTGCGTGACGGGCGACGCCGCGGCATGCGGACCGTCGCCCGCCACCGCGCCCAGCCGGTCGGTCCGGTAGTGGGTGATGGCCGGCTTGGGGGCGATGGGCCGCTCGACGCTCATGCGCACCGGCACCCGGGCGTCGCGGCCGATGGGCCGGTCGACCGTGCCGGAGGCCGTCAACCAGCCATGCACCAGCGCGAGGTATTCGCGGCCCACGGTGCGGGCCTGCAATTGCCGCACCAGGTGCGTCTGCGCCGCGTCGTGGCGCGCCACCACCATCAGGCCGGAGGTATCCTTGTCGAGCCGGTGCACGATGCCGGCGCGCGCGACGCGGGCCAGCTCGGGATAGCGGTATAAAAGGCCATTGAGCAGCGTGCCGTGCCAATTGCCGGCGCCAGGATGCGTCACCAGCCCGGCCGGCTTGTCGACCACGATCCAGTCGGGGCTGTCGGCCACCACGGCAAAGTCGACCGGTTCCGGGGAAAAGGCCAGGCTTTCGGGGGCGGGCTGGGCCCAGACCTCGATCCGGTCGCCCGGCCCCACGGTCGAGCGCACCTTGGCCGGCGCGCCGTTGACCTGCACGTGGCCGCTCTCGATCCAGCCTTGCAGGCGGCTGCGGGAGTGCTCGGGCAGGAGCGCGGCCAGCACCTTGTCGAGCCGGTCGGCGCGCTGTCCGGACGGCACCACGAGCAGATCGGACCCGCCTGCGGCCTCCTCGCCAAGGACGTCGTCCAGGGGCTCGTCATCGGGAGCGGCCGGCCCTGCGGGAACGGTCCGTCCAGAGAAATGGCCGGCGGCTGTATCAGACATGGAGACAAATCATATAATCATGGCACATCCTACCATCAAGGAAATTTATCCCGTGATGTACCTCTCGGCTGCTTTTTCGTTTTCCGGCTTCCTGCGCCAACCGGCGCTGCGCGCCGCCGCTGCTTTGTCAGCCCTGCTGCTGATGGCTGGCTGCGCCAGCAACCCCAAGGCCGACCAGACCGCCAATTGGAGCGCCGAGCAGCTCTATTCCACCGCCAAGGAAGACATTTCCGACAACCGCTGGAACGACGCCCGCACCCACCTTACCGCCATCGAAAGCCGCTATCCCTTCGGCATCTATGCCCAGCAGGCCGAGATCGACCTGGCCTACGTCAACTGGAAGGACGGCGAAGTCGACCAGGCCTTGGGCGCCATCGACCGGTTCATGCAGCTCTATCCCGATCACCCGGGCGCCGACTACGCGCTCTACCTGAAGGGCCTGATCAACTTCTCGCCGGCCGGCGCCCTGGCCACCTGGGTCTCCGGCCAGGATCCGGCCGAGCGCGACCCCAAGGGCCTGCGCGCTTCCTATGACGCCTTTGCCGAACTGGTCAAGCGCTACCCCGACAGCCGCTACGCCCCGGACGCCAGGCTGCGCATGACCTGGCTGGTCAATGCGCTGGCCATGAACGAAGTCTACGTGGCGCGCTATTACTACGAGCGCGGCGCCTACCTGGCCGCCGCCAACCGGGCCCAGCACGTCATCACCGACTTCTCGGGCGTGCCGGCCGCCGAACCGGCGCTCTACATCATGACGCTGTCCTACGACAAGCTCGGCATGGCCGACCTGAAAAACGACACGCAGCGCGTGCTGGACACGAACTTCCCCAACAGCACCATCAAGAAGAACGGGCTGGACTCGCTCTCCAAGAAGGCCTGGTGGCAGATCTTCTGACGACGCGCCCTATCGCCGCATGACGAAGAAGCCCCCTTGCAGGGGGCTTCTTCATTTATTTGGCTTCCTGCAGCGCGGCCCGCCGCGCATAGAACGCCAAGGCCTCGTCCAGGCTGCGGGTGCGCGCGAAAGGCGGCAGGCCGCGCCACAGGCGCTTGCCATAGGGTTTTTCCACCAGGCGCGCGTCGCCGACCATCAGCACGCCCCAATCCTGCTCGGTGCGGATCAGGCGGCCGGCCCCCTGCTTGAGCGAAATGGCCGCCTCGGGCAACTGGTACTCGGCAAAGGGGTTGCCGCCCTGGGCGCGGCAGGCGCGCAGGCGCGCCTCGATCACCGGGTCGTCGGGCGGCGCGAAAGGCAGCTTGTCGATGGCCACCAGCGTGAGGATTTCTCCCGGCAGGTCGATGCCTTCCCAGAAGCTGGCGCTGCCCACCAGCACGGGATGCTCGAGCTTGGCAAAACGCTCGAGCAGCTCGCGCCGCGTCGCATCGCCCTGGCGCAGCAGCGGCCAGTCGTGGCCCGCCTGCTCGAAGGCGCCGGCCAGGCCCAGGGCCACGCGCTCGACCGCCCGCAGCGTCGTGCACAACACCAGCGCCCCGCCCGGGCTGGCCTCGAGCAGCGGCATCAGGGTCTGCACGAAACGCTCGGTGAACTGCGGCGACTGCGGCTCGGGCATGCCCTGGGGCACGAACAGCAGGGCCTGCGAGGCATAGTCGAAGGGGGATTCCCAACGCGCCGTCCGCGCATCGTCCAGGCCGAGCTGCGCGATGAAATGGTTGAAGTCGCCGTGTACCGACAAAGTGGCCGACGTCAGCACCCAGGCCTGCCCCGGCTTGCGGTAGCGCGAGAACGCCTGCGCCACCGACAAGGGCGCGGCATGCAGGCGCACATGGTGCTGGCCCTGCTCGACCCAGCGCACCAGGGGGCCCTGCGGGGTCGACGGCTCCACGCCGAAGGCGGCAGCGGGTTCGATGTGAGGGTTGTGCCGGTCCGTATCCGGGTCCGTTGCATTGGCGTCCGTGCCCCAGCCGGATTCCAGCGTCGGCGGCGCCTTGCCGTCGCGCCCGGGCGTGGCCCAGCGCGCCAGGCGCACGCACAGCTCCGCGCCCTGGCGGCCGGCCGCCATCAAGTCGGGGTGCTTCTCCGCCACGCCCAGCAAGGCGCGCACGGCGGCATCGAGCACGCCGCGCAATCGCGCCAGGGCCACGTCGAACACCTCGGGCTCGGGGATGGCCTCGAATGTCGCCTTGCGGCCCGGCATGCGTTCCAGCGGCGCGCAGGCCAGGCGCAGTTCGCGCGCGGCCGTCTCGAGCTGGCGCGACACCTCGCCCCAGTTGGCCGCCTCGCGCGCATAGGCCAGGCCGGCCGCTTCCATGGCGCGGCCGAAATCCATCAGCTGGTGCGTGGACACGCTGCTGCCCAGGAAACGCGTGGCCGTGTCGGGCAACTGGTGCGCCTCGTCGAAGATCACCGTATCGGCCTCGGGCAGCAGGTCGGTGACGCCCTCTTCGCGCAGCACCAGGTCGGCCATGAACAGGGCATGGTTGACCACCACCACGTCGGCTTCCTGGGCCTGGCGGCGCGCCTTGACCACGAAGCAGTCGCGGATGCGCGGGCAGTCCTGGCCCAGGCAGTTCTCGCGCGTGGAGGTCACACGCTGCCAGATATCGGCGTCTTCCGGCACATCGCCCAGATCGGCCCGGTCGCCCGTCTTGGAAATGCCGGCGAAGAATTGGATCTTGCGCAGTTGCGCCACCTCGGTGCGCGACTTCAGCGCCCGGTCGTCGCCCTGCAGCCGGTCGAGATGATAGTGGCAGACATAATTGCCCCGCCCCTTGAGCAGGGCCACCGACACCGGCATGGCCAGCGCCTCGCGCACCCGCGGCAGGTCGCGGCCGTAGAGCTGGTCCTGCAGGGTGCGCGTACCGGTGGAGATCAGCACCTTGCCGCCCTGCACGATGGCAGGCACCAGGTAGGCCCAGGTCTTGCCGATGCCCGTGCCGGCCTCGGCCACCAGCGTGCCGCGCGCCCGCATGGCCTGGTCGATGGCCTCGGCCAGCTCGATCTGCGCCTGCCGGGGCCGGTAGCCAGGCAGCGCGCGGGCCAGGGGGCCGGCAGGCGAGAAATAATCGGCGATGTCCGGGTCGAGCATGAAAACGGCGTGAGCGCCGGCGGATCAAGGAGGGGCCCCATGATACCGCCGCCAGCCTGCCGGCCGTCCGCGCCGGTGTGGCCGAACCGTCCCTCTATCGCCAGATGACCTTACCCGCCTTGTGGCAAAATCCGGGCCTCTGTCTGTTTTTCTGCCGTAGCGAGATGTCTGCAACCTCTGCCTCCTCCCCCACCACGCCGGACGCCGCCCGGATCATTGCCCAACTGGCCGACGAACTGAAAGTCCGCGCCGTCCAGATCGCCGCCGCCGTGGACCTGCTGGACGACGGCGCCACCGTGCCCTTCATCGCCCGCTACCGCAAGGAGGCCACCGGCGGCCTGGACGACAACGTGCTGCGCGAGCTGGAAGTGCGCCTGGTCTACCTGCGCGAACTCGAAACGCGCCGCCTGGCCATCCTGGAATCGATCGAGCAGCAGGGCAAGCTCACCCCCGCGCTCAAGCAGGAAATCGCCACCGCCGACACCAAGCAGCGCCTGGAAGACCTGTACGCCCCTTACAAGCCCAAGCGCCGCACCCGCGCCCAGATCGCCCGCGAAGCCGGCCTGGAGCCGCTGGCCGACGCCATCCTGGCCGACCCGTCCTGCGACCCGGCCGCGCTGGCCGCCGGCTATCTCAACCCCGAGGCCTCGATCACCGACGCCAAGACGGCGCTGGACGGCGCGCGCGACATCCTGGCCGAGCGCTACGCCGAGAACGCCGATCTGCTGGCGAACCTGCGCGAGCACCTGTGGACCACCGGCGTGCTGTACTCCAAGGTGTCCGAAGGCAAGGAAACCGAAGGCGCGAATTTCCGCGACTGGTTCGATTTCAGCGAACCGCTGCGCACCCTGCCCTCGCACCGCGT
>DASWPO010000110.1:0-3150 GCA_036404015.1 Bordetella sp. | reverse complement strand
CGACGACGCCCTGGCCAACGTCAGCGGCATCACCCAGGGCAACACCCTGGCCGGCACGCAGGACGCCATCATGCTGCGCGGCTTCGGCGACAATCGCGACGGCGCCATCATGCGCGACGGCATGCCCGTCGTGCAGGGCCGCGCGCTCAACGTCACCGCCGACAGCGTGGAAGTCCTCAAGGGTCCGGCGTCGCTCCTCTACGGCATCATGGACCCGGGCGGCGTGGTCAACGTGACGCCCAAGCGCCCGCAGCTCGACCGCTACAACGCGCTGACCATGACGGGCTCGTCCTACGGCACGGGCAAGAACGGCGGCGGCCTGACGCTGGACTCCACCGGGGCCATTGGCAACTCCCACCTGGCCTATCGCCTGATCGCCGACTACACCAACGAGGCCTACTGGCGCAATTTCGGCACGCACCGCGAGGCCCTGATCGCGCCGTCGCTGGCCTGGATCGACGACGACACGCAGGTGGTCCTGTCGTACGAGCACCGCAACTTCCTCTACCCCTTCGACCGCGGCACGGCGCTGGATCCGCGCACCAACCGTCCGCTGGACATCCCGGCTGATCGCCGCCTGGACGCCTACAACAACGACATGTGGGGGCAGTCGAACCTGCTCCAGCTCGATGCGGACCACCGCTTCAACAGCCGCTGGAAGGCGCACCTGGGCTACAGCTTCAACCGCGAGACCTACGACGCCAACCAGATGCGCATCGTCTCGGTTAACCCGGGCACGAGAACGCTGTCGCGCAGCAATGACGGCACGCAAGGCGCCGACAGCACCGACAGTTTCCTCACGGGTTCGCTGGAAGGCAATTTCGACGTGGCGGGCATGCGCAACGACGTGCAGTTCGGCACGGACTTCGAGAACCGCAAGATCTATCGTTCCAACCTGTTGCGCCAGGCCACCCGCTGCACCTTCAGCTACCTGAACCCGGACTACGGCTGCGAGCCGCAGACCACCACCGTGTCGCCCCCCGACAGCGACCAGACCGACAAGCTGCAGGCCGTGTCGTTCTGGCTGCAGGACTCGCTGCACCTGACCGACAAGTGGATTCTGGTGGGCGGCCTGCGCTACCAGCACTGGGACCAGCTCGCGGGCAAGGGCCGGCCTTTCCACGTCAATACCGACACCGACGACGGCAAGCTGCTGCCGCGCGTCGGCCTGGTCTACAAGATGAACGACGCGCTGTCGTTCTACGGCAGCTATACCGAGTCGCTCAAGCCCACGTCCACCATCGCCGCATTGTCCAGCGGCACGGTGGTCGATTCCAGCATTCAGCCCGAGCAGTCCAAGTCGTGGGAGGTGGGCGCCAAGTGGGACATGGAAGACGGCCTGTCGGGTACCGTCGCGCTCTTCGACATCCGCAAGCGCAACGTGCTGGTATCGCAATTCAACGACGTCACCAAGCTGACCGACTGGCGCACCTCGGGCGCGGCTCGCTCGCGCGGCATCGAAGTCGACCTGAGCGGCAAGCTCAGCCAGCGCTGGAGCGCGATCGCCAGCTACGCCTACCTTGACGCCAAGACCACCGAAGACCCGGATTTCGCCGGCAAGCGCCTGTGGAACGTGGCGCGCAACACGGCCTCGCTCAATCTGGTCTACGACGCCGGCCCGGTGCTGGGCAACGGCCGCCTACGGCTGGGCGGTGGCGCGCACTACGAGGGGGGGCGCCCGGGCGATTCGGCCAACAGCTTCATGCTGCCGTCCTATGTCGTGTTCAACGCCTTCGCCACCTACGACACGAAGATCAGCGGGCACAACGCGCACATCCAGTTCAACGTGAACAACCTGTTCAACCGCGTGTACTACCCCTCCAGCGCCAATCAGTACTTCGTCGCCGTAGGGGACGCCAGGCAGTTCATCCTGCGAACGACCATCGAGTTTTGAGGGTGGCCGCGATGCGACGATGGATGGCCGAGGCGACAGCATCCCGGCGCGTGGCCGGGCGGGCGGTTTTATGGGCAGGGCTGTTGCTGGGCCTGGCAACCGCCGCGCAGGCCGGCGAAGGCCCGCTGCTGCTGAGCACCCGCGCAGCGCCGGCGTTGCCGGGTTCCGGAGGCAGCTGGGGCTTCGCCGCGCTCGATCCGACCCGGCCCTACCTGTTCATCGCCCGGCGCGAAAACGGCTTGACCGTGTTCGACGTGCGGCAGCGCAAAGTCGTCAGGCAGGTCCCGGGGACGCGAGGCGCCAATGGCGTGGCCTTCGTGCCGCGGCGCAACCGGGCCTATGTGCCCAATATGGACGGCACGCTGACGGTTGTGCGCCTGTCCGACATGAAGGCGCTGGCGCGCATCCCGGTGGCGCGGGGCAATCTGAACCAGGCGGTCTACGAGCCCCGCAGCGACCGGCTGCTCATCACCAGCGGTCGGCGCGCGGATGTCTCGACGATCTACCAGCTGGACCCGGCCACGGATCGCATCGTCGCCCAGTCGGACATCGCGGCCAAAAAGCTGGACCCGCCGATGCCGCTGCCGGACGGCCGGGTGTTGCTGCCGTGGCGCGACGAAGGCGAAGTCGCCGTCTGGGATCCGCGCAGCGCGCAGACGCTGGCCTCCTGGCGCTATCCCGCCTGCGCCAGGCCCAGCGCCCTGGCCCACGATGGCCAAGGGCGCGTCTTCATCGCCTGCCGTGGCGCCAAGCCCGTGCTGATCGTGGCCGACGCCGCCACAGGCGAACAGAAGGCCGCGCTGCCGCTGCTGCGCAACGTCAATGCCCTGGCCTACGACCCAGCCCGCCGCTGGGTACTGGCGCCGAGCGGCGACGATGCGGCGCTCAATGTCTACCTGCGGCAATCGCCGGACGATTATCGTTTGCTGGGCCAGGTGGGCACACGCCCCTGGGCTCACAACATGGTGCTTGCGCCCGGGCGTGGCGAGGCCTATCTGTTTACCGCGGATTTCACGCAACGCGTTGCCGAACCGGGCGCCGAGCGGCCCTCGCCCGATTTTCATCCGGACACCTTCACCGTGCTGGTGCTTGGCATCGATCCTTCTTCCGGTAAATGACGTCGACCTATCGCATGGCCTCCTCTGCTGCCTCCCCCCAGGCGCCTGGCAAGACCAGGCCGCGCGCCGGCGCTCGCCGGGGCGTGTTCATCAATTGGCTGCGCAAGACGCATGGTTGGCTGGGATTGTGGGGCGCCT
>DASWPO010000109.1:0-13438 GCA_036404015.1 Bordetella sp. | reverse complement strand
TGATCGTCATCGTCATGGGCGTCTCGGGCGCCGGCAAATCGCTCATCGGCGAACGCCTGGCCCAGTGCCTGAAGTGCGACTTCGTCGATGGCGACGCCTTCCACAGCGCGGCCAACAAGGCCAAGATGGCCAGCGGCACGCCGCTGACCGACGAGGACCGCCGGCCCTGGCTGCGCACCATCCGCGCGGCCATCGAGGAAAAACGGCAGGCAGGGAACACCGCGGTCTTCACCTGCTCGTCGCTCAAGCGCTCCTATCGCGACATATTGCGCAACGGCGACCAAGACGTGTGCTTCATCTACCTGAAGGGGGAGTTCGGCCTGCTGCACGAGCGCCTGGGCGCGCGCAGCGGCCACTTCTTCAATCCCGCGCTGCTGCAGAGCCAGCTCGACACGCTGGAAGAGCCCGGCCCAGACGAGGCCATCGAGGCCAGCATCGCGCCGCCGGCGGACCAGGTCGTCGACAGCGTCCTGGCGCGGCTGGCCGAACGCTTCCCGGTCGCCTGAGGGCTACCTGACAATCAGCTGGCACGAATTTGGCCGTCTTTGCCCGGGGCTTGCTTGGGGTTGCCACCAAGCAAGCCCTTGCGGTCTCTGGGGTATTATCTGGCGCAATGCCGGCTCAGATCGGTCCATACCTATAACTACTTGGAGACACATCATGTCAGTCACCCGTCGTGAGCTGTTCAAGATCGCCGGCGCCACCGGTGCCATGATCGCGGCGCCAGGCATCGTCCGCGCCCAGAAACTCGAACAAACCAAGGTGCAGGTCGCCGTCGGCGGCAAGGCCCTGGTCTATTACCTGCCGCTGACCATCGCCGAGCAGCTCGGCTATTTCAAGGACGAGGGGCTGGACGTGCGCATCGCCGACTTCGCCGGCGGTTCCAAGGCCCTGGAGGCCGTGGTGGGCGGCAGCGCCGACGTCTGCTCGGGCGCCTTCGAGCACACCATCATCCTGCAGGCCAAGGGCCAGTTCTACCGCACCTTCGTGCTGCAGGGCCGCGCGCCCATGATCGTGCTCGGCGCCGGCAAGAAGATGGGCTACAAGAGCCCGGCCGACCTCAAGGGCAAGAAGGTCGGCGTGACGGCGCCGGGCTCGTCGACCAGCATGCTGGTCAATTTCTTCCTGTCCAAGAACGGCATGAAGGCCTCCGACGTCTCCTTCATCGGCGTGGGCGCCGGGGCCGGGGCGGTCTCCTCGCTGCGCAATGGGCAGGTCGATGCCATGTCCAACGTCGATCCGGTGGTTTCCACCCTCGAGACCGGCGGCGACATGGACGTCATCGTCGACACCCGCACGCTCAAGGACACGCTGGCCGTGTTCGGCGGCAACATGCCCGCCGGCTGCCTGTACGCCTCGCAGGAGTACCTGACGGCCAATCCCAATACGGCCCAGGCGCTCGCCAACGCCATCGTGCGCGCCAACAAGTGGATCCAGAAGGCCGGCGCCGACGAAATCGCCAAGCGCGTGCCCCCGTCCTACCTGCTGGGGCAGCCCGAGGTCTACAAGGCTTCGCTCACCAAGAGCCTGGGCGGCCTGTCGCCCGACGGCATCGTGCCCGACGACGGTCCCAAGACCTCGCTCGCCGCCCAGGCGTCCTACCTGCCCAACTTCGACGCCAGCAAGATCGACCTGTCGAAAATCTGGACCAACGATTTCGCCAAGCGCGCCAACGAAAAATATCCCAATGGCTGAAGCTGCACTGTCTTTGGAAGGAATCACCTGCACGTTCGTGTCGCGCGAGGGCGAGGGCCGGCGCTACACGGCCGTGCAGGACGTCAATCTGGCCATCGCCTCCGGCGAATTCGTTTCGGTCGTCGGCCCCACGGGTTGCGGCAAATCCACGCTGCTCAACGTCGGCGCCGGATTGCTGGCCCCGTCTTCAGGGCAGATCCGTGTTTTCGGCCAGCCTTTGTCGGGCATCAATGCGCGGGCCGGCTATATGTTCCAGGGCGAGGCCTTGCTGCCCTGGCGCAGCGCGCTGGACAATGTGATCGCCGGCCTGGAATTCTCGGGCACGCCCAAGTCCCAGGCGCGCGAAGCCGGCCGCGAGTGGCTGCGCCGCGTCGGCCTGGGCGGTTCGGAAGACCGCTATCCGCACCAGATGTCGGGCGGCATGCGCAAGCGCGCGATGCTGGCGCAGACCCTCATCCGCGACCCCGACATCATCCTCATGGACGAACCGTTCTCCGCGCTCGACATCCAGACCCGCCAACTGATGGAAAACGAGGTGCTCGACCTCTGGATGGCCAAGCGCAAGGCCGTGCTCTTCATCACGCACGACCTGGACGAGGCCATTGCCATGAGCGACCGCGTGGTGGTGCTGTCGGCCGGGCCGGGCACGCACCCCATCGGCGAATTCACCATCGATCTGCCGCGTCCGCGCGATGTGTCGGAAGTGCGCATGCACCCGCGCTTCGTCGAACTGCACTCCGCCATCTGGGCCGTGCTGCGCGACGAGGTCCTCAAGGGTTATGCCCAGCAGAAGCGAGCATAAAGCCATGTCCAAGTCGTTCAAGCAAGGGCGCGCCTTCCTGCGCCTGTGGCAGATCCTGTTGCTGGTCGTGATCCTGGCCGTCTGGTGGTTGGCCTCGAAGAATCCCAAGGTGGCGTTTTTCTTCGGCGATCCGCTCCAGGTATGCCAGCACATCTGGGCCTGGTTCGTCACCGACGGCGAGATCTACACCCACCTGTGGGTGACGCTGCTCGAGACCGTGCTGTCGTTTTTCATCGGCACCATCAGCGGCCTGGGCTGCGGCCTGTGGCTGGGCCTGTCGCCGCGGACCGCGGCGATCCTCGACCCCTACATCAAGGCGGCCAACTCCATGCCGCGCGTCATCCTGGCGACGATCTTCGCCATGTGGTTCGGCCTGGGCATCTGGTCCAAGGTGGCGCTGGCCGTGACGCTGGTGTTCTTCATCGTGTTCTTCAATGTCTACCAGGGCGTGCGCGAGGTGCCGGCGGTGCTGCTGGACAACGCCCGCATGCTGGGCGCCAACCGCAAGCAGCTGCTGCGCAGCGTCTACCTGCCTTCGGCCACGAGCTGGGTGTTCTCCAGCCTGCACACGTCGGTGGGCCTGGCGTTCGTGGGCACGGTGGTGGGCGAATACCTGGGCTCGGCCAGCGGGGTGGGGTATTTGATCCTGCAGGCCGAGGGCACGCTGGATGTGAATACGGTGTTCGCCGGCATCGTGGTGCTGACGGTGTTCGCGCTGCTGCTCGATTATGCGGTGAGTTTGGCCGAGAAGCCCTTGATGCGTTGGCAGCCCAAGACGGGTGAGATTGAGAAGGTCTGAGGATCTTGGGTTCTTGAGCCGCATTGCCGCTGGGGTGCCGGGGTCCGGCTGCATCGCAGCGGCTCGGGCGCAAGACGACGCGCCCTCGGCCCCTACGGGGCTGCCCGCCGCTCAACGCAGCCGGACCCCGGCACCCCAGCGGCAATGCTCATGGTGCCTCAAGCTTGAGACGTTTCAATTCGAAATGTGATGAGTCCGCCGGGAGGCGCAGCGGGGTTGCCGGACCTTTGAGGCGGGGGAAGTCCCCGAAGGGGACCGAGGGCGCCTGATGGCGCGCCCGAGCCCCGCCGATGGTCCGGCAACCCCGCTGCGCCTCCCGGCGGACGTCTCAAGAACTCGAATCAATCAATGCATCCAGCTTCCGCCCATCCGCCACAAACGCCCGAATGCCCTCGGCAAGCTTCTCGCTGGCCATGGCATCCTCGTTCATCAGCGTGCGAAAGCTCACCTCGTCCACGGGTAGGCGGGCCATATCCTGACCCGCATCGCCAGCGCGTAGCGCCGGCGTCACCGTGCCTTCTTTGCCGGCCAGTTCGGTCAGCAATTCGGGACTGATCGTCAGCAGGTCGCAACCCGCCAGCGCCAGGATCTGCCCGGTGTTGCGAAAGCTTGCGCCCATCACTTCGGTCTTGATGCCGAACTGCTTGTAATAGCGGTAGATGCCCGTCACCGACTGCACGCCCGGATCTTGCGCCCCGGCATGTTCGGCTTCCACCCATTTTGCGCCGGCCGTTTTCTTGTGCCAGTCGTAGATGCGGCCCACGAAGGGCGAGATCAGTTGCACGCCCGCGTCGGCGCAGGCGGCCGCCTGGGGCAGGGCGAAGAGCAGCGTCAGGTTGCAATGCACGCCTTCGGACTGCAGCACGCGCGCCGCCTGGATGCCTTCCCAGGTGGAGGCGATCTTGATCAGCACGCGTGCGCGCGGCACCCCGGCCGCTTCGTACAGGGCGACCAGGCCGCGGGCGCGCTCGATGGTGGCGCGGGTGTCGAAGGACAGGCGCGCGTCGACCTCGGTCGACACCCGGCCCGGCACGATGCGCAGGATCTCCTGGCCGAAGGCCACCAGCAGGCGGTCGGTGAGCTCGGCAGTGGTGGCGCCGCGATGCGCCTGGACGGTATGCTGGAGCAGCGGGCGATAGGCATCGCGCTGCACCGCCTTGAATATCAGTGACGGATTGGTGGTGGCGTCGGTGGGGCGCAGCGCGCGCATGGCCTCGAAGTCGCCGGTGTCGGCAACCACGGTGGTGTACTGGCGCAGGGAGTCGAGCAGACTGGTCATGGCGTGTATCGATGCGGCGTGAATCATGGGGCGGGGTGTGCGAGAAGGCACGTTCGCAAGCCTATCATCAGAGTCCTGCCGGCGTTCGGCGGTTCACGTCCCGATACGATATGACGCCTTATGTTCCCGACTGGGAAAAGCCCGGTTTCAGCCTTATTTGGCGCGGTTCTTCGGGGAAAACCCGCGTTTGAGCTATAATTTGAAGGTTTGATTATCGATTTTTGACACTGGGGTCTGACCGTGCTGCCGCTACTTTTTCCCGAGGGACCGAATGGTAAATTCGAACGCCTCCCTCCCGCGATATTGGCCC
Organism: Bordetella sp.; assembly: GCA_036404015.1. GTDB lineage: Bacteria > Pseudomonadota > Gammaproteobacteria > Burkholderiales > Burkholderiaceae_B > Bordetella. The sequence continues at coordinate 8,553 of DASWPO010000109.1, read as the reverse complement.
TGGCGGATGGCACTGTTTTCCGAGGCGTGTCCATCGGCGCGCCGGGCTACACGGTGGCCGAGGTGGTGTTCAACACCGCCATGACGGGCTACCAGGAAATCCTCACCGACCCCAGCTACAGCGGCCAGATCGTCACGCTGACCTACCCGCACATCGGCAACACCGGCGTCAACACGGAAGACGTGGAATCGCGCCGCGTGTTCGCCGCCGGCCTGGTGGTGCGCGACTGCCCGGCGCGCGTGTCCAACTTCCGCGCCACGCAATCGCTGCCCGAATACCTGGCCGAGCAGGGCGTGGTGGCCATCTCCGGCATCGACACCCGCAAGCTCACCCGCATCCTGCGCGACAAGGGCGCCCAGGGCGCCTGCATCCTGGTGGGCGAGGACGCCGAGCGCGCGGTGGCGCTGGCCCAGGGCTTTCCCGGCATGGCCGGGCAGGACCTGGCCAAGGTGGTGTCCATCACCGGGCGCGAGAGCTGGTCGGGCGGGACCTGGCAACTGGGCCAGGGCTACACCGAGCCCGCGCAGGACAAATTCCACGTGGTGGCCTACGACTTCGGCGTCAAGCGCAACATCCTGCGCCTGATGGCCGACCGCGGCTGCCGCATCACCCTGGTGCCGGCGCAGACGCCGGCCGAAGAGGTGCTCAAGCTCGATCCCGACGGCATCTTCCTGGCCAACGGCCCCGGCGATCCGGAGCCCTGCGACTACGCCATCGCGGCGACCCGCGTGTTCCTCGAGCGCAAGCTGCCCACCTTCGGCATCTGCCTGGGCCAGCAGATCATGGGCCTGGCCGTGGGCGCCAAGACCATCAAGATGAAGACCGGCCACCACGGCGCCAACCACCCCGTGCAGGACCTGCAATCGCGCCGCGTGTTCATCACCAGCCAGAACCACGGCTTCGCGGTCGACGCCGCCAGCCTGCCCGCCAACGCGCGCGTCACGCACGTGTCGCTGTTCGACGGCACGCTGCAGGGATTCGAGCTCACCGACCGCCCGGCCTTTTGCTTCCAGGGCCACCCCGAGGCCAGCCCCGGCCCGCACGACATCCTCGTGCTTTTCGACAGGTTCGTCGGCCTGATGCAGCAAAACCCGAAGCAAAGCCCGGCGGCCAGCAAATAAATAACAAGATTCCACCATGCCCAAGCGTACAGACCTAAAAAGCATCCTGATCATCGGCGCCGGCCCCATCATCATCGGGCAGGCCTGCGAGTTCGACTATTCCGGCGCGCAAGCGTGCAAGGCGCTCAAGGCCGAGGGCTACCGCACCATCCTGGTCAACAGTAACCCCGCCACCATCATGACCGACCCGGAAACGGCCGACGTCACCTACATCGAGCCCATCACCTGGCAGGCGGTCGAGAAGATCATCGAGCGCGAGAAGCCCGATGCGCTCCTGCCCACCATGGGCGGCCAGACGGCGCTGAACTGCGCGCTCGACCTGGCCCACCACGGCGTGCTGGCCAAGCACGGCGTCGAGCTGATCGGCGCCAACGAGCAAGCCATCGAAAAGGCCGAAGACCGCCAGAAGTTCAAGCAGGCCATGACCGACATCGGCCTGGAATCGGCCAAGTCGGGCGTGGCCCACAGCATGGACGAAGCCTGGGAAGTGCATAAGCGCATCGCCGTGGAAACCGGCAACTCGGGCTTTCCGTCCGTCATCCGCCCCAGCTTCACCATGGGCGGTTCGGGCGGCGGCATCGCCTACAACGCCGAGGAGTTCGAGGCCATCTGCCGCCGCGGCCTGGAGGCCTCGCCCACCAGCGAGCTGCTGATCGAAGAGTCGCTGCTGGGCTGGAAGGAGTTCGAAATGGAAGTGGTCCGCGACAAGGCGGACAACTGCATCATCGTCTGCTCGATCGAGAACCTCGATCCCATGGGCGTGCATACCGGCGACTCGATCACGGTCGCGCCGGCGCAGACGCTGACGGACAAGGAATACCAGATCATGCGCGACGCCTCCATCGCGGTGCTGCGCGAGATCGGCGTGGACACGGGCGGCTCGAACGTGCAGTTCGCGGTCCACCCCCAGAACGGCCGCATGATCGTCATCGAGATGAACCCGCGCGTGTCGCGCTCGTCGGCCCTGGCCTCCAAGGCCACGGGCTTTCCCATCGCCAAGGTCGCCGCGCGCCTGGCCGTGGGCTACACGCTCGACGAGCTCAAGAACGAAATCACCGGCGGCGCCACGCCCGCCTCGTTCGAGCCCACCATCGACTACGTGGTCACCAAGGTGCCGCGTTTCGCGTTCGAGAAATTCCCGCAGGCCGACGCCCGCCTCACCACCCAGATGAAGTCGGTGGGCGAGGTCATGGCCATCGGCCGCACCTTCCAGGAGTCCTTCCAGAAGGCCCTGCGCGGCCTGGAAGTCGGCGTGGACGGCCTGAACCAGAAGACCACCGACCGCGAGAAGCTGCAGGTCGAGCTGGGCGAGCCCGGCCCGGAACGCATCTGGTACGTGGGCGACGCCTTTGCCCAGGGCTTCACGCTCGATGAAGTGCACGCGCTGACCAAGATCGACCCCTGGTTCCTGTCGCAGATCAAGGAAATCGTCGACATCGAGCTGGCGCTCGAGCAGAAGACGCTGGCCGATCTCGACTACGCCACCCTCTGGGAGCTCAAGCGCCGCGGCTTCTCCGACCGCCGCCTGGCCTACCTGATGGACTCGTCCGAGTCCGAGGTGCGCAAGCTGCGCCACCAGTTCAACGTGCGTCCCGTGTACAAGCGCGTGGACACCTGCGCCGCCGAGTTCGCCACGCGCACGGCCTATATGTACTCGACCTACGAGGAAGAGTGCGAAGCCGCGCCGACCGACCGCAAGAAGATCATCGTGCTGGGCGGCGGTCCCAACCGCATCGGCCAGGGCATCGAGTTCGACTATTGCTGCGTGCACGCCGCGCTGGCCCTGCGCGAAGACGGCTACGAGACCATCATGGTCAACTGCAACCCGGAAACCGTCTCCACCGACTACGACACCTCCGACCGCCTCTACTTCGAGCCGCTCACGCTCGAAGACGTGCTCGAGATCGTGCACAAGGAAAACCCGGTCGGCATGATCGTGCAGTACGGCGGCCAGACCCCGCTCAAGCTCGCCCGCGCGCTGGAAGCCAACGGCGTGCCCATCATCGGCACCAGCCCCGAGTCCATCGACGTGGCCGAAGACCGCGAACGCTTCCAGAAGCTGCTGCACAAGCTCGGCCTGCGCCAGCCGCCCAACCGCACCGCGCGCACCGAGAACGAAGCCCTGGCCCATGCCGTCGAGATCGGCTACCCGCTGGTGGTGCGCCCCAGCTACGTGCTGGGCGGCCGCGCCATGGAAATCGTGCACGAGCAGCAGGATCTCGAACGCTATATGCGCGAAGCCGTGAAGGTCAGCAACGACTCCCCGGTGCTGCTCGACCGCTTCCTCAACAATGCCATCGAAGTCGACGTCGACTGCCTGGCCGACGGCGAGACCGTCTTCATCGGCGGCGTGATGGAGCACATCGAGCAGGCCGGCGTGCACTCGGGCGACTCGGCCTGCAGCCTGCCGCCGTACTCGCTCTCGCAAGAGATCATCGCCGAGATCAAGCGCCAGACGGCCGTCATGGCGAAGGCGCTCAATGTCAGCGGCCTGATGAACGTGCAGTTCGCCATCCAGGGCGGCGACGTCTACGTGCTCGAAGTCAATCCGCGCGCCTCGCGCACGGTGCCCTTTGTTTCCAAGGCCACCGGCCTGCAGCTGGCCAAGATCGCCGCGCGCGCCATGGCCGGCCGCACCCTGGCCCAGCAGGGCGTCACCAAGGAAGTCGTGCCCAAGTACTTCTCGGTGAAGGAAGCCGTGTTTCCCTTCGTCAAGTTCCCGGGCGTGGACACCATCCTGGGTCCCGAGATGAAGTCCACCGGCGAAGTCATGGGCGTGGGCCGCAGCTTCGGCGAAGCCTTCGTCAAGTCGCAGCTGGCCGCCAGCGTGCGCCTGCCCGAGTCCGGCGTCGCCTTCATCAGCGTCAAGAACCAGGACAAGCCCAAGGCGGTCGAAGTGGCCCGCGGCTTGCATGCGCTGGGCTTCAAGCTGGTAGCCACGCGCGGCACCGCCGCCGAGATCGAGGCGGCCGGCATCCCGGTGCTGCTGGTCAACAAGGTCACCGAAGGCCGTCCGCATATCGTCGACATGATCAAGAGCGGCGAAATCGCGCTGGTGATCAACACGGTCGAAGAGCGCCGCAACGCCATCGCCGACTCGCGTGCCATCCGCACCCAGTCACTGGCCAACCGGGTCACGTTATTCACCACGATCGCCGGCGCCCGCGCCGCGGTCGAAGGCATGCAGTATCTGCGCCAGGGGCTGGGCCTTCAGGTCTACCCGCTGCAGGAGCTGCATAGCCAAAATTGAGGTTAGAGGTATCGGCAATGATCAAGTGGTTTGTCCTGGCCTTGTTCATCGTGACGGCCACCTATGTGCACTTGCGCGGCCGCGTGCGCCACAAGTTCTCGCGCCAGGCCCTGGACCACTCGACCTTCACCGCGCCCATCAATACCTTCATGTACGCGTTTTCGGCCGTGCCGAAAACGCCGTACATCGGCCTGGACGAGTTTCCGCAACTGCAGGTGCTGATCGACCACTGGCAGGAAATCCGCGCCGAGGCCGTCAAGCTCTTCGGCGACGGCCTGATCAAGGGTTCCTCGCAGTACAACGACGCCGGCTTCAACTCCTTCTTCAAGACGGGCTGGGGGCGCTTCTACCTCAAGTGGTATGACAAGGCGCCGCAGCCCTCGGCCCTGGAGTTCTGCCCCTATACGACCAGGCTGCTGGCGGACATCCCCGGCGTCAATGCCGCCATGTTCACGTCCCTGCCGCCGGGCGCCCGCTTGCCGCGCCATCGCGATCCCTACGGCGGCTCGCTGCGTTTTCACATGGGCCTGATCACGCCCAACGATCCTGCCTGCTATATCGACGTGGATGGCGAGCGCTATTACTGGCGCGACGGCAAGGCGGTGATGTTCGACGAGACTTTCATCCACTACGCCGAAAACACCACCGATCAGAACCGCATCATCCTGTTCGCCGATATCGAGCGCCCCATGAAGTACCGCTGGACGCAGACGGTCAACCATTTCCTGGGCGGCCTGTTGCTGCGCGCCGCCGCCTCGCCCAACCAGGAAGGCGACCGCACTGGCAGCATCAACCGCATCTTCGGTGCGGCGTACGCCGTGCGCCGCCTCGGCAAGCGCATCAAGCAATACAACAGGACGCTCTACTACGTGCTGAAGTGGGCCATCGTCCTGGCCGTCCTGGCCTGGATTTTCTTGTAGGCGACCGGTGAAACGGGTCTTCATCACCGGCGCCGGCAGCGGATTGGGGCTGGCGCTGGCCAAACGCTACGCGGCCGACGGCGCCACGCTGGGCCTGGTCGGCCGCAGCGAAAGGACCCTGCGCGAACTGGCCGCCTCGCTGCCCGGACAACATGGCTGCTATGCCTTGGACGTGCGCGACCGCGAGGCCCTGCACGCCGCGGCGCGGGACTTCATCGCGCGCAACGCGGGCCATGCCGATGTGGTGATCGCCAGCGCGGGCATCAGTGCCGGCACGGTCACGGGCGAGCTCGACGACTACGCTGTGTTCCGGGCCATCGTCGAAACCAATCTGCAGGCCACATGGCCACCTTCGAGCCTTTGGCAGATGGGCATCGCGGCCAAGCTCATGCGCTTGCTGCCCGACGGCCTGTACGACCGGCTGGCGCGCAACGCGCCGCGCAAGCCGCGCCGCAACGGGCCCTGACGGCCGGCCCGGTGGCGGGCACGGACGCCGGGTTTAGACGATATCGTCGCGCGCGTCCTCGGCGATGTGCCGGTCGTCGCCCCAGTCCAGCATGTGCCAGCCCTGGCCGTCGACGCGCACGCGGTTGATGGCGGCATTGAGCAGGCGGGCATGGCGCGGTTCGTTCAGGGCAATGCCGCTGGCCTGGCGCCAGATGATGTCGAGCGCCCCGCCGTGGGTCACCACCAGGATGCGTTCGCCGGCATGGCGCCGGGCCAGATCCAGGCTGGCGCCGAGGACGCGCGCCTGGAATTCGCCGAGTGTTTCCCCGCCTTGCAGCGGCCGATCCGGGTCGCGGCTTTTCCAGGCGGCCGCGGCTTCGGGGGCGACCTGGTCGAGGGTGTCGTAATGCAGGCCTTCCAGCACGCCGAAATGGCGTTCGCGGATGCCGGGTTCGACACGCACGGGCAAGCCGAGGGCCGTGCTCACGGTCTGGGCCGTGGCGTGGGCGCGTTGCAGATCGCTGCTGTAGATCGCGGCAAAGGGCGTGCGTGCCGCATCGTCGCGCAGGCGCTCGGCCAGGCGGGCGGCCTGGAACGCGCCGGTGTCATTGAGCGGTATGTCTTGCCAGCCTTGCAGCCGGCGCTCAAGGTTCCAGTCGGTTTCGCCGTGGCGGATGAACCAGATTTCGGACATCGGACGCGCGGGCCGGGCCGGCTGTCATCAGGCTGCCGAGGCCGCACCCGTGGTGGATTGCGCCTGCAGGGTCTGGATCTGGCCTTCAATGGACATTTCTTCGGCGCTGAGCGCCGCGACCTGCGCCGTCGAGGACGGGTCGTCCGGGTTGGCGCTTCCCTGCAAGGACTGCATCTGGGCCATGATGGCCTGCAGCTGCGCCTCGAGCTGCTGCAGTTCGGTCGTGGTGTCGTCCGTGGAGGAGGCGGCGCTGGAGGCATCGCCGCCGCCCTGCGAGGCCGAGCCGGACTTGCCGCCCGACGCGCCGCTGGCCGAGGCATTGCTGCCGGTCAGCTGGATGCCTTGCTGTGTGGGGGTTGCCGTTGCGCCGGAGGCGGACGCGGCGTCTTGCGTTGCGGCCGTGCTCTTGACGCGGGTGCCCTGCAGCGACCGGGTCAGCGAATTCGCGCCGCCGCCCAGGGCGGAAGACACGGGAGAAATCGGCGAGATGGACGACATGGCGGACTCCGGCAACGGGCGGTTGGCGCCCCCGACCCGAGGGCGGCCTGGAGGCAATATTGCCCCTGGTCTTGGGCGGCGTCTACACTTGGCGCGCCGCCTCGTCTGCAGATATTTCTATTAATTTCATTATATGTCCAATCGCTCCGCCTATTTCCCCGCCTGGCGACGCGTCGACGCCGTGGCGCAGGGTTCGGTCGTTGCGCCTGACGAACGCCTGTCCTGGCCGCGCACCATCGTCATGGGGGCCCAGCACGTGGTCGCCATGTTCGGCTCCACGGTGCTGGCTCCGCTGCTCATGGGCTTCAATCCCAATCTCGCCATTTTGATGTCGGGCGTGGGCACGCTGATTTTCTTCCTCTTCGTCGGCGGGCGCGTGCCCAGCTACCTGGGATCGAGCTTCGCCTTCATCGGCGGCGTCATCGCCGCCACGGGCTATGCCGGGAGCGGCGCCAACGCCCATATCGGCGTGGCGCTGGGGGCGATCATGGCCTGCGGCCTGGTGTATGCGCTGGTCGGCCTGGTCGTCTGGGCCGCCGGATCGAAGTCGGGCAGCGGCGCCGGCTGGATCGAGACCCTGATGCCGCCCGTGGTGACCGGCGCCATCGTGGCGGTGATCGGCCTGAACCTCGCGCCCATCGCGGTCAAGGGCGCCATGGGGCAGGGCGGCTTCGATACGGCCATGGCGCTGGCCACCATCGTCTGCGTGGGCGGGGTGGCGGTCTTTGCCCGCGGCATGGCGCAACGCCTGCTGATCCTGCTGGGCCTGATCCTGGCCTGCCTCCTCTATGCCCTGTGCGCCAACGGGCTGGGGCTGGGCAAGCCCATGGCTTTCTCCGGCGTGGCGGCCGCCGCCTGGTTCGGGCTGCCTGCTTTCGTCGCGCCGGTGTTCAAGGCCGATGCCATGGGCCTGATCGTGCCGGCGGCCGTCATCCTGGTGGCGGAGAACCTCGGCCACGTGAAGGCGGTCGGCGCCATGACCGGGCAGCATCTCGACCGCTACCTGGGCCGGGCCTTCGTGGGCGACGGCGTGGCCACCATGGTGTCGGCCGCGCTGGGCGGCACGGGGGTCACCACCTATGCCGAGAACATCGGCGTCATGGCGGTCACCCGCATCTATTCGACCCTGGTTTTCGTGGTGGCGGCGCTGATCGCCGTGCTGCTGGGCTTTTCGCCCAAGTTCGGCGCGCTGATCCAGACCATTCCCGGTCCGGTGCTGGGCGGGGTGTCCATCGTGGTTTTCGGGCTGATCGCCGTGGCGGGGGCGCGTATCTGGGTGGTCAACGGCGTCGATTTTTCCGACAACCGCAACCTCATCGTGGCCGCCGTGACGCTGGTGCTGGGCGCGGGCGACTTCACGGTCAAACTGGGCAGCTTTGTGCTGGGCGGCATCGGCACGGCGACTTTCGGCGCCATTTTGCTGCATGCCCTGCTCAACCGGCGCAGGCCTGCCTGATCAATACGGGTGACCTATAACGGTGCGGCCAATATATTGATTTCTCGGTAGAAAAATCATTTTCCGGGTGGGCCGGCCAAGCCTTTGCGCTTGCAATTCTTGGCGATCTTGACCACAATACAAGCTGAATGCCCCGGCTCTTGCCCGAGCCGGGGTTTTATTTTTGC
>DASWPO010000108.1:0-5167 GCA_036404015.1 Bordetella sp. | reverse complement strand
CAGCATGGCAATGGTGGGCACCGGGCCGATGCCCGGCAGCACGCCGATCAGCGTGCCCAGTACGCAGCCCATCAGGGCATACAGCAGGTTTTCCGGCGTGACGGCGACGGAGAAGCCCAGCAGCAGGTTTTGCAGCAATTCCATGGCGGTTCTCCTTAGTTCATGCCCAGAAACGAGGGCCACAAGGGGAAGATCAGGCCCAACCCCTTGATGAAGGCCAGGTAGGCAAAGGCCACCAGGAAGAGCGCATTGGCCACGGCGACCTTCCAGTTGAACTCATGGCTGGCCAGGCTGCTGACCATCACCAGCAGGAAGACCGACGCATAGACGCCCAGCAGGTGCAAGACCAGCGCATACAGCACCACCGAGCCGATCACCAGGAGCAGAATGCGCCAATCGAAAGGGGCGACCTCGGTCTTGTCGGCTTTCTTGGCCATGGCGCTCAGCAGGACCACCAGGCCCAGCAGGGCCAGGGCCATTCCGAGCCAGAAGGGGAAATAGCCGGGCCCCATCCGGGCCGAGGTGCCCATCTGGTATTGGCTGGCCTTCCAGGCAAATCCCAGGCCCAGGGCGATGAACATTGCCCCTGACCAGAAGTCTTGTTTGTTACGTAGCTGCATGTTCTCCTCTGCCAACGTGTTTTGTGCGGCAAGAATACAGGTAAATGAAAGCTTGTGAAAAGCTAAAATTCAGGAAAAAGAAGGCTTTTTGTCAGGAATCAGACATCAGGCCGAGTTTTTCGGGCGGTTTGGGATAACAATCAGATCAGCGGGGAACCTCCCCGATTGGGGCCGGATGGTTTACGATAGCGACCATGCTGCAGGATCTCGATCAACTTGCCGCCCGTATTGGGCTCTTGGTGCAACGCACCCGCCAGGTGCACACCGAACGCGATGCCTTGCGCGCGCGCTTAAACGACAGCGAACTCCAGCAACGCAATCTGCAACAGCGTTGCGCCGACCACGAAGCCGAATTGCAGTCCCTGCGCGCAGCCGTGGCCGAGCACGGCCAGGCCGCCGAGACCGTGCGCGCCGAGGCTGGGCAGGTCGAAGCGGCGCTGCGCGAGCAACTGGCCCATGAGTCGGCCGAGCGCCAGGCCCTCGAAGAACGGCTCAAGCACCGCGAGGCCGAACTTCAGGCCAGCCTGCAGGCCCGCGACTCCGACCTGAACCGGCTGCGCACCGCCGCCCTGTCCGCGCGCGAGCGCATCGATGTCGTGCTGTCCCGCCTGCCCGGCGCTTCCGTTGGAGATCAAGCCTGATGGAACGCGTCGACGTCACCATCCTGGGCCGCGAATATTCCCTGGCCTGCGAACTCGAAGAAAAACCCAAGCTGCTGGCTGCAGTGCGCCATGTCGATCAACTCATGGTGCGCATCCAGGGCGTGGGCAAAATCTCCAGCAACGAACGCATCGCCGTCATGGCTGCTTTGCAGATCGCCGGCGAGCTGCTCGGCATGAAAGCGCCCGACGGGCCGCTGGGCGGTTTGGCAGTGGGCGACTTCAAGCGTAAAATCGACGACATGAATTCAATGTTGGACGACGCCCTCTCCGGGCAGGAAAAGCTGCTCTAGCTGGCACGCAAGCACTTTTCCTCAGCTGGCTGTCTTTCCTCGGCCCGCACGCGTCGTCCTTTCCAGTTTGTCCCTGCCGTGCTCGTGACTTGGCCATACATTCTCTGAACCTATGCTTAATGGCATACAGGCTGCAGAGTGCCAGGGCTGGCGTGCTCGTTTCTCGCAAACGAGCCCGATGCCCTACCGACGCGGCCGACTTGAACCTTAGGGTTCGAGATGCCGGCCTAGACGGCACACGCGGGGCATTTATTCCGGCAGGCCCATATCGAGGGCCTGCCGCTTCCCCCTGACGCGTTTCCTGGAGCGCTCCCCATGCGGTTTCCTTCCTCGCACGCCATGGCGCATTACGCAGCACAGGCCGTGCTGTGCCTGCTGGCTTTCAATGTCCACGCCGCCACGCCAGATGCCTCGCCTGCCGGCACGCGCCTGACCCTGCAGGCCACGGCTTCGTCCGAAATCCCCTTGGACACGGTGCGCATCACCCTGGCCGCTGAAACCCAGTCCGCCGACCAGACGACTGCCAGCCAGCAACTGGCCGCCGCGCTCGATGCCGCGGCCAAGCAGGCGCAAGGCGCCGCGGGCATCGTCTCGCATACCGGCAACTATGGCGTCTGGCCCAATCATGACAACCAGGGCAAGATCAACAACTGGCACGGCCGTGGCGAGATCGTGCTCGAATCCAAGGATTTCGCGGCGGCCTCGGCATTGGCCACCCGGATGAGCGATAAGGTCGCGATTTCCAACATCGCCTTCATCCTGTCGCACGAGGCCCGCGCGGCGGAAGAGCACCAGCTGCTGGGCCAGGTCGCCCAGGCCTTCCAGGCCCGGGCGCTCGATGCGGCCAAGGCCTTCGGCTTTTCCAGCTATCGCATGGTGGAGCTGGATCTGGGCGGGGCCGGCGCCGCGCCGCCCATGCCGCATCCCGCGGCCATGATGCGCATGGCCAAGACGGCCGATGCCATCGATGCGCCCTTGGAAGGCGGCTCCGTGGTCGTCAGCGTGTCGGTCAACGGGACGATCGCCTTGCAGTGATCGCAAAGACGGCGAGGCCGATCAGGACCATGGGCAGCGACAGCCACTGTCCCATGCTCAGGCCGCCCGCCAGCAGTCCCAGGAAATCGTCGGGCTCGCGCGTGAACTCCACCAGAAAGCGGAAGAGCCCGTAGCCGATCAGGAACAAGCCGCTCACCTGGCCCGTGGGGCGCGGCCGGGAAGAAAACAGCCACAGCAGCGCAAAGAGCGCCAGGCCTTCGAGCCCCAACTCATAGAGCTGCGAGGGATGGCGCGGCAGCCCGTCGCCGGCTTGCGGGAAGACCATGGCCCATGGCACGCTGGTCGGTCGGCCCCACAACTCGCCATTGATGAAATTGCCCAGCCGTCCGGCGGCCAGCCCCAGCGGGATCAGGGGAGCGACAAAGTCGCTCAGCGTGAAAAGCGACACCTTCTTCTTGTGCGCCAGCCACAGCATGACCAGGACCACGCCCAGAAACCCGCCATGAAACGACATGCCGCCTTCCCACACGTGGAAGATGTCCAGCGGGTGCGTCAGGTAATAGCCCGGCTTGTAGAACAGCACGTAGCCCAGGCGGCCGCCCAGCACCACGCCCAGCACCGAATAGAAGATCAGGTCTTCCAGGTCGCGCACCGTCATGAAGGTGGTGTGGCCGTGCGTGATGCGCCAGCGGCCCAGCAGATACGCCAGCCCGAAACCCACCAGGTACATCAGGCCGTACCAATGTACGGCCAGCGGTCCGATCTGCACGGCGATGGGGTCGATATGAGGGTACTGGAGCATGGCGGCTGCGTCGGAAAAAGTTGCCAGATAATAACCGCAGCGCGGCTGCTCCTGCGGTGCCGGCCGCGCGATTCGGTTACCATCGAAGCCCGCCATCGGCATGGGCCGATGGTTCGAGTAAGATGGAATTCAGGATGTACGCGATCACTCGCCGGATGGCCTGCCTGATGCTGGGCCTGTTGCACGTGGGGTTGTTGCCGATCGCAGCCCGGGCCCAATCCGGGGCCGATCTGGCGGCCAGCAAGAATTGCCTGGCCTGCCATCAAGTCGACACCAAGCGTGTCGGTCCGCCTTTTCGCAGTGTGGCCGAGCGCTATGCCGGCCAGTCCACGGCCATGGACTACCTGACCGATAAAGTCCGCCACGGCAGCCGCGGCGACTGGGGCGCGGTACCCATGCCCGCCCAGACGCAGGTCAGCGAGGCCGACGCCAAGGCGCTGGTCCAGTGGGTGCTGTCGCTGTCGTCGTCCCAACCCTGAACCTTTTGAGCGAGAACAGTCATGTCGGAACTGCCCATTACCGCTGGCCATGAAGTCGCCGTGCTCGGCGGCGGCTGCTTCTGGTGCGTCGAAGCCGTGTTCGAGAACCTGCGCGGCGTCGCCAGCGTGCTGCCCGGCTACAGCGGCGGCCATGTCGACCATCCCACGTATGAACAGGTCTGCGGCAAGGACACGGGCCATATCGAAGTGGCCCGCGTCGAGTTCGATCCCAAGGAATTGTCGTACGCCGACCTGCTGCGCGTCTTCTTCGCCACGCACGACCCCACTACGCCGGGCCGCCAGGGCAACGACGTCGGTCCGCAGTACGAGTCGGCCATCTTCTGGCAGAGCGAAGCGCAGCGCGAACAGGCGCAGGCCGTCATCGCCGAGATCGACGGGCTGCATCTCTACGATGCGCCCATCGTCACCAAGCTGATCCCCGCGGCCACCCTCTGGCTTGCGGAGGACTACCATCGGCACTATTTCGAACTGCATCCCGACCAGGGCTATTGCGCATTCGTCATCGCGCCCAAGGTCGCCAAGTTCCGCAAGCAGTTCCACGATCGGCTGAAGCAGGGCGCCTAGGTTCCTGGTGCCGCAAAGCAAAAGGCCAGTCCATGTGGACTGGCCTTTTGGGTTTCAGCGATTGCATCGGCGGGTCATGCGCCCGCCCCAGGGTTGCTCAAGCGGGTCGCTCAGGCGACGTTGCGCACCACGCCGCGGCGCATCTGGTCGAGCTCGATCGATTCGAACAAGGCCTTGAAGTTGCCTTCGCCGAAGCCATCGTTGCCCTTGCGCTGAATGATCTCGAAGAAGATCGGGCCGATCTGGTTTTCGGTGAAGATCTGCAGCAGCAGGCCGCCACCGGGGGCGCCGTCGAGCAGGATGCGGTTCTTGTTCAACCGCGCCGTGTCTTCGCCATGGCCGGGCAGGCGCTTTTCCAGCAGTTCGTAATACGTTTCCGGCGTGTCCAGGAAGACCACCGCATTCTTGCGCAGCTTTTCCACCGTTTCGTAGATATTGTCGGTGGCCAGCGCAATGTGCTGGATGCCTTCGCCATGGTAGAGGTCCAGGTATTCCTGGATCTGGCCTTTCTCTTCGGTGCCTTCTTCGTTGATCGGGATGCGGATATTGCCGCAGGGCGAGGTCATGGCCTTGGACTTCACGCCCGTTACCTTGCCTTCGATATCGAAGTAGCGGATCTCGCGGAAGTTGAACAGGCGCGAGTAGAAATCGGCCCACTCCGCCATGCGGCCCTTGTACACATTGTGCGTCAGGTGGTCGATCATCACCAGGCCTGCGCCGGGGTAGTTCAGAT
>DASWPO010000107.1:0-15290 GCA_036404015.1 Bordetella sp. | reverse complement strand
GACGGTCCGGCGCCCCCACCCCGCCTTCCAACAGACTTGCAACATCTCGAATAAACCGCCTTGCCTCGAGCGGCATGCGGCGGGCTGAGACATTGTGAGCCTCGGCGCTGGGGCGTCGGGGTCCGGCTGCGTTGAGCGGCGGGCAGCCCCCGCAGGGGGCCGAGGGCGCGTCGTCTTGCGCCCGAGCCGCCGCGATGCAGCCGGACCCCGACGCCCCAGCGCCGACGCGCCGCAAGAACGCAAACCACGCACTCCCCGACAGGCAACTGCGCTTCGATGGCATCCCGCGCGGCATGCGAGAGCTGCAGGCGCGTAGGCGCTGCGCGATCCCCTTCCGCGACCACGTGCAGGATGGGCAGGAAGATCACCTCGACCGACAGCCCCGTGGTGCCCAGCACGCGCCACAGATTGGCCACCAGCGTTTCCTCGCCGACGAAAGCGGCGAAGCTGCTGCGCTGGCCGTGGTGGAAGAAACGCATGGCCACGGGCTGGATGTCCACCCCGGACTGGCGGGCCGGCTCGAACAGGCTGGCGTGGAAAGGACGCAGCCCGAAGCCTTCGGTCGTGGTGCCCTCGGGAAAGAGCCCCACCGCCTCGCCGTTGTCGAAGCATTTTTGAATCGCGCTGCCCATGTCGTGCACGGCATGGCGATGGTTGCGGTCGATGAAGAGCGTGCCGGCGCCGGTGGCGAGCCAGCCGATGAAGGGCCAGGCGCGGATTTCGGACTTGGCGACGAAGGCGGTGGCGCGCACGGAATTGACCACGAAGATGTCGATCCACGACACGTGGTTGGCCACCCACAGCACCGGCCCCGACATGCGCGCCTGGCCGATGACCGTGATTTTCACGCCGCACATGCGCATGAGGCGGCGCGACCACCAGAGGTTGATGGCGGCGCGGGTCGGGACGGGCGATATCCACGGGTAGACCAGGGCGATGATCACCAGGCCCATGAATATCCAGGGCACGACCAAGCATAGCCGCGCGATGAAACGCAACAGATTCAAGTGGAAGTCTCCGTGACCGCAAACAGGTAACCGGGCAGCATCATACCCGGCCCCGTGTCACCGTTCCGTCACATTACGGCAATGTATCCAGATGGCGCTGCAGGATGATCATGGCGGCCATGGCGTCGTCGGCGGCGTGCCTGCCGCCGGGCCGCCCCAAGGCAGGCACGCCCCCCTTGGGGGGCAGCAAGCCCGAAGGGCGCGGCGCGGGGGCCATGCCTTTCAACAAGTCCTGCGCTTCCAGGCTGGAGCCGCGCTCGTCGACCAGGACGACGGGCAGGCCGAAGCGGCCGTTGAGCTGGTTGGCGAAGCGCCGGCAGCGCGCCGTGGCGGGCTGCTCGCCGCCGTCGGCGGCCAGCGCCAGCCCGACCACCAGGCATTGCGGCTGCCATTCGGCCAGCAGCTGCGCGATGCGCCCGAAGCGGGCCTCGCGCAGCTCGGAAAAGATGATTTCGAGCGGCCGGGCCTGGCGCGTGAGCGTGTTGCCGATGGCCACGCCGATTTTCTTCTCGCCGAAGTCAAAGCCCAGCAGGGTGGCTTCGCGTCCGCCTTGGGGGCTCGTATCAGGCATGGCCCGCGCCGCCGGACAGCATGACCGGATCGACGCCCAGCAGCTTGAGCGCCTCGGGGTAGCGCGCCTCGGGCGGCACGTCGAAGATGATGCGCGGGTCGGCGCCGACGCTGAGCCAGGCGTTCTGGCTCATTTCGTATTCGAGCTGGCCGGCGCCCCAGCCGGCATAGCCCAGCGTCACCAGCAGGCGCGCCGGGCCGGTGCCGTCGGCCACGGCCTGCAGGACGTCGCGCGAGGTGGTGAGCGTGAGCTCGCCCAGCCGGATGCTGGAGGTGTATTGCCCGGCCGGGGCGTGCAGCACGAAGCCGCGGTCAGTCTGCACGGGGCCGCCGAAGAACACGATGTCGTCGCGCGCCGGGGCGATCTCGAGCTGGAGGTCGATGCGTTCGAAGAGCGAGGCGAGCGTGAGGTCGGTGGGCCGGTTGATCACCAGGCCCAGCGCGCCGCGCGTCGTGTGCTCGCAGACATAGATCACCGTGCCGGCGAAGCTGCCGTCGCCCATGCCGGGCATGGCCATCAGGAACTGGTTGGAGAAATCCGCGGCCGGCGGCGCGGCGGACGACTGGTCGTCCGCCGCGCCGTCATCGTGCGTGTCTTCGGTCATGGGGCTCTCCGGCTGGATGGAACGAGCAGAGGGAACAGCAACAGGGCACTCAGATTTCCATCAATTCGAAATCTTCCTTGCGCGCGCCGCACTCGGGGCAAACCCAGTTGGGGGGCACGTCTTCCCAGCGCGTGCCGGGGGCGATGCCCTCTTCGGGCAGGCCGGCTTCCTCGTCATACACCCAACCGCAAATCAAACACATCCAGGTACGCATGGTTCTCACTGTTCCAGGCCCGTGGCGGCCGCGGGCATTGCAGGAGGGCGCAACACTTGGCAGTCAGGGGTATCAATTAGAATGAATGGACGATCTTACCTAAACCCGATCAAAACTGCTGCGGCCCAGCCGCCGTCGATATCCGTGATTTCCGCTGTCCATCCCCCTCTGACGCTCGTGTTCGGGCCTGTCGACCCCACCGGCGCCGATGGCCTGCCCGCCGACGCCGTGACCTGCGCCAGCCTGGGCTGCCACTGCCTGGCCGCCGTCACCGCGCTCACCGTGCAGGACACGGCCGGCATCGAAGAGATCCACCCCGTCTCGCCCGAGCTGCTCGACGACCAGGCGCGCTGCCTGCTGGAAGACATGCCCGTCCAGGCCATCAAGGTGGGCGGCCTCTACAGCGCCGAGACCGCCAGCGTGGCGGCGCAGATCGCCGCGGACTACAGCCAGGTGCCCCTGGTGCTGCACCTGGGCCATCGCAGCGTGGCCAGCGACGATGCCGCGCAAGAGGACGACGCCGACGACCTGCTGGCCGCCACCTTCGAGCTGCTGCTGCCGCAGGCGCAGCTGGTGGTGGTCGAGCACCTGCGCCTGGCGCAGTGGCAGGCCGACGGCAGCATCGACATGTCGGAGTCCCCCAGTCCGGCGCACGCCCTGCTGGCCGGCGGCGCGCAATGGGCCCTGGTGCTGGGCGCGCCCATGCGCCCCGGCCACCAGGAAAACATCCTGCTCGGCCCCGACGGCCAGACCCACACCTGGCCCTGGCAGGCGCCGCCCGAGCGCAACGGCGACACCGGCGGCGTGGTGGCCGCCGCCGCCACGGCCCTGCTGGCCCAGGGCCTGGACATGCCGCGCGCCGCCGAACTGGCGCTGCAGCATGCCGCCCAGGCCCTGTCCACGGGCTTTCTGCCCGGCATGGGCCGGCGCGTTCCCAACCGCGTCGGCACGCCGGCCTGATCCCGTCAGGCGCACGCGGCACGGAGACCCATTACCCATGACTGCATTGCGATTTCCGCGCGGCCTGTACGGCGTGACCCCCGAGTGGGACGACACCGGCAAGCTCCTGCACGCCGTGCGCCAGGCCGCGGCCGGCGGCATGCGCGCGCTGCAGCTGCGCCGCAAGCATATTTCCGAGGCCGAACGCGCGGCGCAGGCGCGCGAACTGGCGCCCTTGTGCCGCGCGCTCGGTGTGGTGTTCCTCATCAACGACCACTGGCGCCTTGCGCTCGAGGTCGGCGCCGACGGCGTGCACCTGGGCCGCGACGATGCCGACCCGGCCCAGGTCCGCAAGGTGGCCGGCCCCGGCCTGCTCATCGGCGTGTCCTGCTACAACGAGCTCGACCGCGCGCGGCGCCTGCTCGCGGCCGAACCCGACTACATCGCCTTCGGCGCCGTGTTCACCTCGCCCACCAAGCCGCAGGCCGTGCACGCGCCGCTGCCGCTGCTGGCGCAGGCCCGCGAACTGGCGGCGGGCTGCGGCCTGCCGCGCCCGGCCGTGGCGGCCATCGGCGGCATCACGCCGGACAACGCCGCGCTGGCGGCCCAGGCCGGCGCCGATGCCATCGCCGTCATCACGGGCCTGTTCGAAGCCCCCGACATCGCGGCAGCCGCGCGCGCCTGCGCCGCGCCATTCCAGGCCGCCCCCACCCCCGGCCCGCAAGCCTGACCCTTCCTACCTCCCGACAAGCATGCCCACCAACGCTGAACTCTTCGACCGCGCCTGCCGCAGCATTCCCGGCGGCGTCAATTCACCCGTGCGCGCCTTCCGCTCGGTCGGCGGCACGCCGCGCTTCATCCAGCGCGCCGCGGGCCCCCATGTCTGGGATGCCGAAGGCACGCGCTATATCGATTACGTCGGCTCGTGGGGCCCGGCCATCCTGGGCCATGCCCACCCCGAGGTCGTGCGCGCCGTGCAGGACGCCGCCGTGGGCGGCCTGTCCTTCGGCGCCCCGACCGAGGCCGAAGTCGAACTGGCCGAGCTGCTGATCGCCCGGCTGCCCTCGATGGAGCAGGTGCGCCTGGTGAGCTCGGGCACCGAGGCCACCATGACGGCGATTCGGCTCGCGCGCGGCGCCACCGGCCGCGCCAAGATCATCAAGTTCGAAGGCTGCTACCACGGCCATTCCGACAGCCTGCTGGTCAAGGCCGGCTCGGGCCTGCTCACCTTCGGCAACCCCAGCTCGGCCGGTGTGCCGCCCGAGTTCGTGGCACACACCCTCACCCTCGAATACAACAACCTGCAGGCCGTGCAGGCCGCCTTCGACCAGCACGGCGCCGAGATCGCCTGCGTGATCGTCGAGCCCGCGGCCGGCAACATGAACCTGATCATGCCGCGGCCGGGCTTTCTGCAGGGCCTGCGCGAACTGTGCACGCGCCACGGCGCCGTGCTGGTCTTCGACGAGGTGATGACGGGCTTTCGCGTCGGCCCGCAGGGCATGCAGGGCCTGGCCGGCATACGTCCCGACCTCACCACCCTGGCCAAGGTCATCGGCGGCGGCATGCCGGTGGGCGCCTTCGGCGGCCGGGCCGACCTGATGGCGCACATCGCCCCCCTGGGCGGCGTCTACCAGGCAGGCACGCTGTCGGGCAACCCGGTGGCCGTGGCCGCGGGCCTGGCCACGCTCAGGCTGGTCGGCCAGCCCGGTTTCTACGAAGACCTGAGCGAGCGCACGGCCCGGCTGGCCGACGGGCTGCAGGCACGCGCCCGCGCAGCCAGCCTGGCCTTCTCGGCGCAGTCGGTCGGCGGCATGTTCGGCCTGTACTTCAGTGCGCAAGTGCCGGAAACCTTTGCCGAAGTCTCGGCCTGCGACACCGGCCTCTTCAAGCGCTTTTTCCACGCCATGCTCGATCGCGGCGTGTATTTCGCCCCGTCGGCCTTCGAGGCCGGCTTCGTGTCGGCCGCCCACGGCGACGCGACGCTGCAGGCCACTTTCGATGCCGCGGAACAGGCTTTTGCCACGCTTGCTCCCTGAGCGCCGCCAAGCTGCTTGCCGTTGCAAAGGGCCGTGATGCGGCCTTTTTGAGTCAGAACTGCAGCCGGTACAAGCCGTTCTGGAGATGATTGTGGGCCGCCTGGCGGGCGGCGTCGGAATCGCCCGCCTCAACTGCCTTGTAGATGGCCCGATGCTCCTGCACGACATCGGCGAACTTGCCGTTGGCATGGCTGTTCTTGCGGCTTACGAGCAACTGCCGATGGATATGCCGTTCGAGGAAGGCAAGAAAGCTGCGGTACATGCCGTTGTTGGTGGCTTCGGCCAAAGCACGGTGGAACTGGAAATCCTCCTGGACGCCATCCTCCCCGGCCTGAACCGCGCCTTCCATGGCCTCGATCGCTTGCGCCAGGGTGCGTAGCTGCTCGACCGTGCGTCGTTTCGCGGCCAGGGCGGCGGCTTCGGTTTCGAAGCCCATGCGCAGCTCGAACAGTTCCCGGCTGTCGGCACGGGTCAAAGCGCTGACCCGGAAGGGCACCGCATCGAACGAATCGGCGACAAACATGCCCAGGCCGTGGCGCGTGGTGACCAACCCCTCGTTTTTCAGGCGTGCGATGGCTTCGCGCAGGACCGTGCGGCTGACGCCGAACTCGCTGGCCAGCTGGGTTTCCGAGGGCAGCCGCTCGCCCGCGCTGAATTCGCCCACGGAAATCTTGTGGGCTAGCAGCTCGTAGACCTGATCGGGGAGCTTGGTGCTGCGCACCATCGTACCAACAGTCATTCGGGCATCGTATCACACAGTGCTATGATGTCTACTTGTATGATGACCAGGTCATCTAATGTAAATAAAACTGCCGAATGGCTTCGGCATGACATGGAGAGCCCGCAGTGAAAATCACCGCCATAGAAACCATCGAACTCGACGCCCCCCTGGAAAAACCATGGAAAATCGCGACCTTCACCCTGTCATCGCTGACGGCATGCCTGGTACGTATCCGGACTGATGAAGGCATATTCGGCATCGGGGAGGCCATCGCCCGGTTCGGACCGGGTGTGACCGCGGCCGTGGTGCACGAGATCCTCGCGCCCGTGCTCCTGGGCAAGGATCCCCGCAACATCGAGGGGCTCTGGGATGCCATGGCGCGCACCATGCGGCCGCGTGGCCATTCCCGTGGCTTTCACCTGGAGGCGATGGCCGGCGTGGACATCGCGCTATGGGACCTATTGGGGCAAGCCGCGGGCAAGCCGGTCTGGCAGCTTCTGGCGGGCCACGGCCGCGGCAACATCCCTGTCTACGCCTCGTCGATCCTGCTCGACACGCCTGAACGCATGGCGAACGAGGCCCGCAAACTGGTGACGGCCGGCTACGCGGCCATCAAGGTCAAGGTCGGGCAGTCGGCCCGCGTCGACGCGGAGCGGATCGAGGCCATACGCGCCGAGGTGGGCTCTGGCGTCGACCTCATGCTCGACTGCAACAGCGGCTTCGAGCCGACCGATGCCATCCAGTTCGGCCGCACAGCCGAACGGCTGGGCATCTACTGGATGGAAGAACCGGTCAATCCGGACGATCTCCAAGGCTACCGCCGGGTACGCTCGGCCCTGAAGGACGTGCGGATCGCCGCGGGGGAAGGCGAATTCACGGCGGGCGGTTTCGTGCCCTTCTTGCAGGAAGGCCTGCTCGACGTCGTGCAGCCCGATATCGCGCGGTGCTCGGGCTTCACAGGCGCGCGCCGGGTGGCGGCCCTGGCGAACGCCTTCAATGCCGCGGTGGCGCCGCACACCGGCGCGTCCGGGCCAGTGTGCATCGCCGCCACCATGCACCTGTCCGCCGCGATACCGAACTTCCTGGTGTTCGAGGACATGTACATCCACAACCCGCTGCACGAGGTGCTGTCCGTACCGCTGCCGACGCAAGCCGCCAGCCAGATCGCCGTCCCGACCGGGCCGGGCCTGGGCATCAGCCTGAACGAAGACGCGTTGTCCCGGTTCTCACGCCAGGGGTGGCGCGCCAGCAGCCTCTCGTAATACCGGCGCGTCCTGCCGCCGTGCCGGACGCCCTCCATGCAGGGTCCGTCCGGCGGCAAGACGGGCCCGACCGAAGACCATTTCGACAAGCCCCTCGTGCAACGGGGCGTTTCTGGAGACAAAAATTGACTGCTAGCACTCTGTTTTCGCGCCTGCGCGGCGTTGTCCGACTCTTGTCCGTAGCGGCCGTGATTGGCGGCGCGTCCATGGCGCCGCAAGCGGCATCCGCCGCGCCGGCTTACCCGGATCATCCGGTCACCATCGTGGTGCCGTACCCGCCAGGAGGGGGGCCCGACATCCTGGCCCGCGTCCTCAGTGAAGCCATGGGACGCAGCCTCGGCCAGGCGGTCCTAGTGGAGAACCGCGGCGGCGCGGGCGGGAATATCGGCGGACAGTACGTCGCCCATTCCAGGCCCGACGGATACACACTGCTCATGTGCGCGTTCAGTTGCAGCGTCGCCCCGCTGATCTATACCCCTGCGCCGTTCGATCTGCAGAAGGATTTCGACCCGATCGTGCTGGCCGGCAAGGTTCCCAGCGTCCTGCTGGTCAACCCCGGCGTGCCCGCGCATACGCTGAACGAACTGCTGGCCTATGCCAAGTCGCATCCGGGCAAGCTCAATGCGGCCTCCTCGGGCATCGGCAGCTCGCCGCACCTGGCGATCGAACTGCTGCGCACGGTGACCGGGGTAAGCGTGACCCACGTTCCATACAAAGGCTCTGGCCAAGTGACGGGGGACCTGCTGAGCGGACAAGTCGACATGTACTTCGACAACCTGCCGCCCTCGCTGCCCAACATCAAGAATGGACAACTGCGTGCCCTGGCCGTGACGAGTGAAAAGCGCTCGCCGTCGCTGCCGGACGTGCCCACTTTCACCGAGTCCGGGTTTCCCGATTTCGTGCTGACGCCGTGGTTCGGCCTCATGGCCCCCGCCAATACCCCCGACGCCGTCCTGGACAAACTGAACCAGGCGGTAAACCTTGCGCTCAAGGACCCCACGGTCGCCCAGCGGGTCAAGGATCTCGGCGTGGAGGACGCCGGCGGCACGCGAGCGGACATTACCGCATTCATCAACGGCGAGACGAAGAAATGGCAACGGGTCGTCAAACAGAATCACGTCCAGGCGCAGTAGCCGCGCGCGGCGGGATCGCGGCCGGCTTCGTGTCGGCCGCCCACGGCGACGAGACGCTGCAGGCCACTTTCGATGCCGCGGAACAGGCTTTTGCCACGCTTGCTCCCTGAGCGCCGCCAAGCTGCTTGCCGTTGCAAAGGGCCGTGATACGGCCCTTTTCTTTTTTGACATTTGTGACCGGGGGAATCGCAAGGCTTGCGTTATCAAGTCTGCAATTGGATGCTTTAATGGCGCTGCAACGTATGTAGCACTATGTCACTATTGAATTATTTACTAAAACATCCGGCGCGCCCGTCTAGGTCAGTGCCGGCCGCTATCCCCAAAGCGACTCCAGGAGGCTTCATGTCTGATTCGACGCCGGTCGAACTGGTCGTGGATGATGAAACGCGCGTCCTGTCCGCCGTTTACCAACCCATGGAAGGCGCGCCCCCTCCCACGCTGGAGAGCCTGCGGCATGCCGTCAGGAACCGCGGCTGGACCGAGGCCGTGCTGGCCGACGACATGGTCGCCCTGTTCCTGCAAGCCTGCGCCGACGAAAGCGAGCCGGTGCGGCTGCCCGTGGGCGCGCTGCTCGACGGCAGCTTCGAACTGCACGTCGACCGCAACCGCATGTCCGCCATGCTGACGGTCGAGCCGCCGCGCGGCGGCGCGGCCGTCACCGAAGAGCAGGTGCGGGCCGCCCTGGCCGCGCAAGGCATGGTGGCCGGCATCCTGGACGACGTCCTGCGCCGGGCCGTCGAGCGCGGCACTGGCGAGGCCGTGTGCATCGCCGAAGGCCGCGACCCCACCCCCGGCAAGCCCGCCTCCTTCGAGAACCTGATCGAGTCGCCGCGCGACACCCACGCCGAGGAGATCGTCGACGAAGACGACTCCTACATCCGGATCGACTACCGCGACATGGGCAGCCTGGCGCTGGTCAAGCCGGGCGATCCGCTGATGCGCCGCGCGCCCGCCGTGCCGGGCACGCCCGGCTTCGACCTGACCGGCAGAGTCATCGAACCGCGGCCGGTGCAGGACACGCCCTTTGCCGACGGCCTCACCGGCGCAGCCCCCGCCGAAGACGATCCCAACCTGCTCATCGCCACGATCTCCGGCGCGCCCAAGATCATGTCGCGCGGGGTGTCGGTGAACTCGCTGGTCGAGATCGAGTCGGTGAACCTCGACACCGGCAATATCGAGCTCGACGGCACGCTGCGGGTCAAGGGCGACATCACCATGGGCATGAAGGTGCGCGTATCGGGCGACGTCTTCGTCAACGGCACCATCGAAGCCGCCGAAGTCCATGCCGACGGCAACATCACGGTCAACGGCGGCATCATCGGCATGACGCAGACCGTCTCCAACGACGGCCAGGAACAATCCCGCGCGGCCCGCCTGAGCTGCGGCGGCACGGTCAAGGCGCGCTTCATCAGCAACGCCGAGATCAACGCGGGCCAGATCGTGGCGGTCGAGCGCGAAGTGCGCCAAAGCATCATCGACGCCGGCGCAAGCGTGGTGGTCGGCCCGCCCGGCACGCAGAACGGCGTGATCACCGGCGGGCGCATCCGGGCCATGAAATCGGTGCAGGCGGGCTCGCTCGGCTCGATGTCGTCGGCGCTCACCGAAGTCCACGTGGGCATGGACCCGCACGCGCACGTCAAGCGCGCCGCCTTGCAGCAAAAGCACAAAGACATGGTCGACCAGAAAGAAAAGCTGGAAAAGCTGGTCATGTTCCTGCACGCCAATCCGCAGAAAAACGTCAACGGCGTGGGCGACCGGGCGCGCGAAACGCTCAAGAAGATCATCGCCGACGTCGCCGCCCTCGAAGTCGAGGAAGTCGAGCTCAACAAGGCGCTGGAGCCGCTGGCCGACGCCTACGTGGCCACCAAGAAGCGCATCTACAGCGGCGTGACGCTGTACATCGGCAGCAAGGTCCGCGAATTCCGGGAAGACCGGCCCGGCTGCAAGGCCATGCTCGACAAGGACGGCGAAATCGCGCTGAACTGATCGCCGATCGACGGTTGCAATAAAAAAATGGGCCCGCGGGCCCATTTTTATGGCGCCTTGCCCGGCTTGGGGTCAGTCGCGCGGCGGGATCACGGCCGTCACTTCGATCTCGACCTTGGCGCGGTCCTCGACCAGGGCGGCCACTTCGACGGCCGTCATGGCCGGGAAATTGCGGCCCATGATTTCGCGGTAGTGCTTGCCGATGGCGGGGTACGAGGCCACATACTCGTGCTTGTCCTTCACGTACCAGGTCATGCGCACCATGTGCTCGGGGCCGCCGCCCGCCTCGCGCAGCACGGCGACGATGTTTTCCAGCGCCAGGCGCACCTGTCCGGCGAAATCGTCGGTCTCGAATTGCTGCTGGCCATTCCAGCCGATCTGCCCGCCGACGAAGACCAGCTTCGAGCCGGCGGTCATTTCGGCTTCGACGCCGTTGGAATAGCCCTTGGGCGGCAGCCAATCCGGGGGTTGAAGAATGTTCATCACATCATCCTGTTGGAGGTAAAGCGGAATGGATCATGCCTGGCCCGCCGGCGCGGCGGGCGCAAGGTAGGCGGCCAGGCGCGAGCGCAACGCGTCCGGGGGCGGCGCGGGGCGGAGGGTCTTCAAGTCGACGAACACGATGGTCAGGCTGGCGGCCAGGCGCTGGCGGCCGTCGTCCTGGCCCACGAAGCGTACGTCGAGCGAGATCGAGGAGCCGCCGACGCGCCGCACCGCCAGCTCCTGGCGCAGCACGTCGTGCCAGCGGCTGGGCGCCGTGAAATCGCACTGGATGGACGCCGTGGGCGTGCCCAGGCGCATGTCGACGTGCAGTGTATGGTAAGAATGGCCCAGCGCCTTGTCGAACCACTCCTCGACGAAGTCGTTGATCATCTCGAAATAGCGCGGATAGAACACGATGCCGGCCGGGTCGCAGTGGCGAAAGCGCACCTGCATTTCGCTGCCATAAGAAGGCGCGCCCGCCGTTTCGTGCGCGTCCTGCATCGCCGCGCTCATTGCGTCCCGCCCTGCTGCCGCAGGGCATAGCGCTGCAGCTTGCCGGTCTCGGTGCGCGGCAGCACCTTCACGAACTCGATCTCGCGCGGATACTTGTAGGGGGCGATGATGGATTTGACGAATTCCTGCAGCCGGGCCGCCAGCTCGGGCGTGCCTGCCTGGCCCGGCTTGAGCACCACATAGGCCTTGACCAGTTGGCCGCGCTCCTCGTCGGGCTTGCCCACCACGCCGCACTCGGCCACGGCCTCATGGCGCAGCAGGGCGTCCTCCACCTCGGGACCGGCGATGTTGTAGCCGGCCGAGATGATCATGTCGTCGTTGCGCGCCTGATAGAAGAAATAGCCGTCGTCGTCCTGCACGAAAGTGTCGCCGGGCAGGTTCCAGCCCTGCTGCACGAACTTGCGCTGGCGCTCGTCGGCCAGGTAGCGGCAGCCGGTGGGCCCCTTGATCGCCAGGCGGCCGGGCGTGCCGTTGGGCACGGCATTCATGTCGTCGTCGACCACCTGGGCGATGTAGCCGGGCACCGCCTGGCCGATGGCGCCGCGCCGCACCTTGTCCGGCGGGCTGGAGACGAACACGTGGATCATCTCGGTGCCGCCGATGCCGTCGATCATCTCGATGCCGCTCGCCTGCTTCCACAGCTGGCGCGTGGCGTCGGGCAGGGCTTCGCCGGCCGACACGCTTTTCTTCAGCGACGCCAGGTCGTACTTGCCGACCAGCGCCGCCATCTGGCGGTAGAAGGTGGGCGCGGTGAAGACGATGCTGGCGCGGAAATCCTGGATCTCGGCCAGCAGGCCGTCGGGCGTGAGCCTTTCCGACAGCACCACGCTGGCGCCCACGCGCAGCGGAAAGCACAGCAGCCCGCCCAGGCCGAAGGTGAAAGCCAGGGGCGGCGTGCCGCAGAACACGTCGTCGGCCTGCGGCTTGAGGATGTGGCGCGGGAACAGGTCGCACATGGCCAGCACGTCGCGGTGGAAGTGCATGCAGCCCTTGGGCATGCCCGTCGTGCCGCTGGTGAACGCGATCAGGCAGACGTCGTCGGCCGCGGTATCGCACACAGCGAAGTCGTCGGGCTTGCCCGCCGCCAAAGCATCGATCGCGTCGGGCGCGGCGTCGTTGAACAGCACCACGCGTTCCAGGCCGGCGCAATAGTGCTCGTGGTTCTCGTCGAGGCAGGCCAGCGCCTCGTCCTTGAGCCGCGCGTCGCACAGCACGGCGCGTATCTCCGCCTTGTCGATGGCCTGCTTGAGCTCCTTGGAGCGCAGCAGCGGCATGGTGGGCACGGTGACCAGGCCGGCCTTCATAGCGGCCAGCCAGGTCGCGGCCATCATGGGGTTGTTGGGGCCGCGCAGCAGCACGCGGTTGCCCGGCACCAGTTGCAGGTCCTCGGCCAGCACGCGGGCGATGCGGTTGGTCAGGCGGCGCAGTTCCTCGTAGCTCATGGCGGCCGGCTTGCCGTCGCGGCGCCAGCGCAGCGCCACGCGCTCGCCCATGCCGCGCGCCACCATGGCGTCGACCAGTTCGACCGCGCAATTGAAGCGCGCCGGATAGCGCGTGTCCGGGCCGTCGAGCAACAGCTCGGGCCATTCGGCGGCTGGCGGCAGGTTGTCCCGGGCAAACGTATCGACGTGTGCGGATCTTTCCATGCGATTCCCCTTGTAATGATTCCGGCCGCGTTTCTCAGGTCTTGAGCAGTTCGCGGGCGATGATGAGCTTCTGCACCTCGGTCGCCCCTTCGTAGATGCGCAGCGCGCGGATCTCGCGGTAGAGCTTCTCGACGATCTGGCCCGACACGACGCCGGCGCCGCCGAACATCTGCAGGGCGCGGTCGATCACGGCCTGGGCCGATTCGGTGGCCGTCATCTTGGCCATGGCGGCCTCGCGCGTGGTGCGCGTGCCCTTGACGTCGCGCTGCCAGGCGGCGCGGTAGGTCAGCAGCGCCGAGGCGTCGATGGCCGTGTCCATGTCGCCCAGCGCGGCCTGCGTGAGCTGCAGGTCGGCCAGGGTCTGGCCGAACATCTTGCGGCTGCGGGCGCGGTCGAGGCCTTCGTCCAGCGCGCGGCGCGCGAAGCCCAGCGCGGCGGCGGCCACCGAGGCGCGGAAGATGTCCAGCGTCATCATGGCCAGCTTGAAGCCCTGGCCGGGATCGCCCAGGCGCTGGCCGGCGGGGATGCGGCAGTTGTCGAAGCTCAGGCGGCCCAGCGGGTGCGGCGCGATCAGGTCGAAGCGCTCGGACACGGCGAAGCCGGGCGTGCCGGCGTCGACCACGAAGGCGCTGATGCCGCGCGCGCCGGGGGCTTCGCCCGTGCGCACGAACACACAGTAGAAGTCGGCGATACCGGCATTGGAAATCCAGGTTTTCTCGCCGTTCAACACGTAATGATCGCCTTCGAGGCGCGCTTCGCACGACATGGCGGCCACGTCCGAACCGGCCTCGGGCTCGGACAGGGCGAAGGCGGCGATGGCCTCGCCGCGCGCCACGCGCGGCAGGTAGCGCAGGCGCAGTGCGTCGGATCCCATCAGCGAGATCGCGCCGCTGCCCAGGCCCTGCATGGCGAAGGCGAAGTCGGCCAGGCCTTCGTGCCGGGCCAGGGTTTCGCGCAGGATGCAGACCGAGCGCGAATCGACCTGGGGCAGTTGGCCGCCCCAGGCGCCGTCGGGGCCCGCCGGCACGGCATAGCGCAGCCAGCCGGCGGAGCCCATGGCGCGCACCAGTTGCTTGCAGGCGGCGTCGGCGTCGTGGTGGTCGACATGGGCGAGCGCCGTGGCGCACCAGGCATCGAGTTCGTGCGCCAGCGCGCGGTGGGTATCGTCGAAGAAGGGCCAGTCCAGCCAGGTCGCATCGCGCATGGCTCAGTTTCCTTCAAAAACGGGTTTTTGCTTGGCCACGAAGGCGTGGTAGGCGCGGTGGAAGTCCTGGGTCTGCATGCAGATGGCCTGGGCCTCGGCTTCGGCTTCGATGGCCTCGTCCAGGCCCATATTCCATTCCTGGTGCAGCAGTTTCTTGGTGACGCCGTGGGCGAAGGTGGGGCCGGCGGCGACCTGGGCGGCCAGCTTGGCGGCGGCGGCGGCCAGGTCGGCGCAGTCGTGCAGGGCGTTGAAGAAGCCCCAGTGGCTGCCTTCTTCGGCGTTCATGGCACGGCCGGTGTAGAGCAGTTCGCTGGCGCGGCCCTGGCCGATCATGCGCGGCAGCAGGGAGCAGGCGCCCATGTCGGCGCCGGCCAGGCCGACGCGGGTGAACAGGAAGGCCGTCTTGGCGGCGGGCGTGCCCAGGCGCATGTCGGCCGCCAGGGCCATCATGGCGCCGGCGCCGGCGCACACGCCGTCCACCGCCGCGATGATGGGCTGCGGGCAGGCGCGCATGGCCTTGACGAGGTCGCCGGTCATGCGGGTGAAGTCGAGCAGTTCGGGCATGCTCATCTTGGTGAGCGGGCCGATGATTTCGTGCACGTCGCCGCCGGAGCAGAAGTTGCCGCCGGCGCCGGTGACGACGATGACCTTGATGTCGGTGGCATAGACCAGGGCGCGGAAGAGGTCGCGCAGTTCGGCGTAGGAGTCGAAGGTGAGCGGGTTCTTGCGGTCGGGGCGGTTCAGCGTGATGGTGGCGACCTTGTGGTCGTCGGACACTTGCCACAGGAAGGTCTTGGGCTGGTGGCCGGCCATGGGACGCTTGTGGTGCTTCATGGTGTGTTCTTGTTCGGTCATATCGTCGTGTCTCCTGCTGGTCGGTTCAGTTAATTCGATTTCGGTCGATTCAATCTGGGTTCTTGAGGCGTCCGTTCGGCGGGCAAGCCCCTGCCGGCCCTTTGAGGCGGGGGCAG
>DASWPO010000106.1:0-4654 GCA_036404015.1 Bordetella sp. | reverse complement strand
GAGTGAAACGCGCCGTCACGCCGACTTCCCACAGGCGCGGGTCGTTCAGGCGCCGGCACTTGACGGCGTCCTTGGCGGTGACGAGGATCCGCCCGGCCTGGACGGCGCCGAAAGGCGAGGTGTCATAGGCGTAGTGGTCGGGCAGGGCGAGCTGTTCGGCAGGCGCGATGCCCGCGGCCCGCAGCGTGTCGAAAAAGCGCTGCGGGTTGCCGATGCCGGCCGCCGCCGCCACGGGCGGGCCGGCCGCGAAGTCGGCCAGGGGGCGGGTCTGCCCGTCGGTCAGGCGGCGGGCCGGGCCGGGTTCGAGACGCATGGCCAGGCGCAGCGGGCCGGCGCCGGCCGCGGGCGATGCCGCCGTCGCGGTCCCGGGCCGCGAACCGAGGTTGGTGATCACGGCATCGACCTCGTCCAGGCGCGCGGCCGGCTCGCGCAAGGGGCCGGCGGGCAGCAGGCGGCCGTTGCCCAGGCCGCGCTCGTCCTGCACGACGATCTCCACGTCGCGCGCCAGCTGCAGGTGCTGCAGGCCGTCGTCGGCGATGATCACGTCGATGCCGGGGTGGGCGCGCAACAGGGCCTGCGCGGCCAGGACGCGCTGCGGGTGCACGGCCACGGGGGCGGCGGTGGCGCGGGCGATCAGCGCCGGCTCGTCGCCATACTCGGCCGGGTCCAGCGCATCGCCCTGGCCGACGCGCGGCGTGCCGCCGATGCGCGCGCCGTAGCCGCGGCTGACGACCCCGGGCGTGCGGCCCAGGGCGCGCAGGCCCTGCACGGCGGCGATCACGACCGGCGTCTTGCCCGTGCCGCCGACATAGAGGTTGCCGACCACCACCACGGGCACCGGCGCGCGCCAGGCGGTCTTGCGGCCGTCGCGATAGGCCGCGCGCTTGCGTTGCACGGCCCGCGCCGCCAGCCACCCCAGCGGGGCCAGCAGGCGGGGCAGCCAGCCGTCTTGTTGCCACTGCCGCTGCAGGTAGGCGCGGGCGCTCACTGAGGGGTCTGGGCGGCGAAGTTGACGCGTTCGATGCCGGCCTGCCGCGCCGCTTCCATCACGTTGACGACGGACTGGTGCGTGGCCTGGGCGTCGGCGTTGATCACCAGCAGGGGGGCAGTCTTGCCTTGCGCGGCCTGGATGAGCGCCTGGGCGATGTCGGCCGTGGTGCCGGCATCGAGCAGCGAGCCATTGAGCGCGTAGTGACCGTCCTGGCTGATGGCGATCTCGAGCGGGGCGGACTCCTGCCGCTCGGCGGCGGCCTCGGGCAGGGTGATCTGGAGCCGGGTGAAGTGGGTGAACGAGGTGGTGGCCGCCAGGAAGATCAGCATGACCAGCAGCACGTCGATGAGCGGGATCAGGTTGATCTCGACCTCGTCGCGGCCGTGGTCGGCGCCCCGGAAATTCATGCGCGCGGCTCCGTGGCGGCGGCCAGGTGGCGGGCCAACCTGGCGGCGGCCTGCTCCAGCGCGCTCAGGTAGCCGTCGACGCGCGAGCGCAGGTAGCGGTGGGCGATCATGGCCGGGATGGCGATGAGAATGCCGAGCCCGGTGTTGTAGAGGGCCACCGAGATGCCGTGCGCCAGTTGGGCCGGGTCGCTGGTGCCGGGCGAATAGGCGCTGAAGATCTGGATCATGCCCACCACGGTGCCGAACAGGCCCATCAGGGGCGCGATCGCGGCGATGGTGCCGATGGCGGGCACGTAGCGGCTCAGGTCGTGGGCGACGGCGCGGCCGGTGTCTTCCACGGCGGCGCGCAGTTCGGCGCGGGGCAGGTCGCGCTGGCGCAGCACCTCGGCCAGCACGCGGCCCAGCGGCGAGTTGCGCTCGAGCTGGGCCAGGGCCTCGGGGGTATCCTGGCGGTTGCGCAGCAGGTCGCCGACCTGTTCGGTCAGCCCGCGGGGCAGCACCAGGCTGCGGCGCAGGGCCAGGAGTCGTTCCACGATCAGGGCCAACCCCAGGACGGAGGTGGTGAGCAGCGGCCAGATTGGCCAGCCGGCGGCTTCAATGAGGACTAACAAAACGGATGGGCTCCGGTGCAACAGGGGGGAGTCTGGGGCCGCGGGTCGGACGATTTGCGGCGGGCCGGGCCCCAGGGCGAGACTGTAATCGGCGGCCGGGGGCGAGGCAAGCCGCAGCCCCCAAAACTATCCACAGAAATTGTGGATAATTCTGTGTAGAACTTGGCCGCGAGCCGGTTTCTGCGCGGTTTCCAGCTGGAATCGACTGAAACAGCTCAATTGGTTCTATCTTTTTTATTTATATAAATCAATATGTTGCACGGAAAATGCTTGCTCTCCAGGGAGCCGCGGCAGAAGGCGGAGAGCTTGACAATCCTGAACCCTCGCTACAAGCGCCCTGTGGACATATACCTCCCCGGAAAGCCTTATGACAATTGGACTTGACGTCATAGATGACGTATTTACGCGGGAAATCCTCACAGTCGCCCAGTTGAACCAGGCTGTAGGCCGGTTGCTGGAGCAGCGTGTC
Source organism: Bordetella sp. (assembly GCA_036404015.1). Taxonomy (GTDB): domain Bacteria; phylum Pseudomonadota; class Gammaproteobacteria; order Burkholderiales; family Burkholderiaceae_B; genus Bordetella. The sequence continues at coordinate 2,176 of DASWPO010000106.1, read as the reverse complement.
CCGGTCCTCTGGGTCCGGGGCGAGGTGTCCAATTTCACGCAGGCCGCCTCCGGGCATTGGTACTTCACCCTCAAGGACAGCCGGGCCGCCGTGCGGGCGGTCATGTTCCGCAGCCGCGCCGGCGCGGTGGGCTTCGTGCCCCGTCCGGGCGATCAGGTCGAGGTCCGGGCGCGGGTGTCGCTCTACGAGGCCCGGGGCGATTTCCAGTTGCAGGCCGACGGCATGCGCCGGGCCGGTCTGGGCAATCTGTACGAGGCCTTCCTGCGCCTGAAGGAGCAACTGGCCGGCGAAGGCCTGTTCGACGCCGAGCGCAAGCGCGAACCCGTGCGCCTGCCGCGCGCCATCGGCGTGGTGACCTCGCTGCATGCCGCGGCCCTGCGCGACGTGCTGTCGGCGCTGGCCCGGCGCGCCCCCCAGGTGCCGGTGATCATCTATCCCGCCCCCGTGCAGGGCGCCGACGCCGCGGGCAAGCTGGCAGCGCAGGTGGCGGCCGCCAATGCGCGCGGCGAGGTCGACACGCTGCTGCTGGTGCGCGGCGGGGGCAGCATCGAAGATCTCTGGAGCTTCAACGACGAGCAACTGGCCCGCCAGGTGGCGGCCAGCCGCATTCCCGTGATCAGCGGGGTGGGGCACGAGACCGACTTCACCATCGTCGACTTCGTGGCCGACGTGCGGGCGCCCACGCCCACGGCGGCGGCGGAGCTCGCCTGCGCGCCGCGCGCCGAACTGCTGCGCGCCGCGGTCCATGCGGCCCAGGGGCTGGCCCGCGCGCAGCGCCGCAGGCTCGACCAGGCCGCCCAGCGGCTGGACCGCGTGGCGGCGCAACTGGTATCGCCGGCGCAGCACCTGGCCCAGCAGCGCGAGCGGCTGGCCACTTTGCGGCACCGCCTGGCGGCGGCCTGGCGGGCCCCGCAACAGGGCCGCGCGGCCCGCACGGCCCTGCTGGCCCAAAGCCTGATGCACCGCGCGCCCGACATGGGCCGCGCCCGCGACCGCGTACAAGGCCTGGCCGGCAGGCTGGCCCGCGCCCAGTCGCGCCGGCTCGAATCGCGCGGCGCGCGCCTGGCGGCGGCGGGCGCGCAACTGCGCGCCTTCGATCCGCAGCACACGCTCGCGCGCGGTTATGCCATCGTGCGCGATCCCGGCGGCGCCATCGTGCGCGATGCCGGGCAACTGGCGGCCGGCCAGCGCCTGGCGCTGGCCTTCGCGCGCGGCGAAGCCCTGGCCGATGTGGTGCAGGTGCGCGAAGTTGACGAGTGATCCCGAGTGGTTCGCGGCGCGATCGGTGAATTTCCCGGGCCCAGGGAAATTCAGTCGCAGCAGAAGCGGTCTAGCCGATACAATAGATCGGCTTGATCGCGGACACACCCCGCACGGATAACAAAGGAAACGACATGGCCCACACTTTGCCTCCCCTGCCTTACGCGCTGGACGCGCTGGCTCCGTATATCTCGAAAGAAACGCTCGAATTCCACTACGGCAAGCACCATCAGACGTACGTCACCAACCTGAACAACCTGATCCCCGGCACCGAGTTCGAAAACCTGCCGCTGGAAGAGATCGTCAAGAAGTCCTCGGGCGGCGTGTTCAACAATGCCGCGCAGGTGTGGAACCACACCTTCTACTGGAATGGCCTCAAGCCCCAGGGCGGCGGCGCTCCCGCCGGCAAGCTGGCTGACGCCATCAACGCCAAGTGGGGCTCGTTCGACGCCTTCAAGGACGCCTTCACCAAGTCGGCCGTGGGCAACTTCGGTTCGGGCTGGACCTGGCTGGTCAAGAAGGCCGACGGCTCGCTCGACATCGTCAACACCAGCAACGCCGCCACGCCGCTCACCACGGCCGACGTGCCCCTGCTGACCTGCGATGTCTGGGAGCACGCCTACTACATCGACACCCGCAACGCCCGTCCCAAGTACCTGGAAAACTTCTGGGCCCTGGTCAACTGGGACTTCGCCGCCAAGAATCTCGGCTGATCGCAGCCGTACCGCGCGCCCGCAAGCTCTGTCTCGCGGGCATCCCGAGGCCCCGCCTGTCGCGAGACGCGGGGCCTCGTGCTTTTGAGCCTTTTCGATCCTCTTTTTGATTCTCCTTCCCGAGCCGATGCCAGGCCTATGAAAAATCCCGACCCTTCGCCGCCGTCCACCTTGCTGGGCCAAGTGCGCCGCCAGGTGCGCAG
>DASWPO010000105.1:0-3397 GCA_036404015.1 Bordetella sp. | reverse complement strand
TGCGCGTCTACCAATTCCGCCACCTGGGCACTGCCGTCGTAAAAAGCTAACGAGCAAGACAGAGGCAAAATTATGACGCAATTACGGCAACTCCACAAGTGATCCCGGGGCGGGAAAGGGCCGTCACCCCGGCAGCCGCGATTCGAATCTTTCCTTGAGATAGAGCGCCAGGGCCAGGTCGTCGGCCAGGCCGAGCTTGCGCATGGCGCTGCGCTTGTGGGTGCTGATGGTTTTCTTGCTGCGCGATAGCCGTTCGGCCGCCTGCGTGACCGATAGGCCCAGGGAGATATGGCGCAGGATCTCGGTTTCGGCGGCGCTCAGCCGCGTGGCTGAGGCCTGCGGCGTGTCTGGGCGGATCTGGCCGTCGATATTGAGGTGGAACTGGCTCGGTTGCGCCATGGCGGCGTGGATCAGCTTGGGGATCAGGTGCACCGGGTCGGCCTTGGACAGGTAGCCGCGGGCCCCCGCGCGAAAAGCCGGATAGGCCGTGTCGCGGGCGGGGTCGGCGGAAAGCGTGATGATGGCCATCCGGCTGTCGTGGCGCCGCAGGCGGCGGATCAGGCTCATGCCGTCGCAGGGGGCATCGGGCAGGTCGTAGTCCACGATGGCCACGTCGCAGCATCGCTGCGCCAGGCCGTGGAGGAAGCGGTTGGCCGAGGTCTCGATCAGTACGATGTCAAATTCCGCGCACTGGCCCAGGTAGGCGGCCAGCCCTATCGCGGTGATGGGATGGTCGTCGAGGATGGCAATGCGCAGGCGCGGCCTGGCGGCGGGGCGGGGCTGCTCTGCTGGCGCTGCGGCAGCCCGGGCGGGGCAGGCAAAGGGCGGGAGGTTGAAAGGCGGCATAGCGGGGCCAGGAACTTCAGTAACTCGATGTTACGTCATCCTTTCATTTTCCTGTCTTGTGGACTGGATATATGGGACGGATTTACGGTCTGGCCGCCGATCGCACGTCTTGCAGGGGGAAATGGGTGGAATAAGGGCCGATGGAGGCTGTTTATAGGGGCCCTTGCCTTTCATAAAGCGCTACAATCAAGCCCTGGTGCGCCATAGGCGCAGTCGTTGTTCTTCCGGCGTATTTGCGGCACGGCCTGGGCCGCGCGCAGGGCGCCCCGGCTAATCCGGCATGGCAATCAAAACGAACGCGGCGACCAGCCGCGTTCGTCGTTTCTGGAAATTATTTCGATGGTACAAATCACTCTGCCCGATGGTTCTCAGCGCCTGTATCCCGGTCCCGTCACGGTTTCGGAAGTCGCGCAATCCATCGGCACCGGCCTGGCCAAGGCGGCGCTGGCCGGCCGTGTCGCGGCGGACGGCAAAGAGCCCACGATGGTCGACACCAGCTATCGCATCGAGCAGGACGCAACGCTCGCCATCGTCACCGCCAAGGATGCCGACGGCCTGGATCTCATCCGCCACTCCACGGCTCACCTGCTGGCCTATGCCGTCAAGGAGCTGTTCCCCGATGCCCAGGTCACCATCGGCCCGGTGATCGAGAACGGCTTCTACTACGATTTTTCGTACAAGCGCCCCTTCACGCCCGAAGACCTGGAAGCCATCGAGAAAAAAATGGCCGAACTCGCCAGGAAGGACGAGGCCGTCACGCGCGAGGAATGGAAGCGCGACGACGCGGTGACCTTTTTCAAAAGCATCGGCGAGGACTACAAGGCCGAGATCATCGCCTCGATCCCGGCGGATCAACCCATCAGCCTGTACCGCGAAGGCCAGTTCATCGATCTGTGCCGCGGCCCGCACGTGCCGTCGACCGGCAAGCTCAAGGTGTTCAAGCTGATGAAGGTGGCCGGCGCCTATTGGCGCGGCGACAGCAACAACGAGATGCTGCAGCGCATCTACGGCACGGCCTGGGCGACCAAGGAAGAGCAGGACGCCTACCTGCACATGCTCGAAGAGGCCGAGCGCCGCGACCACCGCAAGATCGGCCGCGATCTCGACCTGTTCCACTTCCAGGACGAAGGTCCGGGCCTGATCTTCTGGCATCCCAAGGGCTGGGCCCTGTGGCAGCAGGTCGAGCAGTACATGCGCAAGGTATACCAGGACAACGGCTACCAGGAAGTCAAGGCGCCGCAGATCCTCGACCTGTCGCTCTGGAAGAAGACCGGCCACTGGGACAACTACCGTGAAAACATGTTCACGACCGAGTCCGAGAACCGCATGTATGGCTTGAAGCCCATGAACTGTCCGGGCCACGTGCAGATTTTCAACGCCGGCCTGCACTCGTACCGCGAGCTGCCGCTGCGCTACGGCGAATTCGGCCAGTGCCATCGCAACGAGCCCTCGGGCTCGCTGCACGGCATGATGCGCGTGCGCGGCTTTACGCAGGACGACGGCCACATCTTCTGCACCGAAGACCAGATGCTAGACGAGTGCACGGCCTACACCACGCTGCTGCAGAAGGTATACAAGGATTTCGGTTTCACCGAGGTGCTCTACAAGGTGGCCACGCGCCCCGAGAAGCGCATCGGCAGCGACGAGATCTGGGACAAGGCCGAGAACGCGCTGATGGAAAGCCTGCGCCGCTCGGGCTGCGAGTTCGTGGTGGCGCCGGGCGACGGCGCCTTCTACGGCCCCAAGATCGAATACACGCTGAAGGATGCCATCGGCCGCCACTGGCAGTGCGGCACCATGCAGGTGGATTTCTCCATGCCGGTGCGGCTGGGCGCCGAGTACGTCGACCAGAGCGACCAGCGCCGCCCGCCGGTGATGCTGCACCGGGCCATCCTGGGTTCGCTGGAGCGTTTCATCGGCATGCTGCTCGAGCACTATGCCGGCGCGATGCCGCCCTGGCTGGCGCCGGTCCAGGCCGTGGTCTGCTGTATTTCCGAGCCCTCGGCCGATTATGCCGCCCAGATTGTGCAAACCCTGAAAAAACAAGGCTTTAGGGTAGAGGCGGATTTGCGCGGTGAAAAAATCACCCGTAAAATCAGGGAGCACAGCCTGCAAAAGGTTCCGTACATCCTCGTCGTAGGCGAGAAGGAAAAGCAAAACGGCATGGTTGCCGTGCGAGGCAGGGGCGGCAAAGACGGCGGCCTGGATCTGGGCGTCATGGCCCTCGACGAGTTCGCCAACCGCCTCTCCGAAGACGTCGCCACGCGCCGCAGCTTGCCCCAACCCGCACTGGCCGAGGCCTGATCCCCGGCTGTGCATTCGAGTAATTACTAGGAGTTTTCAACATCGCCACTGAAAAAAGCGTACGCATCAACGGTGAAATCCGCGTCCCCGAGGTGCGTCTGATAGGTCTGGAAGGAGAGCAGCTCGGTATCGTCAAGATCGCCGATGCTTTCCGGCTTTCCGAGCAAAGCGACGTGGATCTGGTGGAAATCGCGCCCAACGCCGAGCCGCCTGTCTGCCGCCTGATGGATTACGGCAAGTTCAAGTA
>DASWPO010000104.1:0-7787 GCA_036404015.1 Bordetella sp. | reverse complement strand
AAGCCGCCCGCCAGCTGGCCAACCCCTTCGAGGAAGCCCCGGCTCCGGCCACGGCGGCGGTTGCCGAGTCCGATACGGACGTGGCGTCCAGCGAAGAGTAAGCCGCGGCAGACATCCCGGTTTCGGCCGGGATGTCGCGCCCAACAACAAACCGCCGGATCCGGCGGTTTTTTTATGCCTGCCGCGAGCGAAAGCTCAGGCGGCGCGTTCGGTGGCCAGCGCGGCTTCTTCTTCCGTATAGGCCGGCAGCTGCAGGGTGAAGGTCGAACCGGCGCCGGGCAGGCTGTTCACGCCGACGCTGCCGCCATGGCGCCAGGCCACGGTGTTGACGAAGGCCAGGCCCAGGCCGGCGCCGTTGTTGTCGTTGCGCGCGGTCGGACCCACGCGCGAGAACGGCTGGAAGATCTGCGGGATGTCTTCCGCCGCGATGCCGGTGCCGCTGTCGACGATGCGGACCAGCCAGCTCGACCCGTCGCGCTGCAGGGACACGTGCACGCGCCCGCCGCTGGGCGTGTACTTGAGCGCGTTGTCGATCAGGTTGCAGACGGCGCGCAGCAGCAGGGCGCGGTCGCCGCAGATCAGGGCTTCGGTCAGGTCGCCGTCGATGGACAGGTCCACCCGGCGCGTCTGGGCCAGTGCCCAGAAATCATCCAGCGCCTCGTGCACCAGCATGCCCAGGTCGATGACGGCGTGCGTGATGCGCACCGATTCGGCGCGGGTCAGGTGCACGAAGTCGTCGACCAGCCGCAGGGTGCGCCGCGCCAGCTGGCCGATGCGCGACCAGGCATCGCGCTGCTTTTGCGGATCGGTCTCGTCGCTGTTCAGGTAGACCAGCGCCAGGATCGAGTTTTGCGGGGCGCGCATGTCGTGCGAGACGAAGCGCAGGGTTTCTTCGCGCTTGCGCTCGGCCTGGCGGATGGCGCTGATGTCGTTGAAAGTGACCACCGTGCCGGCGAACTCGCCGGTGCTGGTATGGATGGGCGCGCCCTTGAGAATGATGCTGCGGCCCTGGCGATCCTGGATCTCCATGTCGAGGCGCCAGGGCGAGGTGTCGGGCTGATGGCCGGTGAGGGCCGGGCCGACCCTGTCCAGCACGGCGGGATCGGATACCAGCTGTTCCAGCAGCCAGGCCGTGGATTGGCCCAGGCGCGGCGCGCGCAGCGAAAGATCGCGGAAATAGGCCAGCGCCGCGCGGTTGCGCAGGCGCAGGTGCCCGTCCTTGTCGGAGACGAAGGTCGGGTCGGCGATGCCATCGAAGCCGTCGGTGAGGAAGCGCCGCAGGTTGCGCACGCGCGTCAATGCCTGGTGCAGCTCGCGCAGGCGCAATTCCATGGCGCTCTTGCCCAGGCGCGACGGCAGCTGCGCCTCGCTGAGGATGGGCGGGTATTCCTGGCGCAGGCGCTGCAGCTCGCTGTCCATGTGGCCCAGTATGGCTTCCTGCTGGCGCCAGCACCACAGGGGGTAGCACAGCACCAGCATGAAGAGCGTGGCCGCGGGCGCCACCCAGTAGTGCAGATAGTTCATGGCCAGGAACGATATGGCCAGCACCAGGGCCACCGCGGCGATCGAGGCCAGCAGCGCGCGGCGCGGCGCCATGTGCCGCAAGGCCAGGCACAGCAGCAGGACGGACAGCGCGGTGTACAGCGTGGTGAACCAGGCCGGCGCCGTGCGGATCATGACGTCGTCGCGGGCGGCCTGCAGCAGTTCGCCCAGCAGTTCGGCGCCGCTCATGCCGTTGAACTGGTGCGATACCGGGGTGGGGAACATGCGGCTCAGCCCGCTGGCTTGCGAACCCACCAGCACATACTTGCCGCGTATCCAGTCCGCCGGCACCTGGCCGCGGAGCACCTGCAGGTACGACACGGTGCGCAGGCGCCCCGGCGGCCCGGCGTAGGCGATGCCTATCTGGCCGGTGGGGCCGGCCTGCCGCAGCATGACGTCGACCTTGTCCTGTTCGCCGCCCGCGGCGAGGATGGCCAGGGCCATGTGCAGGCAGGTGCGGTTGTCCAGCTTGGCGCGCCATTGCACGCGGCGGATGATGCCGTCGTCGTCGGGCAGGGTATTGAGAAACCCCGTGCCCGCCGCGGCCTCGGCCAGCGTGCTGTCGGCGGTGTCGTAGCGGGTCGGCGTGGGCAGATGGTTGAGCGTGGCGGGCAGCACCACGCGGCCATGCCGCTTGATGGCCTCCGCCAGCAGGGCATTGTCTTGCGGGTTGGACGCGTCGAACTCGCTGTAGAGCACGGCCAGGCCCACGGCGCGCGCATCGTGCAGGCGATCCAGCAGTTGCGCGTGCAGGCTGCGCGGCCAGGGCCAGGGGCCCAGCGCGGCCAGCGATTCGTCGTCGACGGCGACGAGGAGGATGTCGGGCGAGGCCGGCCGGCTCGATGCGGCCATGGCCTGGTCGTAGAGGCCCTGGTCGAAGCGGCCCAGGCCGTTGAGCGCGCCCAGCAGGGCGGCGCCGGCCACCAGCAGCCATATCAGCAGCCAGTCCGCGGACCATTCGAAGCGCCGTCGACGTTGTCGGGTTTCGACCATGGCAGGACGGCGTTCGGCGGTCTGGACTCAGACCACGATGGGGAATGGGGAGACGCGGTCGCTGGTGGTTTCGTGCTCGGCCACCTGCACCAGGTCGAGACGATAGCCCAGGGCGTACGAAGAGCTCAGGCGCACGCCGTGCTGCGCGCGCAACTGGAGCTTCTGGCGGATGTTGGACAGATGCGTGTCGAGCGTGCGGGACGTGGCGGGAATCTCGCGGTTCCAGACGCTTTCGGCGAGCACGTCGCGCGACAGCAGCCGGCCGATGTTGCGAAAGAACAGCACCGCCAGGTCGAACTCCTTGGGGGCCAGCACGATGTTGCGGCTGTCGAGCTTGATGAGGCGCTCGACCGGGTCGATGTGATAGGCGCCCACCGTGAAGGCCGACTGCGCCGATTGGGCGGGTTGCGAGCGACGCAGCAGGGCGCTGATGCGGGCCAACAGCTCGGCCGGACGCAGGGGCTTGGAGATGAAGTCGTCGGCGCCGGCCTGCAGGCCCTGCACGAGGTCATCTTCCTGGCTGCGGCTGGTGAGCAGGATGACGGGAATGGCGTAGCCGAAGTGGCCGCGCAGTTGGCGCAGTACTTCGTCGCCGTTCATATCGGGCAACTGCCAGTCGAGCAGCACCAGGTCGTAGGTGGTGCTGCGCATGGCGCTCAGCAGGTCCACGCTTTGCTGGAAACTGTCGCTGCCGTAGCCGGCGGAGGCCAGCACCTGCTGAATTTGGCGGGCCTGATTCAAATCGTCTTCGAGCGACGCGATCTTCATGGGTGTGCGCTTCGTCCGTTGTGGCCCGTTACTGCGGCCGGATGAATAGGGATAAAAGGCTTTACATGTTTTATGGTTTGTAAGAGTGTGTACTATAGACAACTCTGTTACTTCAGGCTACATCAACGGCTCTTTAGTAACAATGCGCTTGGTGCCAGTAAATGTAAAAAAGCCCGGTTCCGGACGGGCTGGCCGTCCGGGCGCCCGGGGAACCATGGATAGGGACTGTATCGTAATTGGGGGCGTATCGGTTTGTACAGGTCGGACCAGCTATAACAAAATGCTTCAGGCCAGGCCAGCAAACCGCATGGAGACCTGGGCTGGGGCGTACAGGTTATCCCCAAGCAATCTTTGACAAATCCCCTGATCTGGGCTAACCTTTCGGGCTCACTGCTACATTTGTGCGTGGAGGGGTAGGTCTCCCTTTGCCGCAATGTCGCCGCCCGGTGCGCCTTATGTGGGTTTGGCTCGAGGTTCGACCTCGCAAGGCCGGCCCCGTGGATCCAGCCGGGACGAGACCCGCTCTTTTACGTATGCGACGTTATGGGCGGTTCTGCGTGAGCTGCCTACGCCATGGCGAATGTCTGGGGGTAAACCGGTCTCTTCACTGTCGGTTACCTTTTCGGGCCATCGTCCTGGCGCTGGGAGAAAGCCAGTATTCATGTACTTCCAGTGGTACTACGTTAAAACGTAAAAGAGGAATTCCCGAGGCCATGCCTACCATCAGCCAGCTCGTGCGCAAGCCGCGCGAAGTCAGCATCATCAAGAGCAAGAGCCCTGCGCTCGAAAATTGCCCGCAGCGTCGTGGCGTTTGCACGCGCGTCTACACCACCACCCCCAAGAAGCCGAACTCGGCTCTGCGCAAGGTCGCCAAGGTGCGTCTGACCAACGGTTTCGAGGTCATCTCGTACATCGGCGGCGAAGGCCACAACCTGCAGGAGCACTCGGTGGTGCTGGTGCGCGGCGGCCGTGTGAAGGACTTGCCGGGTGTGCGTTACCACATCGTCCGCGGTTCGCTTGACCTGCAAGGCGTGAAAGACCGCAAGCAGTCGCGCTCCAAGTACGGTGCCAAGCGCCCCAAGAAGGCCTGATCCGCCCCGTTCGGACAGTCAGCCCAGTAATAAACCCGCAAGACCCGGGCGGCAATATGCCGTCAGGAGCGTGCAAACGCACTGCGTCCATGGATGCGTGCGGAACGTAAGGGGCCATTTGAATAAATGGCCACGGCCGTGAGGAAACCCACGGTTCAACTGAACAGACACAAGGAAGCAAGAAATGCCCCGTCGCCGCGAAGTCCCTAAGCGCGAGATCCTGCCCGATCCCAAGTTCGGCAGCGTCGAACTCGCCAAGTTCATGAACGTTGTGATGTTGGACGGCAAGAAGGCCGTCGCCGAGCGTATCGTTTACGGTGCGTTCGAGCAGGTCCAGAGCAAGACTGGCAAAGAGCCACTGGAAGTCTTCTCTCTGGCCATCAACAACATCAAGCCCATCGTCGAAGTGAAGAGCCGTCGTGTGGGTGGCGCCAACTATCAGGTGCCGGTTGAAGTGCGTCCCGTGCGCCGCCTGGCCCTGGCCATGCGCTGGCTGCGCGAAGCTGCCAAGAAGCGCGGTGAAAAGTCGATGGACCTGCGTCTTGCCGGCGAACTGATCGATGCTTCCGAAGGTCGCGGCGCCGCGATGAAGAAGCGCGAAGACACGCACAAGATGGCCGAAGCCAACAAGGCCTTCAGCCATTTCCGTTGGTAATTTAAGGAATCACCCTACCATGGCCCGCAAAACCCCGATCGAGCGCTATCGCAACATTGGCATCTCTGCGCACATCGATGCAGGGAAGACCACCACGACCGAGCGCATCCTGTTCTACACCGGCGTCAATCACAAGATTGGCGAAGTCCACGATGGCGCCGCCACCATGGACTGGATGGAACAAGAGCAAGAGCGCGGCATCACCATCACGTCCGCGGCCACCACCGCGTTCTGGAAGGGCATGGCGGGCAACTACCCCGAGCACCGCATCAACATCATCGACACCCCGGGCCACGTGGACTTCACCATCGAGGTGGAACGTTCCATGCGCGTGCTCGACGGCGCCTGCATGGTGTATTGCGCCGTGGGTGGCGTGCAGCCCCAGTCCGAAACCGTGTGGCGCCAAGCCAACAAGTACGGCGTGCCCCGCCTGGCCTTCGTCAACAAGATGGACCGCACCGGCGCCAACTTCTTCAAGGTCTATGACCAGCTGAAGACGCGCCTGCGCGCCAATCCCGTGCCCATCGTGATCCCGATCGGCGCCGAAGAATCCTTCACGGGCGTGGTCGACCTCGTCAAGATGAAGGCCATACTCTGGGACGAAGCCAGCCAGGGCACCAAGTTCAGCTATGTCGACATCCCGGCCGAACTGCAGGCTTCCGCCGACGAATGGCACGAGAAGCTGGTCGAGGCTGCCGCCGAGTCGACCGAAGAGCTGATGAACAAGTACCTCGAGACCGGTTCGCTCGACGAAGCCGAGATCAACCTGGCCATCCGCCAGCGCACCATCGCCGGCGAAATCCAGCCCATGCTGTGCGGCACCGCGTTCAAGAACAAGGGCGTGCAGCGCATGCTGGACGCCGTCATCGACTACCTGCCTTCGCCCGTGGACATTCCCCCGGTCGACGGCCAGGACGACGAGGGCAACGCGGTCCAACGCAACGCCGACGACGGTGAAAAGTTCTCCGCCCTGGCATTCAAGCTGATGAGCGATCCGTTCGTGGGCCAGCTGACCTTTGTACGGGTGTACTCGGGCGTCCTGAAGTCGGGCGACACCGTCTACAACCCCATCAAGGGCAAGAAGGAACGCATCGGCCGCATTCTGCAGATGCACGCCAACAACCGCGAAGAAATCAAGGAAGTTCTGGCGGGCGACATCGCCGCCGTGGTGGGCCTGAAGGACGTGACGACCGGCGAAACGCTGTGCGACGTCGATTCCCACATCCTGCTCGAACGCATGGTGTTCCCCGAGCCCGTGATCTCGCAGGCCGTCGAACCCAAGTCCAAGGCCGACCAGGAAAAGATGGGCCTGGCGCTGTCGCGCCTGGCGCAGGAAGACCCGTCGTTCCGCGTGCGCACCGACGAGGAATCCGGCCAGACCATCATCTCCGGCATGGGCGAGCTGCACCTGGAAATCCTGGTCGACCGCATGAAGCGCGAATTCGGCGTGGAAGCCAACGTCGGCAAGCCCCAGGTGGCCTACCGCGAAACCATCCGCAAGACCTGCGAAGAAGTCGAAGGCAAGTTCGTCAAGCAGTCGGGCGGCCGCGGCCAGTACGGCCACGTGGTGCTCAAGGTCGAACCCCTGCCTCCGGGCGGCGGCTACGAGTTCGTCGACGCCATCAAGGGCGGCGTGGTGCCGCGCGAGTTCATCCCCGCGGTGGACAAGGGCATCCAGGAAACCCTGCCTGCCGGCATCCTGGCCGGTTATCCGGTGGTGGACGTCAAGGCCACGCTGTTCTTCGGCTCCTACCACGATGTGGACTCGAACGAAAACGCGTTCAAGATGGCCGGGTCGATGGCCTTCAAGGAAGGCATGCGCCGTGCCAGCCCCGTGCTGCTCGAGCCCATGATGGCCGTTGAAGTCGAAACGCCTGAGGACTACGCGGGTACCGTGATGGGCGACCTGTCGTCCCGCCGCGGCATGGTGCAGGGCATGGACGACATCGTCGGCGGCGGCAAGATCATCAAGGCCGAGGTTCCCCTGGCCGAGATGTTCGGCTACTCGACCTCGCTGCGTTCCGCGACCCAGGGCCGTGCCACCTACACGATGGAATTCAAGCATTACGCCGAAGCGCCCAAGAACGTCGCTGACGAAGTCATCGCCGCTCGGGGCAAGTAATATCTTTCCGAGTTAACCGAACAACATTTTCTCCTTGCACTTGAAGGATAGAGATCATGGCAAAAGGCAAGTTTGAACGTACCAAGCCGCACGTGAACGTGGGTACGATTGGTCACGTTGACCACGGCAAAACGACGTTGACGGCAGCTATCACGACCGTTCTGTCGAACAAGTTCGGTGGCGAAGCCAAGGGCTACGACCAGATCGATGCGACTCCTGAAGAAAAGGCTCGCGGCATCACGATCAACACGGCGCACGTCGAGTACGAGACGGCCAACCGTCACTACGCGCACGTTGACTGCCCGGGCCACGCCGACTACGTGAAGAACATGATCACGGGCGCCGCGCAGATGGACGGCGCGATCCTGGTGTGTTCGGCCGCGGACGGCCCGATGCCGCAAACGCGCGAGCACATCCTGCTGGCGCGTCAGGTGGGCGTGCCGTACATCATCGTGTTCCTGAACAAGTGCGACATGGTGGACGACGCCGAGCTGCTCGAGCTGGTGGAAATGGAAGTGCGCGAGCTGCTGTCGAAGTATGACTTCCCGGGCGACGACACCCCGATCATCAAGGGCTCGGCGAAGCTGGCCCTCGAAGGCGACACGGGCGAGCTGGG
>DASWPO010000103.1:0-8621 GCA_036404015.1 Bordetella sp. | reverse complement strand
GCGCCATCTGGGCGATTCCCGACGACGTCAAGCAGGCCAACCCCGGGCAGATCAAGGCCCTGACCGGCCTGCTGGACGTGCCGGAGGCCGACCTGCGCCGCCGCCTCAACGACGAGGACCGCAACTTCGTCTACCTGAAGCGCCAGGTGCCGATGGACGTGGCCGACAAGATCAAGCAGCTCAACATTCCCGGCGTGCACCAGCAGCCCGAATCCATGCGCTACTACCCCGAAGGGGACGTGGCGGCGCACGTGGTGGGTTTCACCGATATCGAGGACAAGGGCCAGGAAGGCGTCGAGCTCACCTTCAACGACCAGCTGTCCGGCCGGGACGGCAGCCGCCGCGTGATCAAGGACCGGCTCGGCCACGTGATCGAGGACGTGCAGGCGGTGAATCCGCCGGAGGACGGCCGCGACCTGACCCTGTCGATCGACACGCGCCTGCAGTACCTGCTCTATAAAGAATTGCAGGACGCCATCACCCAGCACCAGGCGCGCGCCGCCACGGCCGTGATCCTGGATGTGCAGACGGGCGAGATCCTGGCCCTGGCCAGCCTGCCCGCCTTCGATTCGAACCACCGCGAAAAACTGCAGGCGGACGCGCTGCGTAACCGGGCGGTTACGGATACGTTCGAGCCCGGTTCTATCATGAAGCCGTTTACGGCGGCGCTGGCCCTGGATCTGGGCCGCATCACCACGAGTACTTTGTTCGAGACCGGCAATGGCAGGTTCCAGTACCAGGGCAACACGATCACCGACGTCGAACGCGGCGGCAACGGCACGATTGATGTGGCGGGCGTGCTGCGCCTGTCCAGCAACATCGGCATGACGCTGATCTCGGAACGGCTGGAAGCGCATGAGATGTGGGATTGTTTCGCCTCGCTCGGCCTGGGCCAGGCGCCCCAGGTGGGTTTCCCGGGCATGGCGCCGGGCCGGCTGCGCCCCTGGGACCGCTGGCGCCTGATCGAAAAGGCCACCATGGCCTACGGCTACGGCCTGTCCGTGTCGCTGCTGCAGGCCGCGCGCGCCTATACGGTGTTCGCGCGCGACGGCGACATGGTGTCGCTGTCGCTGGTCAAGCGCGACAGCGCCAGCGCGCCGACCAGCGTGCGGATCTATTCTTCCAAGACGGCCGGGCTGATCCGCAGCATGCTGGAGGCGGCCGCCGGCCCCAACGGCTCCAAGGTCACGGTGCCGGGCTACCGCATCGCGGGCAAGACCGGCACGGCCCGCAAGATCGTCGACGGCCGCTACAGCCAGCAGCGCTACCGCAGCTCGTTCGTCGGCTTCGCGCCGGTTTCCAATCCTCGCATCGTCGTGGCGGTGTCCGTCGATGAGCCCAAGGTCGGCGGCTATTACGGCGCCGCCGTGGCGGGGCCGGTGTTCTCGCGCGTGATGAGCGGCAGCCTGCGCCTGATGGGCGTGCAGCCCGACGCGCCGTTCGAGTCGACCGTCGTGGCGGCCAATCCGGAGCCCGCGCGATGAACGCCCGCCCGACCCGGCCCCAAGGCCCCGCGGCCGGCACGGCCCAGGTGCTGGCCTGGCTGCGCGCGCAGGTGGCCGGCCAGGCGCACCTGCAGCTCGATTCCCGCGAGATCCGCGCGGGCGATGTGTTCGTGGCCTGCGCGGGCCTGCGCAGCGACGGGCGGCACTATATCGCCCAGGCCCTGGCGCACGGCGCCGGCGCCGTGATCTATGAAGCCGACGGCGCCGAAGCGACCGCCGACAACCTGGGCGCCGCCCTGGCCGTGCAGGGCCTGCGCGCCATGCTCGGCGAGCTGGCCGACCAATGGTACGGGCAGCCTTCCGCGGCCTTGAGCGTGGTGGCCGTCACGGGAACCAACGGCAAGACGTCGTGCGTGCAATGGATCGCCGATGCCCTGACGCGCCTGGGCCGGCCTTGCGGCACCCTGGGCACCCTGGGCGCCAGGCTGCCTGACGGCCGGTCGCTGGGCGGCACGCTGACGACGCCCGACGTGCTGTCCGTGCACCGCACCCTGGCGGCCATGCGCGATGCCGGCGTTGCCGCCGTGGCGCTGGAGGCTTCGTCCATCGGGCTGGAGCAGGGCCGCCTGGACGGCGTGCGCATCAAGGTGGCGGGCTACACCAACCTGACGCGCGATCACCTGGACTATCACGGCACCATGGAGCGCTACGAGGCGTCCAAGGCCATGCTCTTTCAGCGCGCCGGTTTGTCCGCCGCGATCATCAATGCCGACGATGCGGCCGGCCGCCGCCTGATCGACGGCCTGCCCGCCGGCCTGGCGCGCAGCTATGCGCTGGACGACGGCAAGGCGGGCATCCGCGCGCGGGACGTGCATTCGGTGGCGCAGGGCCAGGTGTTCACGCTGGCCATGCCGGGCGGCGAGACGCAGATCATCACGCGGCTCCTGGGCCGGCACAATGTCTACAACCTGCTGCTGGTGGCCGGCGTGCTGTCCGCGCTGGGCTTTCCGCTGTCGCAGATTTCCCGCCAGCTGAGCGAAGCCGAGCCGGTGGACGGCCGCATGCAGATCGTCGATCCGCTGCCCGTGGCCGAGCCGGCGGCGGGGCCGATGGTCGTGGTCGATTATTCGCACACGCCCGATTCGCTCGAACGCGCCCTCGCGGCCCTGCGGCCGGTCGTCCAGGCGCGCGGCGGCAAGCTGGTGTGCGTGTTCGGCTGCGGCGGCGAGCGCGACGCGGGCAAGCGGCCCCAGATGGGCCGCATCGCCGCCGTCGGCGCCGATCGCATCATCGTCAGCAGCGACAACCCGCGCGGCGAAGCGCCGCAGGCCATCATCGAGCAGGTCTTGCTGGGTGTGCCGGTCGGCGCCCGGATCGAGATCCAGGCCGACCGGGCCCAGGCCATCCTGCGGGCCATCTGGTCCGCCGCCGCCGAGGATGTCGTGCTGCTGGCCGGCAAGGGCCATGAAACCTACCAGGAAATCGACGGCCGCAAGCTGCCCTTCGACGACCGCGAATGGGCGCGCCTGGCCTTGCTGCTGCCCCGGGTTCCCGCGCTGTCGACGGACACGCGCCGCATCGGCCACGGCGAACTGTTCCTGGCGTTGTCGGGCGACAGCTTCGACGGCCACGACTACCTGCAGCAAGCCCAGGCATCCGGCGCCTGCGCCGCCGTGGTGGCGCGCCGCGTGGCCGATTGCGATCTGCCGCAATTGGTCCTGGGCGATACGCGCCTGGCGCTGGGCCGCATCGGCGCAGTCTGGCGTGCCCGCTTTGACTTGCCGGTGGTCGCCGTCACCGGCAGCAACGGCAAGACCACGACCAAGGAAATGGTGTCGGCCATCCTGGCCGCCTGGCAGGGCGAGGAAAACCGCCTGGCCACGGCCGGCAATTTCAACAACGACATCGGCGTGCCGCTGACGCTGCTGCGCCTGCGGCCGCGGCATCGCGCCGCCGTGTTCGAGCTGGGCATGAACCATCCGGGCGAAATCGCCTGCCTGGCCGAGATGGCCTCGGCCGGCGTGGCCCTGGTCAACAATGCCCAGCGCGAGCATCAGGAATTCATGCATTCCGTCGAGGCCGTGGCGCGCGAGAACGGCGCCGCCATCGCCGCTTTGCCCCTGGACGGCGTGGCGGTCTATCCCGGCGACGACGCCTATACCGGCGTCTGGGACGAACTGGCCGGCTCGCGCCGCAAGCTGCGCTTCGGCCTGGCGCCCGGTGCCGAGGTATACGCGGAGCATATCGAGAGCGATGTCTCGGGCTCGCGCTGCGACGTCGTCACCCCGCTGGGGCGCGCCGCGCTGCGGCTGCCCGTTCCTGGCCGGCACAATTTGCGCAACGCCCTGGCCGCCATCGCCTGCGGCCTGGCGGCCGGCGCTTCGCTGGATACCGCCGTGCGGGCGCTGGCGTCGTTCAACGCGGTCAACGGCCGCATGCAGCGCAAGGCCATGGACGGCGGCGCCGTGCTGATCGACGACACCTACAACGCCAACCCCGACTCGGTCCGGGCCGCCATCGACGTGCTGGCCACGCTGGCCGGCCCGCGGGCGCTGGTGCTGGGCGACATGGGCGAAGTCGGCGGCAACGGCCCGGCCATGCACCGCGAGGTGGGCGAATATGCCCGGGGCCGCGGCATCGACGTCCTGTTCACGTTGGGCGAGGCCACGCGCCTGAGCGCCGAGGCGTTCGGGCCGGGCGCGCACGCCTGCGGCTCGGTGGAAGAAATCGTGGCGGGGCTGCGCAAGCAGGCCTACGCCAGCATCTTGGTAAAGGGTTCGCGTTTTATGCGCATGGAGCGAGTGGTGCAGGGGCTGACTTCCAACAATCAGGGCGCGGGAGGCACGCATGCTGCTTGAGCTTTTCCGGGCGCTGTCCGATAACATGCGCGTGCTCAGCGTGTTCGAGTACATCACCCTGCGCGCTGTGCTGGCCTGCGCCACGTCCCTGCTGATCGGCCTGGTGGCCGGTCCGAAAGTGATCCGCAAGCTCACCGAATTGAAGATCGGCCAGGCCGTGCGCAGCTACGGGCCGCAGAGCCACCTGGTCAAGACCGGCACCCCCACCATGGGCGGCGCGCTCATCCTGATTTCGATCGCCATCAGCACCCTGCTGTGGGCCGACTGGACCAACCGGTTCGTCTGGGTGGTGCTGCTGGTCACCTTCGGCTTCGGCTGGATCGGCTGGGCCGACGACTACCGCAAGGTGGTGCATCGCGATCCCGAGGGCATGCCCGCCCGCCAGAAGTTCTTCTGGCAGGCGCTGATCGGCGTCGTGGCCGCCGTCTACCTGGCCTTTGCCGTGTCGGCGCCGGCCAATACCGAGCTCTGGCCCCTGTTCAAGGCCTGGGTGGAAAGCGGTTTCGCCATGGCGCTGCCCACGCGCGCCGACCTGATCGTGCCTTTCTTCAAGAGCGTGAGCTACCCGCTGGGCGTGCTGGGCTTCGTGGTGCTGACCTGGGCCGTGATCGTGGGCACCAGCAATGCGGTCAACCTCACCGACGGCCTCGACGGCCTGGCCATCATGCCGACGGTGATGGTGGGCGCCGCGCTGGGCATCTTCGCCTATGTGGTGGGCCGCGTCGATTACTCGCGCTACCTGCTGTTTCCCTATATCCCGGGCGCGTCCGAGCTGATGGTGCTGTGCGCGGCGATCGGCGGGGCGGGGCTGGCCTTCCTGTGGTTCAACACCTACCCGGCGCAAGTGTTCATGGGCGACGTGGGCGCGCTGGCCCTGGGCGGCGCGCTGGGCACCATCGCCGTGATCGTGCGCCAGGAAATCGTGCTTTTCATCATGGGCGGCGTGTTCGTGGTCGAGACGCTGTCGGTGATGATGCAGGTGACCTGGTTCAAGTACACCAAGCGCCGGTATGGCGAGGGCCGGCGGATATTCCGCATGGCGCCGCTGCACCACCATTTCGAAGTCGGCGGCTGGAAGGAAACCCAGGTCGTCGTGCGGTTCTGGATCATCACCATGATGCTGGTGCTGGTCGGTCTTTCCACCTTGAAGCTGCGTTGAAGTATTGCGATGAACGACATGCAAACCGTCCGTGACGATGCGCCGCTCGTCCTGATCCTCGGATTGGGCGAGACGGGCGTGGCCGCCGCGCGCTGGTGCGCCCGCGAGGGTGCCGGGCTGCGCGTGGCGGACACTCGCGCCGAACCGGGCGGGCTGGCCGAGCTGCGCGCGGCGCTGGAAAGCGGCGGCCATGCCGTCGACTACCGCCTGGGTTGCGGCGCGGTGTTCGATACGGCCTTGCTCGACGGCGTGAGCCAATTGGTGCTCAGCCCCGGCCTGGCCCCCGGGCAGGAACCCGCGCGTTCCCTGCTGGCCGCCGCGGCCGAGCGGGGCGTCGAGATCGTGGGCGAGATCGAATTGTTCGCCCGCGCCCTGGCCAGGCTGGCCGAGACGCGCGCATACCGTCCCAGGCTGCTGGCCGTGACCGGCACCAACGGCAAGACGACGGTCACGTCGCTGACCCGGCACCTGGTCGAGGCTTGCGGCCTGTCGGCGCGCGTGGCGGGCAATATCAGCCCGGCCGCGCTGACCGCGTTGATGGACGCGCTCGATGGCGACAGCCTGCCGCAGGTGTGGGTGATCGAGCTGTCGAGCTTCCAGCTCGAAACCACCCGGTCGCTGGCGGCCGATGCCTCCGTGGTGCTCAACGTGACGCAGGACCACCTGGATTGGCACGGCAGCATGCAAGCCTATGCGCAAGCCAAGGCGCGCCTGCTGGGCATGGCCCGCGTGGCCATCGTCAATCGCGACGACCCGCTCACCTGCGCCATGGTGCCGTCCCTGCAGGCCTTGCCGGTGCGCAGCTTCGGCCGCGACCTGCCCGAGCTGGTGGGAGACATGGGGCTGGACCTCGGCCAGGGCGTGTCCTGGCTGACCAGCTGCGAGCCCAGCGAGTTCGACGAGGCCGTGGCGGCGCCGGTGCGCCGCAAGAAAGACGCGCCCGAGCCGGTGCGCGCCGCCGGTCGCCTCAATCGCCTGATGCCGATGGACGCGTTGCGCATCCGCGGCCTGCACAATGCCATGAACGCCCTGGCCGCGCTGCAGCTGGCGCGCGCGCTGGATTTGGGCTGGGGCCCCATGCTGCGGGCCCTGCGCGACTACGCCGGCGAACCGCATCGCGCCACTTTCGTGCGCAGCGTGGGCGGCGTGGACTACATCAACGACAGCAAGGGCACCAATGTGGGCGCCACGGTGGCCGCGCTGGAAGGGCTGGGCCAGAGCGTGGTGCTGATCGCGGGCGGGCAGGGCAAGGGGCAGGACTTCTCGCCGCTGGTGGCGCCCGTGTCCCGCCATGCGCGCGCCGTGGTGCTGATCGGCGAGGACGGCCCCGCGATCGGCCAGGCGCTGGCCGCGAGCGGCGTGTCCTGCGTGCCGGCGGGTTCCATGCGGGAAGCGGTGCGCCGCGCCGCCGAGCTCGCCCGGCCGGGCGATGCCGTGCTGCTATCGCCGGCCTGCGCCAGTTTCGACATGTTCCGCGGCTATCCGCACCGCGGCCAGGTCTTTGCGGCCGACGTCGAGGAATTGGCTTTGGACAGGGGAGAAGTCTGATGCGCACGCCGAGCCGCCTCCAGCGCGCATCGCTCCCCCCCGGGGGGAAGGCGCGTAGCGCCAAGGGGGCCTCACTATGAGCACTACCGCCTATACCGGACCTGCCGCCAGCGTGAATGCCGTGCGCCCCGGGCGCACGCGCATGCGCAACTTCGACCTGCCGCTGGTGCTGGCGGTGGCCGCCCTGCTGATGCTGGGCCTGCTGATGGTGTATTCGGCGTCGATCGCGCTGGGCGACGGTCCGCGCTACGCCGCCTACGGCCGGTACTACTTCATCCTGCGCCATGGCATCTTCATTTCCATCGGCGTGATGGTGGCCATCGTGACGCTGACCATTCCCGTCCAGGCCTGGCAAAAGGTCGCCGTGCCGCTATTCATGGTGTCGCTGGCGCTGATGGTGGTCGTGCTGGTTCCCGGCATCGGCCGCGAGGTCAACGGCGCCCGCCGCTGGATTCCGCTGGGGCCCATCAACTTCCAGCCCTCCGAGCTGATGAAGCTGGCCGCCGTGATCTATGCCGCCAATTACACGGTGCGCAAGCAGGAGTACATGCAGGTCTTCGCGCGCGGCTTCCTGCCCATGGCTTGCGCCCTGGGCGCGGTGGGCATGGTGCTGCTGCTCGAGCCCGACCTGGGCGCTTTCATGGTGATCGTGGCGATCGCCATCGGCGTGCTGTTCCTTGGCGGCATCAACGGCAAGTATTTCAGCAGCCTGCTGGGCGTGCTGATCGGGCTGTTCCTGATGCTGATCTGGCTGTCGCCCTGGCGCCGGGCGCGTCTGTTCGCCTATCTGGACCCCTGGAACGAGGCCAATGCCTACGGCAGCGCCTATCAGCTGTCGCACTCGCTGATCGCCTTCGGGCGCGGCGAATGGCTGGGCGTGGGCCTGGGCGCCAGCGTCGAGAAACTGCACTACCTGCCGGAAGCCCATACGGACTTCCTGATGGCCGTGGTCGGCGAAGAGCTGGGTTTCGCCGGCGTGATGCTGGTGATCGCGCTATTCGGCGTGGTGGTGCAGCGCGGCTTCGACATCGGCCGGCAGGCCATTGCCATGGAACGCACCTTCGCCGGCCTGGCCGCGCATGGCGTGGCCTTGTGGTTCGGCGTGCAGGCCTTCATCAATATGGGCGTGTGCCTCGGCCTGCTGCCCACCAAGGGGCTGACCCTGCCGCTGATGAGCTACGGCGGCTCGGGCATCGTGATGAATCTGTGCGGGCTGGCGCTGCTGCTGCGGGTCGACATCGAGAACCGCATCCTGATGCGCGGGGGGCGGATATGACGGCGGCCGCGCAGCAGCGCACCATCCTCATCATGGCCGGCGGCACCGGCGGGCACATCATGCCCGGCCTGGCCGTGGCCGATGTGCTGCGTTCGCGCGGCTGGCGCGTGCTGTGGCTGGGCAACCCCGAAAAAATGGAAGGCAGGCTGGTGCCGGCCCGCGGCTTCGACCTGGTGCCGCTGCGCTTTGCCGGCGTGCGCGGCCGCGGCCTGGGCGTGCTGCTGCGCCTGCCGCTGACGCTGGGCCGGGCCCTGGGCCAGGCCTGGATGCGCCTGTCGCAGGTGCGTCCCGACGTGGTGCTGGGCATGGGCGGCTACGTGGCGTTCCCGGGCGGC
>DASWPO010000102.1:0-3330 GCA_036404015.1 Bordetella sp. | reverse complement strand
GCTCAATTCATCTCTGGTTGCTGCGGTTCAATTCGTCTGGCGCTGCCTCACCGTTTCGTACAGGCAGACGGCGCTGGCCACGCTGACGTTCAGGCTCTCCACCGAGCCCAGCATGGGGATGCGCACCAACTGGTCGCAGGTTTCCCTGGTGAGGCGGCGCATGCCCTCGCCTTCGGCGCCCATGACCCAGGCCATGGATCGCCTGGCGTCGATGGCGTGCAGGCTGTCGCTGCCCTGGTCGTCGGTGCCGACCAGCCAGATGTCGCGTTCCTTGAGCTCGCGCATGGTGCGGGCCAGGTTGGTGACGGTGATGTAGGGCACGGTGTCGGCCGCGCCGCAGGCCACGCGCTGCACGGTGCTGGTCAGGCCCACGGCGCGGTCGCGCGGGGCGAGCACGGCGTGCACGCCGGCGGCGTCGGCCGTGCGCAGGCAGGCGCCCAGGTTGTGCGGGTCGGTCACGCCGTCGAGCAGCAGCAGCAGCGCCGGGCCTTCGATGACGTCGAGCACGTCGTCGACGCTCACGGCCAGTTGGCGCTCGTCGGCCAGCGCCACCACGCCCTGGTGCCGCGTGCCGCCGGCCAGGCCGTCGAGCCGATCCATGGCCACGGGATGGACGCGCCGGCCGGCGCGCTCGGCCAGTTCGAGCAGGCTCTGCATGCGCTTGTCGCGGCGCGAGGCTTCGATATAGATGTCCCGGATCGATTCGGGCGCGTGGCGCAGGCGCGCGACCACCGCATGAAAACCCGCCAGGACTTGGGTCGAGGCCATAAGCAAAAAACCTTTATTTCTTGGAATGAATGAATGCCGTATCCGCGTAATGTTATCGCGGGCCGCGGGCCCGGCCCCGCCCCGATGCCGCCCGGCATGAAAAAAAGCCCGCCGGACTCGCATCCGGCGGGCTTTTCGGCGGGCGGGCTGCTCGCCCGCCCGCGATCCCGATCAGGCCGGCTTGGGCGCCGAATAGGCCTTCTTGCCGAGCACCAGCTGGGCGACGACCACCACGATGATGTTCAGCACCAGGGCCAGCAGGCCGGTGTAGACCGTGAAGCCATCGATCGTGTGCACGGGCTTGATGCCATCGGCGAAGACCGTCCAAGTGCCGTAGACCATGCCCACGACCCAGCCGACCAGCAGGGCGCGGCCGCCCAGCTTCTTGCAGAACAGGCCGAACACCAGCGCGGGCAGGGTCTGCAGGATCCACACCCCGCCCAGCAGCTGCAGGTTGATGGCGAACTGCGTGGGCACGAAAATGATGAAAGCCAGCGCACCCAGCTTGACCACCAGCGAGACGATCTTGGCGACCTTGGCCTCGCCCACCGGCGTGACCTGCGGGTCGACATAGGCCTTCCAGAAGTTGCGGGTGAACAGGTTGGCCGCGCCGATCGACATGACCGCCGCCGGAACCAGGGCGCCGATGGCGATGGCCGCGAAGGCAAAGCCCGCGAACCAGCTGGGGAACACCGAGTTGAACAGCGCCGGCACCACGTCGTTGGGCGTTTTGACATCGACGTGCGCCGCGTACGCCATATAGCCCAGCATGGCGATCAGGCCCAGCAGCAGCGTATAGACCGGCAGGTAGACCGCGTTCTTGCGGATGGTGTTGGCGCTCTTGGCGGCGAAGATGCCGGTGAGGGTGTGCGGGTACATGAACGCCGCCAGGGCCGAGCCCAGCGCCAGCGAGGCGTAGGGCAGGAACTGCGCGGGCGCCAGCGACAGGCTGCCGCTGCCCTTGGCCTTGTAGGCGTCGGCCGCGGCGCTGAACACCGCGCCGTAGCCGCCCACCTTGAGCGGCACGATGATCACGGCCGCCAGCACCACGATGTAGATCATCAGGTCCTTGACGAAGGCGATCAGCGCGGGCGCGCGCAGGCCTGCCGAGTAGGTGTAGAGGGCCAGGATGATAAAGGCCGCGAACAACGGGACCTCGCCGGTCAGGCCCAAGGCCTTGATGACCACTTCCATGCCCACCAGCTGCAGGGCGATGTAGGGCATGGTGGCCAGCACGCCGGTGACGGCCACGGCCAGCTCGAGCGGGCGCGAGTTGTAGCTGGCGTAGACCACGTCGCCGGCGGTCACGTGGCCGTTCTTGTGCGCCACGCTCCACAGCTTGGGCATGATGGCGAACACGATGGGGTAGACCAGGATGGTGTAGGGCAGCGCGAAGAAGCCATAGGCGCCCACGGCGTAGACCAGGGCCGGCACGGCGATCACGGTGTAGGCGGTGTAGAAGTCGCCGCCGACCAGGAACCAGGTGATCCAGGTGCCGAAGCGCCGGCCGCCCAGGCCCCACTCGTCGAGCGCGGCCTGCTTGCTGCCGTGGCTCTGCCAACGCGAGGCGGCAAAGCCCATGACCGTGACGAGCACGAAGAAGAAGATGAAAACGGACAGCG
The DNA here is from genome assembly GCA_036404015.1 of Bordetella sp. GTDB lineage: Bacteria > Pseudomonadota > Gammaproteobacteria > Burkholderiales > Burkholderiaceae_B > Bordetella. The sequence goes on along the minus strand of DASWPO010000102.1, from coordinate 940 downwards.
CGGTCCAGTTGATCGAGCTGCTCATTCCTCATCTCCCTTGTAATAGTGGCGGAAAACGATCCAGGTCAGGAAAGCCGTCAGGGGCACCCACAACAGCTGGTACCAGTAGAAGAACGGCAGGCCCAGCCAGGAAGGTTCGAGCTGGTTATAGAAGGGCAGCCACAGCAGGCCGATGAAGGGCAATATAAGAATGATCCACATAGTCTCTGTATAGTCTTTGTAGGATTTAGGAGTCATTGATTGGAATCGCCGTCTCGCGCAAAGAAAGCACTTAGCGGTTCCACGCTTACAGGCGGCACCTTACTGCCTGGGCGCATGGCCCGCGATCAAATCCCATGCGCATGACAGGGATACTCTCCGAAGCGAGTGATGTTTTCGGGGTAAATCCTTGATTTACTGTTGCAAAACCGAAACAGATATATTGCGACGCAGCAAAAAATGACCGACATACACCTCGACGACGGCACGGCCGATCGCTACCTGCTGGATGCGCCCGGCCTCTCCCTGCTGGCTTTCCATAGCCGCACCTGCAGCCTGTGCCGCGCGGCCCGGGAACAGTTGCCCGGGATGGACCTCCCGGTCGACCGCCTGTGCTGGATCGACGCCGGCGACAACGGCGGCCTGGTCGAGCGCTATGAAGTCTTCCACCTGCCCGCCCTCTTCCTGGTGCGCGACGGCGCCTTCTACGGCCCGGTCGACGCCCGCCTCGACCCCTGGGACCTGCGCCAGCAGATCGCCCTGGCGCTGGATAACCACCCGGCTGAGTTGCCCTGATTTTGCGCCGACTTCTCGTTGCTTCCCGATGACCCTGCCCCGTCAGGCCAGCTCGCCCAAGCGGCGGCGCTGCTGCCCGGCCGCGTCGAAGTTGTCGGGCGACAGCCAGCGCTCGAACGCGGCCCGGCGGGCGGGCCACTCGCTGTCGAGGATCGAGAACCAAGCC
>DASWPO010000101.1:0-11341 GCA_036404015.1 Bordetella sp. | reverse complement strand
GGACTCTACCAACTGAGCTACAGCCACCGCAGTAAAGAAGCGCGATTTTAGCATGAAATTTGGCGGCCTTGCGGGCTTTTGGGGCCGGAATCGCCGGGTTTGCCCTTGTCGCGATATGACCACAACGGTGCGAATATAGTGCGGGCACTGCAATGAAGCCACGTTATGCTCGATTGCAAGGAGAGCATTGCGTGATTCAAAATAATTTTGTTTATAAAGGCTACCGCCTGACGGCCAAGGTGCTTCGCGGCACGCCGGAAGAAGCTCCACCTAATTCCAGTGGTCCCATCTTCACTGCCACCGTGCAGATCGTGGCGGCCAACTCCGTGCAGGACCCCGGGCACGAATACCCGGTGCCCTGCTTCGAACAAGGCAATTTCGTCTACAGCCCGCGCGAGGCCGTGCAGGCTGCCGTTTCGCACGGCCAGTCCATCGTCGACGGCCTGATGGGCGTGCAGACGTGATCTAGAGCTGGCTGGCGCCGAAGGTGTCGCACTGGCGCAGGTCGCCGCTCTCGAAGCCGCGCTTGAACCAGCGTACGCGCTGCGCCGAGCTGCCGTGCGTGAACGAGTCGGGCACTACGTAGCCCTGGCTGCGTTTCTGCAGGGTGTCGTCGCCGATCTGGTTGGCGGCGTTCAGGCCGGACTCGATGTCGCCGTTTTCCAGGATGTGGTGCGTCTGGTTGGCGTGTTGCGCCCAGATGCCGGCGTAGCAATCGGCCTGCAGTTCGACCCGCACCGACAAGGCATTGGCCTGGCCGGGCGAGCGCTGGCGCGCCGCGTCGACCTGGTCGGTGATGCCCAGCAGGTGCTGCACATGGTGGCCGACTTCGTGGGCGATGACGTAGGCGCGGGCAAAGTCGCCGGGCGCGTTGAGCTGGCGCGACATGTCGTCGAAGAAGCCCATGTCCAGGTAGACCTTGCTGTCGCCCGGGCAGTAGAAGGGCCCCATGGCGGCCTGGCCGGTGCCGCAGGCCGTGGGCGTGGCGCCGCGGAACAGCACCAGGGTGGGGGCGCTGTACTGGCGATGGAACTGCTGCTGGAAGATGGCGCTCCAGGTGTCCTCGGTCTCGCCCAGCACGCGGGCGACGAAATGTTCGGTGGGATCGCTGCCCGTGGGTTTGCCGGCGGGCACGCTCTGCTGCTGGGGGGCGGGCTGGCCGCCGCCGGCGGCCAGGTTGAGCACGACGGAAGGATCCACCCCGAAGTACATGGCCACGAGCGCCAGCACGATGGTGCCGATGCCGATGGTGCCGCGGCCGACGATCCGTGGCCCGGCGCTGCGGCGGTCTTCGATGTTGTCGCTTTCGCGGCTATCGTCCATGCGCATGAATGCTTCTCCTGGTGTCGGCCCGGGGTTGGCCCCGCGTCTTCTGGCCCCGCATGCGGCAATGTTAGGATAAACCGCATGGCTTTGCTCCTGACCTTACATCCTGACAATCCGCAGCCCCGCCTGTTGCGGCAGGCCGTGCAGTGGCTGCGCGACGGCGGCCTGCTGGCCGTGCCCACCGATTCGAGCTATGCCGTGGTGGCCCGGCTCGACGACAAGGCGGCCGCCGACGCCATGCGCCGCCTGCGCGGGCTGGACGAACGGCACCACCTGACGCTGTTGTGCCGCGACCTGGCCGAGATCGGCATGATGGCGCGGGTCGACAACCGGCAATACCGCTTGATCAAAGCGGCCACGCCGGGGCCGTGGACCTTCATTCTGGAGGCTACGCGCGAGGTGCCGCGGCGCGTGTCGCACCCGTCGCGCAAGACCATCGGCATCCGCGTGCCCGACCACAAGGTCGCCCTGGCCCTGCTCGAGGAAATCGGCGAGCCCCTCCTGTCGACCACGCTCATCCCCCGGGGCGAAGAGGAGGCCCTGAACGACCCCCGGGAAATCGTCGAGCGTTATGCGCACGAGCTGGCTGCGGTGGTCGACGCGGGCGCCTGCCCCCAGGCGCCCACCACGGTGCTGGATCTGACCGGCGCGGAGCCGGTGGTGCTGCGGCTGGGGCGCGGCGATCCGGCGCAGCTGGGCCTGGCCTGAGTCTCGCCGCTTCGGCTGCGCCTACAATCGCGCCATGAACGAAATCATCCAGACCATCGCGGTCTATGCCTTGCCCCTGATCTTCGCGATCACGCTGCACGAGGCGGCCCATGGTTATGTGGCACGCCTGTTCGGCGATCCGACGGCGGCGCAGGCCGGCCGCATCAGCCTCAACCCCGCCCGGCATATCGACCCGGTCGGTACCCTGCTGGTGCCGATCGTGATGCTGCTGGGCGCCAAGCTGCTGGGCGGCCCGAGCGTGCTGTTCGGCTGGGCCCGGCCGGTGCCCGTGAATTTCGGCCGCCTGCGCCGTCCCAAGCGGGACATGCTGTGGGTGGCCCTGGCCGGGCCGGCGGCCAACCTGGCCATGGCGCTGGCCTGGGCGCTGCTGCTGCGCGCCTGCGCGGCCATGGGCCTGCAGGAGCATTTCTGGTTCGAGATGGCGCTGGCCGGGGTGAACGTGAATCTGGTGCTCATGGCGATGAACCTGCTGCCCGTGCCGCCGCTCGATGGCGGAAGAATCGTTTTCAGCCTGTTACCGAACCGGGCGGCCTGGCACTACGCCCGCATCGAGCCCTATGGCCTGATGATCGTGATGCTGTTGCTGGTCACCGGGTCGCTGGGACTGTTCCTGGGGCCGCTGCTGGCCTTGGGGCGTTTGGTGGTGGGCTGGATCCTGTAGGAATTTGTGTGGGGTTACCCGCTTTATCCAGTAAACTCGTTGGTTTAATTGGTTTAAAACCGGCCTGCCCACCCACTTGGGTCCGGAGCTTTTCATGACAACTACTACCCCTGCCGCGCCCCTGTTCCAGGGCAGCCTGGTCGCCCTGGTGACCCCGATGCACCCTGATGGCAGCCTCGACTACGAGGCCTACCGTGCCCTGATCGACTGGCACGTGGCCGAGGGTTCCAATGCGCTGGTCGTGGTCGGCACCACGGGCGAGTCGCCCACCGTCTCGATCGACGAGCACGCCGAGCTGATCCGCGTGGCGGTCGAGCATGCGGCCGGCCGCATTCCCGTCGTGGTCGGCGTGGGCGCCAATTCCACCGAGGAAGCCATCCACTTGTCGCGCCACGCGCTCAAGGTGGGCGCGCAGGCCGGCCTGTCGGTCGTCCCCTACTACAACAAGCCCACCCAGGAAGGGCTGTACCGCCACTTCCGCACCATCGCCGAGGCGGTGGAGCTGCCCACGCTGCTCTATAACGTGCCCGGCCGCACCGTGGCCGACATGTCCAACGAAACCGTGCTGCGCCTGGCCGAGGTGCCCGGCATCATCGGCGTCAAGGACGCGACGGGCGACATCGGCCGCGGCGCGCTGTTGCTGCGCGAGGCGCCGGCCGGCTTCCAGATCCTGAGCGGCGACGATCCCACCGCGGCGGCGCTCATCCTGCTGGGCGCGCGTGGCAATATCTCGGTCACGGCCAACGTGGCGCCGCGCTTGATGCACGACCTGTGCACGGCAGCGTTGGCGGGCGATGTTCCCAAGGTGCGCGAACTCAACGCCCGCCTGGCTCGCCTGAACAAGGCCTTGTTTGTCGAGGCCAACCCCATTCCGGTCAAATGGGCGCTTGCCCAGATGGGCCGCACCAAACTAGGCTTGCGCCTGCCCCTGTGCGAACTGGGCGCAGCGCATCATGCCATGGTACGCCAGGCCTTGAGCGAAACCGGCCTGCTTTGAACATCACGAGGATACGTATGAACAAACGTCATGCCGGGCGTTGGGCGAAGCCCGCGGCATCGATGGCATTGGCCCTGAGCTTGGCTCAGCTGGCCGGCTGCAGCAGCATAGGCAAGGCAATCGGCGTCGATAATCCCATCGACTACAAGAGCGCCTCGAGCAGTGATGTCGAACCGCTGAACATTCCGCCCGACCTGACGCAGGCCGCCTCCGATCCCCGCTACCGCGCGCCCGATGCGGGCGGCGCCACCTCGTTCTCGCAGTACCAGCAGCAGAGCAAGGACGCAGCCTCGGCGGTGGCCACGGGCAAGTCGCCGTCCGGCGTGCTGCCGCAGCGCGACGACATGCATATCGAGCGCGACGGCGACCTGCGCTGGCTGGTGATCGACCATCCTCCCGAGCAGATCTTCCCCAAGCTGGTCGACTTCTGGACGAGCGTGGGCTTTACGCTGAACACCAACAACCCGCAGGCCGGCCTGCTGGAAACGGACTGGGCCGAGAACCGCGCCAAGATCCCCGACAGCTGGCTGCATGATGTCCTGGGCACGATTTTCAACGAAGCCTACGACAGCGGCGAGCGCGAGCGTTTCCGCACGCGCGTCGAGCGGGTCGGCGACCATACCGAGATCTTCCTCAGCCACCAGCAGATGACTGAGAAGATGGAGAACTCCGGTCCCTCGGCCCTGGCCGTCTGGGTTCCCGGCCAGGAAGACGCGGGCTTGAACGCCGCCATGCTGGCCCGCATGATGGTCTTCCTGGGCACCGATGCCGACCGTGCCCGCCAACTGCTGGCGCAGGCGCAGGTCAGCCCCGCCAAGGTCGACGTCCAGAGCGTGCAGACCGCGCAGGGCGCCAGCGAGCTCACCATCGGCGAAGCCTTCGACCGGGCCTGGCGCCGCGTGGGCGTGGCGCTGGATTCCGGCGGCTTCTCGGTGCAGGACCGCGACCGCAATGCCGGCGACTACTTCGTGCGCTACCTGGATACCGATACCGGCGTGCGCCCCGAAGATCCCAACATCTTCAGCCGCTACCTCTTCGGCGTCAAACCGGCCGTCGCGCCGCAATACCGCGTGCACCTGAGCGGCAGCGGTTCGAGCGGTGCGCAGACGCAGGTCACCGTGCTCGACAGCAATGGCGCGCGCGACACCAGCCCCACCGCCCAACGCATGCTGGGCGTGCTGAAAGACAAGATGCAGTAATCCCGCAGGCGGGGCGCCTGCGCCCTGTTTGCAAAACGGGCCCGAGGTGACCGACCTCGGGCCCGTTTTTTTATTGTGCGGCGTAATGCAGCCAGCCCGCCGACAACCAGTCCGACAGGCAGGCGAGGCTGTCCTCGTCGAGCTTGCGGCAGCGCGCGTCGCGGCAGTCCAGGCGGCGTTCGTCGGCCAGCGCGCGCAGGGCGGGCGAGGGCGGCACGGGGGCGGTCTCGCCGTTGATGAACAACTGGCGGCCGCGATAGAGCATACGGGTGCGGCGGTCGAGCACGAGCGTGCCCTGCGCGGGCCACCCGGCCTCGAGGTCGGGGGTGTCGTGGGCGGAGGTGAACACGCTCAGCGTATTGGGTTCGGTGAACCAGCAGCCCAGGAAGCGCGCGGCCAGGGCTGGGTCGAAGCGCAGCCTGGCCAGCGTGGCCAGCGTGGCGTCCACCATGGCGTCGGGCAGTTCGGCCGGATGCGTCGAGGCGGGCTGGCCCGGGTCGCGATACAGGCCGTCGAGCCGCGGGCCGGGCAGGGGCGGTTCGCCGTAGGGGCCGGCGGGCTGGCCCAGCCGGGCCATGGCCTGGTCGGCGGCCGCCTCGAGCAGGCCGCGGGCCAGCGTGGCCAGGCTGGGCGCGCGAAAGCCGATGGAGATCGTCATGCAGTCGTCGTCCATCGCGATGCCGTCGTGGGCGGCCTGCGGGGGCAGGTACAGCATGTCGCCGGGCTCCAGCACATGGTCTTCCTCGGGCTGGAAGCGGCTCAGGATCTTGAGCGGCAGGTCGGGCTCGAGCGACAGGTCCCGCTGCATGCCGTAGCGCCAGCGCCGCCGGCCCGCGGCCTGCAGCAGGAAGACGTCATAGCTGTCGAAATGCGGCCCCACGCCGCCGCCCGTGGTGGCGATGCTGATCATGGCGTCGTCCAGGCGGGCATCGGGCACGAAGCGGAACTGCTGCATCAACGCGCAGACGGCGTCGTCGTGCAGGTCCATGCTTTGCACCAGCAGGGTCCAGTCGGGTTCGTGGACCTTGGGCAGGCGGGCGAAGGGCCCGCGTTCCATCTGCCATAGCCCTTCCTCGCGCCAGATCAGCCGCGACTCGACCTCGTCGCTCCTGGCCAGCTTCTTGAGCGCGGCGGCCGAGATGGGCGGCTTCAAGCCCGGGACGGCCTGCCGGATCAAGAGCGGCTTGCGCTGCCAGTGGCGGCGCATGAATTCGTCTGGACTTAGGCCGCCTAGTAGTTGCAGCGGAATTTGCGTGGAGATGGGCATGAGTCTGGGTTCTCGAGCCGCCGCGGGCTGCCGCGGCTCACAGATGCGACTTTAGCCGGTATAAGGCTTCGAGCGCTTCTCTTGGCGTGAGGCTGTCCGGGTCCAGCGCGGCCAGTTCGTCGCGCAAGGCCTCCATGGCATGTTGCGATTCGGCGGCCTCGGCGTCGATCTGGCTTTGCGCCTCGGCCTCGGCCGCGGCGGAGAACAGCCCCAGCTGCGGCGTGGGCGCGCCTTGCGATTCCAGGCGTTCCAGTTCGCGCGTGGCCTGGCGGATGACGGCCTGCGGGATGCCGGCGCGCTGCGCCACCTGTATGCCGTAGCTGCGGCTGGCCGGGCCCTCGCGCACTTCGTGCAGGAACACGATGCCGCCGGCCGATTCGGCCGCGGCCAGGTGCACGTTGGCCGCCGTGCTTTGCTCCGCCGGCAGGCGCGTAAGCTCGAAGTAGTGCGTGGCGAACAGCGTGAGGGCCCGGTTGTAGGTCAACAGCCGGTGGGCGATGGCCCAGGCCAGGGACAGGCCGTCGTAGGTGGACGTGCCGCGGCCGATCTCGTCCATCAGCACCAGGCTGTGGGGCGTGCTGGCCGACAGGATGGCGGCGGCCTCGGTCATTTCCATCATGAAGGTCGACCGGCCGCCGGCCAGGTCGTCGGCCGCGCCGATGCGGGTGAAGATGCGGTCGAGCGCGCCGATCCGCGCGCGCGCGGCCGGCACGAAGCTGCCGATGCGCGCCAGCAGGGCGATCAGCGCGATCTGCCGCATATAGGTCGACTTGCCGCCCATGTTCGGGCCGGTGATGAGCAGCATGCGGCGTGTCGCGTCGAGCCGGCAGCCATTGGGCGTGAAGCGCTCGATGGCTTTCTCGACCACGGGATGGCGGCCGGCCTCGATATCGATTTCAGCCTCGCTACCCAATTGCGGCGCGGTCCAGTCGTGGCGGCGCGCGTGCTCGGCCAGCGCGGCCAGCGTGTCGAGTTCGGCCAGCGCGCCGGCACAGGCCGACAGGGCGGGCACCTGCGGGGCCAGCGCGTCGAGCAGGTTCTCGTACAGCCACTTCTCGCGCGCCAGCGAGCGGTCCTGCGCCGACAGCACGCGGTCTTCCCAGGTCTTGAGCTCGGGCGTGATGTAGCGTTCGGCGTTTTTCAGCGTCTGGCGGCGGCGGTAGTCCTCGGGCACCTTGTCGGTCTGCCCTTTGCTGACCTCGATGTAGAAACCGTGCACGCGGTTGAATTCGACGCGTAGGTTGGCGATGCCGGTGCGTTCGCGTTCGCGGGTTTCCAGCTGCAGCAGGAAATCGCCGCCGTCGGTGGCCAGGGCGCGCAATTCATCGAGTTCGGCGTCGAAGCCCGCGGCGATCACGCCGCCGTCGCGGATGGCCGCGGCGGGTTCGGCGGCCACGGCGCGTTGCAGGAGTTCGGCAATGCCGGCATCGGGCGACAAATGGCCGGTGAGTTCGGTCAAGCGCGGGCTGTCCTGCAGGCCGGCCAGCAGGCCGCGCAGCGCCGGCAGGCTGGCCAGGGCATCGCGCAGGCTGGCGAGCTCGCGCGGGCGCACCGAGCGCAGGGCCAGGCGCGCGGCGATGCGCTCCATGTCGGGATAGGCGTCCAGGCCCTGGCGCAGGCTGTCGAGCAGGTTGCCCGAAACGAAGGGCTGGTCGGCATGGGTGCGCGCGTCGATGAGCGCGGCGATGGCTTGCTGCCGGGCCTGGGCCGGCGCGTTCTCGCGCAGCGGGTGATGCAGCCAGCGGCGCAGCAGGCGGCTGCCCATGGGAGTGCGGCAGGTATCGAGCAGCGAGAACAGCGTGGGCGCGTCTTCGCCCGACAGCGTCTGGGTGAGTTCGAGGTTGCGGCGCGTGACCGGATCCAGCGCCACGTACAGGCCGGGCCGTTCGGCCTGCAGTTGCTGCACGTGGGCCAGCGCCTGCGATTGCGTGCGCGCGGCATAGCGCAGCAGGGCGCCGGCCGCGCAGATGCCGGCCGGCATGTCTTCCACATCGAAGCTCGCCAGCGAATCGATCTTGAAATGCGCCAGCAGATTCGCGCGGGCGCCGTCGCGCTCGAAATGCCAGTCGGGCACGCGGGTGGTGGCGCCCTCGAAGGAAAAGGGCAGGACGCCGCCTTCCGCGCAGACGAGCTCGGCCGGCGCGATGCGGTGCAGCTCGGATTCGAGCTGCGACGGCGCGCATTCGGTGACGCGGAACTCGCCGCTGGCCAGGTTCAGCCAGGCCAGGCCGGCGCGGGGATCCGGCCTGCCGGCTTTGCCATTGAGGAAAACCGCGGCCAGCGCGCGATCGGCCTTGGCGGGCAGCAGGGCATCGTCGGTGAGGGTGCCCGGCGTGACGATGCGCACGATCTTGCGCTCCATCGGACCCTTGGACGCGGCGGGGTCGCCTATTTGTTCGCAGATCGCCACGGACTCGCCCATCGCAACCAGCCGCGCCAGGTATTGCTCCATGGCGTGCACCGGCACGCCCGCCATGGGGATGGGGGCGCTGTTGGACGAGCCGCGCTTGGTCAGCGTGAGGCTCAGCAGGCGCGCGCCGCGTTCGGCGTCGTCGTAGAACATCTCGTAGAAATCGCCCATGCGATAGAAGAGCAGCAAGGGCCCGGCTTCCGCCTTCAGGCGGAGGTACTGGGCCATCATGGGCGTGTGGCCGGAAACGTCTATTTTTTCCATTAAGGTCGATAACTTATTAATTTGCGCGGCGAATTTTCAGGACAAGTTCGGGACATATCTTGCCGTGTTCTGCATCCCCTCCCAGATACGCTCTGGCTCCCAGGGGGAGGCTCCGAATCTGTCTTGCGGACCGGATGCCCGTGTATTGCGATACCGGCGTCGCCGGTCTTTCTGGCTTCTGCGCCTGTCATGTCTCAGCCCTCGATGCTTACTTCGCCCCTTCGTCTTCGTCGAGCGGCCATTGCCCGGTCTTGAGCATGAACAGCTCGAACAGGCCAGGCGGCATGGCTCGGTCACCCGCTTCCCATTGCTGCCACGCGCGAAGCGAAGCCCGGACGGTTTCCGCTGCTTCCGTCTGGGTCAGGTCCGCAGCGATGCGGGCCCGGCGAATAACACTGGATGTTGGATTTTGCGACTTTTTCGAGTGGGGCATGGGGGCGGGCGGCAGGAGCCCGCGCACGCGCGGGTATTGTCGGGCAGTATACGCTCAATGAGCGTATTCCAGGGTTCGCCGCACAAATGGGAACCGACGGTGCAGAGGGGGCGTGTGCCTTGCGGGCAGGCGAGGCTTCGCAATGGCGCGCCTGCATGTCATTTCCCGTTAACAAAGAGGAAATATGTGGCATTATTAATAATGAGAATCATTAATCTTTAGATGAAAGTCCCGATCGCCAGGAACGCATGCGCGTCCGCATGGCCTTGGCCGGGCTCGAGGAACGACGGCATGAGAGAGCAGAGCGCCTATTGCGATTCCTCCGGCCAGGAAGCCGCGGCGTCCATGGATCCGAGCCTGGGGCATATGCACAGCAGTGTTCCCGTGCCTGGATCGGCCAGCTGGCTGCGTCGGCTGCTGGCCTTTGTCGGCCCGGGCTACATGGTGTCGGTCGGGTATATGGACCCGGGCAACTGGGCGACGGATCTGGCGGGGGGCTCGCGGTTCGGCTACCTGCTGCTTTCGGTTGTCCTGCTTTCCAGCCTGATGGCGATCCTGCTGCAGGCGCTCGCGGCGCGCCTGGGCGTCGCGGCGGGCCTCGACCTGGCCCAGGCGTGCCGTGCCCACTATCCCCGCAGCGTGAGTCTCTTGCTCTGGGGCTTGTGCGAAATCGCCATCATCGCCTGCGACCTGGCGGAGGTGATCGGCACGGCGATCGCGTTGAATCTGTTGTTTGGCATACCCCTGGCCCTCGGCGCGGCGTTGACGGCCCTGGACGTTTTCGTCGTCTTGCTGCTGATGCGGCGCGGGTTTCGATGGCTGGAGGCCTTCGTCGTCGCGCTGCTGCTGGTCATCTTCGCCTGCTTCGGCGTCCAGGTCATGCTGGCGCAGCCGGTGGTCGCGGAATTGCTGGCGGGCTTTATCCCACGGACGCGGATCATGTCCGACCCCGCCGCGCTCTACCTCGCCATCGGCATCATCGGAGCCACGGTCATGCCGCACAACCTATACCTGCATTCCGCCATCGTGCAGACACGCAATTACCCGCGCACGCGGGAGGGGCGGCGCGAAGGATTGCGCTGGTCGGTGATGGACAGCACCATCGCGCTGCTGCTGGCGCTGTGCGTCAATGCGGCCATCCTGATCACCTCGGCGGCGGTTTTTCATGCCGCAGGCCGTATCGACGTCGAGGAAATCGATCAGGCCTACCGCTTGCTGTCGCCGATGCTGGGCGTGGGGCTGGCGTCGCTGGCGTTCGCAATCGCCTTGCTGGCGTCTGGCATCAACTCGACCGTGACCGCAACCCTGGCCGCACAGATCGTCATGGAGGGATTCCTGAGCCTTCGCATGCCGGGCTGGATCCGGCGCTTGCTGACGCGCGGCCTGGCGATTCTCCCCGTCGTCGTGGTCGTCGGTTTCTATGGCGAGAGCGGCGCGGCCAGGCTGCTGGTGTTCAGCCAGGTGGTGCTGTCGATGCAGTTGCCTTTCGCCGTCATCCCGCTGGTGCGTCTCGTGTCCGATCGCAAAGTGATGGGCGAGTTCGCCACGGGGCGCGCAGTCACGCTGCTTGCATGGAGCGTGGCGGGCCTGCTCGTGGCGCTTAACATCAAGCTGCTGGTCGATATGGTGCGGGGATAGGCTGCGGGCGCGCCGCGGCCTATCCCCGAGCCGGCGTCAACCAAGCGCCTCCTGGTAGCGGCGCGCGACCTCGGGCCAGTTGACGACGTTGTAGAAAGCCGCGATGTATTCGGGACGCCGGTTCTGGTACTTCAGATAGTAAGCGTGCTCCCATACATCCAGCCCCAGGATGGGTATGTTGCCGGACATCAGGGGGCTGTCCTGGTTGCCGGTGCTCTCGACGACCAGCTTTTTCTGTGGCGTCACGCTCAGCCAGGCCCAGCCGCTGCCAAAGCGCGTCAGCGCCGCCTTGGTGAACGCCTCCTTGAACGCGTCCAGGCCGCCCAGTTCGGCGTCGATGGCGGCAGCCAGCGCCCCCTCTGGCTTGCCGCCGCCCGTGGGCGACATGACGGTCCAGAACAGGCTGTGATTGGCGTG
>DASWPO010000100.1:0-2423 GCA_036404015.1 Bordetella sp. | reverse complement strand
TGCTCGCTGGGCGTGAGCGAGCTGATCACCATGCCGGCCGCTTCGAGCTTGGGCACGTAGAGGTTGTTGACTTCGTAGCGGTGGCGATGGCGCTCGTTGACCTCGGCGCCATAGATGCGCGAAGCCAGGGTGCCCGGCTTGATCGGGCAGCGCTGCGCGCCCTTGCGCATGGTGCCGCCCAGGTCGGACGAGGCGTCGCGCTTCTCGATCTGGCCTTCGCGGTCCCGCCACTCGGTGATGAGGGCCACCACCGGGTGCGGCGTGTCGGCGTCGAACTCGGTGCTGCTGGCGCCTGCCAGGCCGACCACGTCGCGGGCGTATTCGATCACCGCGAGCTGCATGCCCAGGCAGATGCCCAGGTAGGGCACGTCGTTTTCGCGGGCGTAGCGGATGGCCTTGATCTTGCCTTCGGTGCCGCGCTTGCCGAAGCCGCCCGGCACCAGGATGGCGTCCAGCCCGCGCAGCGCGTCGGTGCCGCGCTCGTCGATTTCCTCGGAGTCGAGGTACTCGATGCGCACGCGCGAATGCGTGTGGATGCCGGCATGCGCCAGCGCTTCGGACAGCGACTTGTACGATTCGGTGAGGTCCACGTACTTGCCCACCATGCCGATGGTGACCTCGTCGCGCGGGTGCTCGAGCGCGTCGACCAGGCCGTCCCACATGGACAGGTCGGCGGGCGGCGGCGTCAGGCCCAGGGCATCGCAGACGATGTTGTCCACGCCCTGCGCGTGCAGCATGGCGGGGATCTTGTAAATGGAGTCGGCGTCCCACACCGAGATCACGGCGTCCAGCGGCACGTTGGAGAACATCGAGATCTTGGCGCGCTCGTCGTCGGGCACGCGGCGGTCGGCGCGGCACAGCAGCACGTTGGGATAGATGCCGATCTCGCGCAGCTTCTGCACCGAGTGCTGGGTGGGCTTGGTCTTGAGTTCGCCGGCCGAGGCGATGAAGGGCACCAGCGTCAGGTGCACGAAGGCGGCACTGTTGCGGCCCAGGCGCAGGCTCATCTGGCGGACGGCTTCCAGGAAGGGCAGCGATTCGATGTCGCCCACCGTGCCGCCGATCTCGACGATGGCCACGTCGGTGGCGCCGTTCCAGGAGGCCTCGGCGCCGCGGGCGATGAAGTCCTGGATCTCGTTGGTGATGTGCGGGATGACCTGGACGGTCTTGCCCAGGTAGTCGCCGTGGCGCTCCTTGCGCAGCACGGATTCGTAGATCTGGCCGGTGGTGAAGTTGTTCACCTTGCGCATCTTGGTCGAGATGAAGCGCTCGTAGTGGCCCAGGTCCAGGTCGGTCTCGGCGCCGTCTTCGGTGACGAAGACTTCGCCGTGCTGGAAGGGGCTCATGGTGCCCGGGTCGACGTTGATGTAGGGATCGAGTTTGAGCAGGGTGACCTGCAGGCCGCGCGACTCGAGAATGGCAGCCAGGGACGCAGCGGCGATCCCTTTGCCCAGGGATGAAACGACGCCGCCGGTGACAAATACGTATTTGGTCATCGTGAGTGGCACCCGGGTGGATCGGGTGCATGCAGGAAATTTGGATTATACCCGCGCCAGCGCCTTTTTAGGGGTTTTCCCCGAGGTCAGGATTACCCGTACTGCCCTGGACTAACCCATCAGGCCGCGCGCCTGCTCGCCGCCGGCCAGCGGTTCGGTGCGGCGCAGCAGCCAGTCGCGCGCCTCGCCCGACACCAGCGGCAGGAGGCGCTGGCGCACGGTGGCGTGATAGCCGTCGAGCCAGGCGATCTCGTCGGCGCGTATCAATTCGCGCTCGATGCAGCGCGTATCGATCGGACACAAAGTGAGCGTCTCGAAGCCCAGGAATTCGCCCAGTTCGCCCGACAGCCAGGGGCGGCAGGCCACCAGGTTCTCGATGCGCACGCCCCAGCGTCCGGGCCGGTAGATGCCGGGCTCGTTGGACGTGATCATGCCGGGCTCCATGGCCGTCTGCGGCAAGGGCGCCGCGCGGTAGGAAATCACCTGCGGCCCTTCGTGCACGTTCAGGAAATAACCCACGCCATGCCCTGTGCCATGGCCGTATTCGGCGCCGCCGGCCCAGATCGGGGCGCGGGCGATGGCATCGAGCATGGGCGACGGCGTGCCGCGCGGGAAAGCCGCCTGCGACAGCGCGATCATGCCCTTGAGCACGAGGGTGTAGTCGACCTTCTGGTCGGCATTGGGCCTGCCCACCGGCACGACCCGGGTGATGTCGGTGGTGCCGCACAGGTACTGCCCGCCCGAATCGATCAGCAGCAGGCCGTCGCCCGCGATGACGGCGTGGGACTCGGGCATGGCGCGGTAGTGCGGCATGGCGCCGTTGGCGTTGAAGGCGGCGATGGTGGCAAAGCTCGGGCTGACATAGTTGGGCCGCCTGGCGCGGGCGCCGGTGATTTTCTCGTCGACGGTGAGCTCGGTGATGGTCTC
>DASWPO010000099.1:0-1707 GCA_036404015.1 Bordetella sp. | reverse complement strand
GGTGCTGAGCGGCGCGATGCAATACCGCGGCGAGACGTATCCGCCGCTTTCGGTCTTTTTCGTGCACCCCGACGAGACGGCCTTCGAGGTGCAGGCCGGCCCCGCCGGCCTGGAAGTCGCCGTCATGGAGTTTCCGGCCTGGCGCGCCTAGCCGGCAACGCGCGCCCGCGCCGCTAGGCGGCGGTTTCCCGCACGGGCCGATCGACGCCGCCGGCCCGCGCCGTGGCCATCATCGTGCTCTCCCGGGTGCAGACCCCCACGATCCGGGCCAGCCGGCGGCTGGTGCAGACATAGGCATGGCCGATGCGGCTGTCGAAATACAGCGAATCGCCGGCTGCCAGCCTGACCGTCTTGCCGTCCTCGAAATACACCTCGATCGTCCCGTTCAGCACATAGACAAACTCTTCCCCGTCGTGGCGCGCGTAGTCTTGCGGGCCGCTCACCGCGCGCGCGTGCACCGTGCTCAGCGTCGGGATCATCTGCTTGCCCGCGGCCTGCGTCGCCAGGAAATGGTAGGAGAACGCCGGGCCGCGGTAGGTCATGCCCTCGCCCTTGCGCGTGACGACCGGGTCGTGCAGCCGGCCGACCTGGCTGCCCTCCTCCGAGAACATGACGGCCATGTCCTGGCCCATGCCCAGCACGCGGGCCAGCGCGGAAAAATTCTCGTAGCCCAGCGCCAGCTGGCCGCGCTCGGCGCGCGAGATGGTCGTGCTGGAGACGCCCGAGCGCTGCGCCACCTCGGACAGCGTCCAGCCGAACTGCTTGCGCGCGGCCCGCAGCCGCAGGCCCAGTGTGGCCCAGTCCAGGGTATGCGGTTTCGCTTTCGACACGACGCGCGAGACGCCTCCGTTCGTCATAGATCCAGCAGCTTCAGGGAAAACGCTAGGCTCGGCAGCAGCCCCGTGTCGCTACTATTTGCGTTAACGCAAATTTGCGTTTACGCAATTTCCGGTAGATTACCGCAGTATGAACGAACCCATCGATTTCCTCATCATCGGCGCGGGCATCGCCGCCGCCTCCGCCGGCTACTGGCTGGCCCCGCACGGCCGCGTCGTGCTGCTCGAACGGGAAGCGCATCCCGGCTACCACGCCACCGGCCGTTCCGCCGCGCTCTTCATGGAAGGCTACGGCCCGGCGCAGGTACGCGCCCTCACCCTGGCCAGCCGCGCCTTTCTCGAATCGCCGCCCGAAGGCTTCACGGCAACGCCCCTGCTCGCGCCGCGCGGTGCGCTGGTCGTCGCCGCGCCGGGGCAGCAAGACCAACTGACCCACGAATGGCAGACGCTGCGCACGGTCTCCAAGACCATGCGCCTGCTCGACGCCGCCGAGACCCTCGCCCTGGCGCCCTGCCTGCGCCCCGAACAGGTGATCGGCGGCATCTACGAACCCGATGCCTCCGACATGGACGTGCACGCCATCCACCAGGGCTATCTGCGCGGCCTGCGCAAGGCAGGCGGAATCATCGCCTGCAACGCCGAGGCCGCCTCGCTCGCCTACCGCGACGGCCTGTGGCACGTCGAGGCGGGCGGCCAGACCTGGCGCGCGCCCGTCGTGATCAATGCCGCCGGCGCCTGGGGCGACGCCGTCGCCCAGCGCGCCGGCGTGCAACCCATCGGCCTGCAACCCTGCCGGCGATCGGCCTTCACCTTCGCGCCGCCCGACGGCGCCGACATCCGCGCCTGGCCCATGGTCATCGGCATCGACGAG